>JAOPXD010000030.1 GCA_025965315.1 Marmoricola sp.
ATCGCGATCGGCCTACGAGACGGCGGCTGTGCTGCCGAGGACTGCGACTGGCCCCCCGGGATGTGCCACATCCACCACCTCATCGAGTGGATCAAGAACGGCAACACCTCGGTCAAGGACGGCCTGACGCTCTGCCCCCGACACCACACCCTGGCCCACAACGCCCGCTACCAGATGAAATCCAGCAAGAACGGCAAGGTCACCTTCAGCAGGCGAACCTGAGCACCAGCCCCACTCAGTCCAGGACATTCGCTATGCTGATCCGGTCATGTTGATGCGCCAGCTCCTTCTTCGCTGCCGCAGCGAGGTCTGAACCACGTCGGACCCCCTCGCTGCGGAGTGCTCGTGTACGCCGGCACCACCTTCCAGCGAAGAGATGAATCCATGACAGACAGCAACGCATCCGCCAGCTCCTCGATCCACCTGAGCCGGTCGAGCAACACCCAGCAGACCAGCGGCATGCCGTTCGGCCGCTACCGGGCCTTCGAGCCGGTCACCGTCTCTGACCGCACCTGGCCCGACCAGAAGATCACGCACGCGCCCCGGTGGCTCTCCACCGATCTGCGCGACGGCAACCAGGCACTCATCGACCCGATGAGCCCGTCCCGCAAGATGACGATGTTCGAGCTCCTGGTGAAGCTGGGCTACAAGGAGATCGAGGTCGGATTCCCGGCTGCGAGCCAGACCGACTTCGACTTCGTCCGCCAGCTCGTCGAGGGCGACAAGATCCCCGACGACGTCCGGATCTCGGTGCTGACCCAGGCCCGCGAGGACCTGATCGAGCGGACCGTCTCGTCGCTGGCCGGTGCGCCCAACGCCACCGTCCACCTCTACAACGCCACCGCCCCGCTGTTCCAGCGGGTGGTGTTCGGGGTGAGCGAGGCCGAGTGCATCGCGATCGCGACCCGCGGCACCGAGTGGGTGATGAAGTACGCCGAACAGCTGCTCGAGGGCACCGACTTCGGCTACCAGTACAGCCCGGAGATCTTCACCCAGACGCCGACCGACTTCGCGCTCGAGGTGTGCGAACGGGTCTCCGACATCTGGCAGCCGGAGGCCGGTCGCGAGATCATCCTCAACCTGCCGGCGACCGTCGAGATGTCGACGCCGAACACGTACGCCGACCAGATCGAGTACTTCGCGCGGAACCTGACCCGCCGCGAGCACTCGGCGATCAGCCTGCACCCGCACAACGACCGCGGTACAGCGGTCGCTGCCACCGAGCTGGCCCTGATGGCCGGCGCGGACCGGGTCGAGGGCTGCCTGTTCGGGCACGGCGAACGCACCGGCAACGTCGACCTGGTCACCCTGGCGATGAACCTGTTCAGCCAGGGCATCGACCCGCAGGTCGACTTCAGCGACATCGACGAGGTCCGCCGTACGGTCGAGTACTGCACGAACCTGCCGGTGCACCCGCGGCACCCGTGGGCCGGCGACCTCGTCTACACGGCGTTCTCCGGCTCGCACCAGGACGCGATCAAGAAGGGCCTCGAAGACCTGGACCGGATCGCCGCCGAGCAGGGCATCCCCGTCGGTGAGGTGCCCTGGGAGGCGCCGTACCTGCCGATCGACCCGAAGGACGTCGGCCGCACCTACGAGGCCGTGATCCGGGTCAACAGCCAGTCCGGCAAGGGCGGCGTCGCCTACATCCTCAAGTCCGAGCACAAGCTGGACCTGCCGCGCAGGCTGCAGATCGAATTCAGCCGGGTCGTCCAGCACGCGACCGACGACTCCGGCAAGGAGATCACCGGCGAGGAGATCTGGTCCACGTTCCAGGCGGAGTACCTCGACCGAGAGGCCCCGCTGCGCCTGGACACCGTGCACTCGTCCTCGGCAGCGGGGGAGAAGGACGAGCTCGCTGTCGGGATCGTCGTGGCCGGCGAGCCGATGCAGCTCACCGGGTCCGGCAACGGCCCGATCGCCGCGTTCGTCGAGGTGCTCAACACCCTGCCGCAGGCGGTGGTGCCGGAGCCGCTGGACGTCCGGGTGCTCGACTACTCCGAGCACGCGCTCTCCTCGGGCGGTGACGCGATCGCGGCGGCGTACGTCGAGTGCGCGGTCCGCGGCGAGATCCTCTGGGGGGTCGGCCTGGACGCGAACATCGTCACCGCGTCGCTGAAGGCCGTCGTCTCCGCGGTCAACCGCGCCTGAGCCCGGCTACCGCGGCGGAGGCGGGCGTCATGGCAGGCTTGGCGGCATGACGCTCGTCTCCGAACGCATCGGGCAGTTCTTCTGCGACGACCACCGCCTCGAGTACACCGAGTACGGCGCCGGCGAGCGCTGGGTGGTGCTGCTCCCGGGGCAGCTGATGCCGCGCACGATGCACCAGCCGATGGCGCGCAAGCTGGCCGCGACGGGTGCGCACGTCGTGACGTTGGACCTGCTCGGGCACGGCCGGTCGGACCGCCCCGCCGACCCGTTGCTCTACTCGACCACCGCGTTCGCCGAGCAGGTGATCGCCCTGCTCGACCACCTCGATGCGTCCACCGCAGTCCTCGGCGGGATCTCGCTCGGCGCCAACGTCGCCCTCGAGGCCGCGGTGCTCGCACCCGACCGGGTCCAGGGGCTCGTCCTGGAGATGCCGGTGCTCGACAACGCGGTGGAGGCCGGGATCCTGGCCTTCGCGCCGCTGCTGTTCGTCGCCCGCTTCGCACCGCTCGCGGTCACCGGGGTCCGGCTGGCGGCACGGGCGGTCCCTCGGGGTCTGGTGCCGTTCTGGGCCGGGGTCGGCCTGGACACCCTGGAGCAGCGGCCGGCGGCGATGGCCGCTGCCGTCCACGGGATCCTGTTCGGTCGGCTGGCCCCGTCTGCCAGGCAACGGACCGGGATCGACGTCCCGGCCCTGATCGTCGGGCACGAGCACGACCCGATCCACCCTGCGGCCGATGCGGCGATGCTGGCCGAGGAGCTCGCCGATTCCCGGTTCGTGCGCTCCCGGAGCATCCTGGAGTGGCGGCTCCGACCGGACCGGCTCGACGGCCTGGCCATCGAGTTCGTCGAGGAGTGCTTCCGACGACCGGCCGCAGGCCGAGCCCTGGGTGCCTCTTCCTGAGCGCACCGCTCGCCGACGACACGCGGTGAGGTTTCGGAGGCTTTGTCCATTGTGCGGGTTTCCGGGAGCCGGCCCGATTACCCTCGGTAACCCAGGGGAACGTCTGCGAAGGGACCCGTCCGGTGCGCTCCCGATCTGCCCTCGTCCGGGGGATCCAGCAACTGCTCAGCGGCGAGCAGGCTGATCCTCGGGTCGCGCAATTCCTGTTCCTGGTCCCGGTGCTTGCCGACGTCCTGTACGTGCACCTGCACGGCTCCGGGGTGTTCCAGTCCAGCTACCGCTCGGGCCTGATCATCGCCGGCGTCGCGACCCTGTGCGCGCTGGCGCTCGGGTTCGGGGTGGCTCCTGCGCGCTGGAGCATCGTGGTCCCGATCCTCGACCTGGTCGCGCTCTCGGCGATGCGGCTCGATCCGGAGAGCACGGCCGGCATCGTGGTGGTCCTTCCCGCCATCTGGCTCGGTCTGCAGTTCGGCCGTCGCGGCATCACGGTCACCATCCTGACGGTCCTGGTGACGGTGGTGCTGCCGATGCTGGCCAGCGCCGAGACCCCGCCGGCGATCGCGCGGACGGCGCAGCAGCTGCTGATCGCCAGCCTCTGCATCGTGGTCGTCGTGGTGACCGCCGAGCTCTGGCAGGCGAAGGTGGCCGAGGCCGCGGACGCCCGCCGGATGCTGGAGCGCGCTGTCGGAGACAGCGCCGAGCAGCGCCGGTTCAACGAGGCGATCCTGAACAGCGTCGACGTCGGTCTGCTCGCCCTGGACGCCGAGGGACGGGTGGTCTCGATCAACCCGCGGCACCAGCGCTTCCTGGAGACGGTCGGAGGCGTCGAGGGTCCGCTGGACCGGGCAGGACGCACCTTCGGTCCCGACGGGTTCAGCGAGCTCGCCGCCGAGGAGCTGCCCACCTGGCGGGCGATGCACGGCGAGACCCTGCGGGACTACGTGATCTGGGTCGGCGGCGACATCGCCTCGCGTCGCGCCTTCGCGGTCTCGGTGTCGCCGTTCTTCACCGCTGACGGTCGGTTCGACGGTGCGGTCCTGGCGTACCACGACATCACCGAGCTGATGACCGCTGCACGGCTCAAGGACGAGTTCGTCGCGACGGTGAGCCACGAGCTGCGCACGCCGCTGACGTCGATCGTCGGGTACGTCGACGTCCTGCTCGAGGACGTCGAAGGCATCCCGGCGGACGCCCGTCCGTTCCTGGAGACGGTGCAGCGCAACGCCCGACGCCTGCACCGCCTGGTCGACGACCTGCTCTCCGATGCGCTCAAGCTCGGCAAGGCCGAGCTGCACCTGGGCCGGATCTCGTTCGCCGGCGTCGTACGGGCTTCGGCGATCGAGGCGGAGAAGGCCGCCCGGGTCGCCGGGCTGCGCTTCGAGGTCGAGGTCGGCCGGGCCGTCCTCGAGGTCCAGGGCGACACCGAGCGGCTGGCGCAGGTGGTCGACAACATCTTCAACAACGCGGTGAAGTTCACCCCCACCGGGGGCAGCATCACCGGCTTCGTGCACCGCGAGGGCCGCGACGCCGTGCTGCGCGTCTGCGACACCGGGCGGGGGATCCCGCACGAGGAGCTCGGGGACGTGTTCGTGAAGTTCTACCGGTCACCCGGGGTGCAGACGGACGCGATCCCGGGGACCGGCCTGGGGCTGGCGATCTCGAAGACCATCATCGAGGCGCACGGCGGTTCGATCGACGTGACCAGCACGGTCGGGGTGGGGACCACCCTGGAGGTCCGGCTCCCGCTGGCCGGGCCGCGCGTCGCGCGTCCCGGCTGACCGGCCGCGGGGGACAATGGGGCCATGCCCCTGTACAGCGACGAAGCGGTCGTGCTGCGCACGCGCAAGCTCGCAGAGGCCGACCGGATCATCACCCTGCTCACCCGTGAGCACGGGATCGTCCGTGCCGTGGCCAAGGGCGTACGCCGGACCACCAGCCGCTTCGGCTCCCGGCTCGAGCCGTTCACCCACGTCGACCTCCAGCTCGCCGAGGGACGGAACCTCGACGTGATCACCCAGGCCGTGACCCTCGCGTCGTTCGGGGAGCCGATCAGCAACGACTACGACCGCTACACCACCGCGTCGGTGATGCTCGAGACGGCCGAGCGACTGGTCGCGGAGGAACGCGAGCCCTCGGTGCAGCAGTACCAGCTGCTGGTCGGCGGACTACGGGCGATGGCGGCGGGCAGCCACCGTCCGACCGACGTGATGGACTCCTTCGTGCTGCGCTCGCTGGCGGTGGCCGGCTACGCGCCCTCGTTCGACGCCTGTGCCCGGTGCGGGCTCGAGGGACCGCACCGCGACTTCCACGCGGCGTCCGGCGGCGTGCTGTGCGCGGGCTGCCGGATGCCCGGCTCGGCGCACCCCGGAGCGGGCACGCTCCAGCTGCTCGGCGCGCTGCTGGCCGGTGACTGGACCTCGGTCGACGAGGCAGCGGACCGGGACCGGCGTGAAGCCCGCGGGCTGGTGTCCTCGTACCTGGCCTGGCACCTCGAGCGCGGCCTGCGATCGATGCCCTACGCCACCTCGTGACCACCGGCGGATGAGAGTCTGTGCCCGTGCGTAGATCCCGACGTGAGACCCCGCGAGCCGTAGCGCGCTCCACCTTCGCGCGACCGGAACCGCACCCCAGCGGTGCCCGTCCGCCCGCGGTGCCGGCGGACCTGGTTCCCGAGCACATCGCCGTGATCATGGACGGGAACGGGCGGTGGGCCAACCAGCGCGGCCTTCCGCGTACGGCGGGTCACGAGCGCGGCGAGCAGGCCCTGGTCGAGGTGGTCAAGGGCGGGATCGAGATCGGGGTGAAGGCGATCTCGGCGTACGCCTTCTCGACCGAGAACTGGTCCCGGTCACCTGACGAGGTCAAGTTCCTGATGGGCTTCAACCGGGACGTGGTCCGGCGCCGGCGCGAGGAGCTGCACGAGCTCGGCGTCCGGGTCCGGTGGGCCGGTCGTGCGCCGCGACTGTGGCGTTCGGTGATCAACGAGCTCCGGGTCGCCGAGGAGCTGACCAAGGACAACGACGTGCTGACCCTGACGATGTGCGTCAACTACGGCGGCCGGGCCGAGATCGCCGACGCGGCCCGTGCGCTGGCGCTCGACGTCGCCGCCGGGAAGGTCAACCCGAACCGGATCGACGAGCGCACCTTCGAGCGCTACCTCTACGTCCCCGAGCTGCCGTCCGCCGACATGGTCTGGCGGACCTCGGGGGAGGAGCGGCTGAGCAACTTCATGCTCTGGCAGGCCGCGTACTCGGAGTTCGTCTTCTCCGACGTGCTCTGGCCCGACGTCGACCGGATCGAGCTCTGGAAGGCGATCGAGGTGTACGCGCGCCGCAACAGGAAGTTCGGCGCCGCCGAGGACCTCGTCTGAATCAGGCGCAGGCGCTGCAGGTGCCGAAGATCTCCAGGGTGTGGCTGACGTCGGTGTAGCCGTGCTGGTCGGCGACCGAACGGGTCCACTTCTCGACCGCGGGGCCCTCGACCTCGACGGTTGCCCCGCAGGTCCGGCACACCAGGTGGTGGTGGTGGCTACCGCTGCACCGCCGGTACACGGCCTCGCCGCCCTCGGAGCGCAGGGTGTCGATCTCACCCGCGTCGGCCAGTGCCTGGAGGGTCCGGTAGACGGTGGAGAGGCCGACGGTGTCGCCACCGGTACGCAGGGCGTCGTGGATCTCCTGCGCGCTGCGGAACTCGCCGCACTCCTCGAGCACGGTGACCACGGCGCGGCGCTGTCGCGTCGGACGCAGTGCCGGCTCGCTGGTCGGATCAGTGTTCGTCATAGTGGCCTCCGTGCACGGCGTGGCGGTGTCCGTCGTGGATGTAGTCGATGTGGTTGCCGTGCTCGACGGCGAGGTGTCCGCAGCCCGGTCCGTGCTCGTGGCGATGTGGTTCCTCGACGGCCTGCGGCTCCGGGGGGACATCGGCCGGGAACGGCACCAGCGCCTTCCGACGGCGCTGGACGACCAGGCCGATCGGAGCAGTCAGTGCGAAGCCGGCCAGCGCGACCAGGACGATCATCGGTCCCGGCGGCGCATCCATGAACGCGGTCGTGGTGACCCCGCTCAGCGCGGCCAGCGCTCCGGCCCCCATGGCCGAGAACATCGTGATCCGGAACCCGCGGGTGAACTGCTGCGCGGTGGCGACCGGGATGATCATCAGGGCGCTGACCAGGAGCAGCCCGACGGTGCGCATCGCGACGCTGACCGACACTGCTGCCAGCACCGAGATCAGGACGTTGTAGTAGCGCACCTTCAGGCCGGTGGTCCGGGCGTAGTCCTCGTCGTTGGAGACCGCGAAGAGCTGGGGAAGCAGGGTGATCGACAGCACGATCACTGCCACTGCGAGCACGACGCTGACCCAGACGTCCGACCAGGAGATCGCCGTGATCGAGCCGAACAGGTACCCCTGCAGGGCGTACGCCCCGTTGCCGGCCAGCTGGATCAGCACCAGCCCGCCGGCGATGCCGCCGTAAAACAGCAGCGCGAGCGCCACGTCCCCGGACGCCTTGCCGCTGGCCCGGATCAGCTCGATCAGCAACGCGCCGAGGATGGCGATCACGATCGCCGAGAACGTCGGCGAGGTGCCGGTGAGCAGGCCGAGCGCCACCCCGGTGACGCAGATGTGGCCGATGCCGTCGCCGAGCAGGGACAGCCGCCGTTGCACCAGGTAGGTACCGACGGTCGGTGCGGCCAGACCGGTCACGGCTGCGGCGATCAGGGCCCGGAGCATGAGCTGGGAGAGCAGGACGTCGAACATCAGGCATCTCCGTCCAGGGGCGCGGCAACGCGAGGACCGACGCTGGTACGGGCCGGAGCCGGGTGGTGGTGTGCATGGCCGTGGTCGTGGTCGTTCTGGACCGGGGGGCCGTCGTACACGATCCGGCCCTCGCGCATCACGACGCTGCGCTGGATCAGCGGCTCGAACGGTCCGAGCTCGTGCAGCACGACCAGGATCGTGGAGCCCATCGCTGCGCGGGCTGCGAGCGTGTCGGCGATGTCGTGCTGGCTGGCCAGGTCGACGCCCGCGTTCGGTTCGTCGAGCACCAGCAGCTCGGGCTCGCCGGCGAGCGTCCGCGCCATCAGCACCCGCTGCTGCTGACCTCCCGACAAGGTGCTGACCTGGTGCCGGGTGCGGTCGGTCAGCCCGACCTGGTCGATCGCTGCGGCGATCGCAGCGCGGTCGGCGCCGCGCAACGGCATCAGCGGGCGGCGTCGCGACATCCGGCCCGACGCCACCACCTCCCAGACGCTCGACGGCACTCCCGCAGCGATCGTCGAGCGCTGCGGGACGTAGCCCAGTCGCGGCCACTGGGAGAACACCTCGAGCCGGGTGCCGAACAGCTCGACGTACCCCTTGGTCATCGGGTTGAGCCCGACGATCGCCTTGACCAGCGTCGACTTCCCGGAGCCGTTGGCACCGAGCAGCGCGACGACCTCGCCGCTGCGCACGGACAGGTCGATGTCACGCAGGATAGGCCGGCCGCCGAGCGAGACGGCCCCGTCGGATACCCGCAGCACCTCGGGATCTGGGTCGTTCATGAGCAGGAGTCCGCCTTCCGGATCGCCGCGAGGTTCGCGCGCATCAGGGTCAGGTACGTCGCCTGCGGGTCGGACTTGTTCAGGCCCTCGATCGGATCGAGGACCGCGGTACCGATGTGCAGGTCGCCCGCCAGCGCGTCCACGAGCTTGGGGCTGGCGAGCCGTTCGTTGAACACGGTGGTGATGTGGTCGGTCCGGATCAGGTTGGAGAGCTCGGAGAGGTGCTTCGGCGAGGGTTCGGCGTCGGGGGAGATGCCGGCGATCGGGTGCACCTGCAGGTCGTAGCGGCGGCCGAGGTACTCGAAGGCGTCGTGACTGACGACCAGGCTGCGGGAGGTGCAGTGCGCCAGCCCGGTGCGGTAGTCAGTGTCCAGGGCCTTCAGGTCGGCCTGCAGGGAGACGTTGTTGGCCTGGTAGTCGGCGGCGTTCTTCGGATCGGCCTTCACCATGGTCGCGGTGAAGGTGTCGGCGACCTTCGCGAGCAGGTTCGGGTCCTGCCAGAAGTGCGGGTCCCCGGCCTTGCCGTCGTTGCTCTTCGCGTACTCGTCACCGAGTCCGGGCGGCACGGCCGACAGGTTGACGATGCTGGTGACGTTGACGGCATACTTCGGCGGGTCGTTCGCGATCACCTGGTCGACCGCGGGCTGCAGGCCCTTCTCGTACAGGGCGACGACGGACCGGGAGACGAGCACCGCTTGGCGCGGGGTGATCTCGCTGTCGTGCGGCTCGGCACCGGGCTTGGTCAGGTTGGTCACGTCGGCGTGGTTTCCCACGATCCGCTGGGCGACGAACTGCAACGGGTAGAAGGACGCCACCACCTGGGGCTTGCCGTCGTCGGCGATCCCGCTGCACGCGGTCAGCGGCAACAGGGCCAGGACGGCCAGGGCCAGCAGACGTCGTCGCAACATGACAATGATTCTCATTCGGAATGAGAATCATTGTCAAGTGGCTCTGGTCGTCGCCGTCGACGACTAGCCTGGCTCCCGTGCTCGTGGTGAACCGCTTCCGCTCCGCGGGCGACGACGTCTCGATCCGGTCCGACCTGGAGGGTGCCCTCGCGCTGCTCTCGGCCCAGACCGGTTGCGAGGACGCCCGCCTTGGCCGCAACCTCGACGATCCCGGGCTCTGGGTGATGGTCACGCGGTGGACGAACGTCGGTAGCTACCGCCGGGCGCTGTCGTCGTACGACGTGAAGGCCGGCGCGGTGCCGATCCTGAGCCGGGCGATCGACGAGGCGAGCGCGTACGAACCCGTCGAGGGCGAGCTCAACGAGGCTCTGCCGCGCACCTTCGAGTGAGATCGGCCGACCGACGCGGGACAAACCCGGTCGTCGGGTGCCCGGGCTGCTCGGTAGGGTGGCCCTTCGCTTCGCCGGCAGCCAGTCGGCACCGGCAAGACCAGTCCAGGAGCTGAAGAACCGTGGCCAAGGCGCCCGCTTCCACCGTCGACAACGTCGTCTCCCTCGCCAAGCGGCGCGGATTCGTCTTCCCGTGCGGGGAGATCTACGGCGGCACCCGCTCGGCCTGGGACTACGGACCGCTCGGTGTCGAGCTCAAGGAGAACATCAAGCGCCAGTGGTGGCGCTCGATGGTCCAGTCCCGTGAGGACGTCGTCGGCCTCGACTCCAGCGTGATCCTGCCGCGCCAGACCTGGGAGGCCAGCGGACACGTCGCGACCTTCGCCGACCCGCTGACCGAGTGCCAGTCGTGCCACAAGCGCTACCGCGCGGACCACCTGCAGGAAGCGTTCGCCGAGAAGGAGGCGAAGAAGGGCAAGGAGGTCAACCCCGACGACGTGTCCCTGGAGACGCTGGCGTGCCCGAACTGCGGCACCCGCGGCGCCTGGACCGTGCCGCGCAGCTTCTCCGGCCTGCTCAAGACCTACCTCGGCGTCGTCGACGACGAGTCCGGCCTGCACTACCTGCGCCCCGAGACCGCGCAGGGCATCTTCCTGAACTTCGCCAACGTCGTGACCTCGAGCCGGCAGAAGCCGCCGTTCGGGATCGCCCAGATCGGCAAGAGCTTCCGCAACGAGATCACGCCGGGCAACTTCATCTTCCGGACCCGCGAGTTCGAGCAGATGGAGATGGAGTTCTTCGTCAAGCCCGGCGAGGACGAGGAGTGGCACCAGTACTGGATCGACCACCGCACCGCCTGGTACGTCGACCTCGGCATCAACCCCGACAACCTGCGCCACTTCGAGCACCTGCCGGAGAAGCTGAGCCACTACTCGACGCGGACCGTGGACATCGAGTACCGGTTCAACTTCGCCGGTTCGGAGTGGGGCGAGCTCGAGGGGATCGCGAACCGCACCGACTTCGACCTCAAGACGCACTCCGAGGCATCCGGGAGCGACCTGTCCTTCTTCGACCAGGCCGCGAACGAGCGCTACTTCCCGTACGTGATCGAGCCGGCTGCCGGGCTCTCGCGCAGCCTGATGACCTTCCTGGTCGACGCGTACACCGAGGACGAGGCCCCGAACACCAAGGGCGGCGTCGACAAGCGCACGGTGCTCCGGCTCGACCCCCGGCTGGCGCCGGTGAAGATCGCCGTGCTGCCGCTGAGCCGCAACGAGGACCTCTCGCCGAAGTCGAAGGCCCTGGCCGCGGAGCTGCGCCAGTACTGGAACGTCGAGTTCGACGACTCCGGTGCGATCGGGCGGCGCTACCGCCGCCAGGACGAGATCGGGACGCCGTACTGCGTGACGGTCGACTTCGACTCGCTCGAGGACGGTGCCGCCACCGTCCGGGAACGCGATTCGATGAACCAGGAACGGATCTCGCTGGAAGGGCTGCGCTCCTGGTTCGCCGAGCGCCTCGTCGGTTGTTGACGCGCTTACCGGCCAAGCCGGGTCCGGCCGTGCACAATGTGCGGGTGATCCTGCGCGCGCGTTCGTCCGTCGTCCTGCTCGCCCTTGCCCTGACCCTCACGGGTTGCGGTGACGCGCCCCGGAAGGACGTGGCGAAGCCGATCGTGACCCTGCCGACCGGCAACGTCAACGTTCCTGCCGGCGTCACGCTGACCAGGGCCGGTGCGAACCTCCGCTTCGGCGAGCCTGCCCAGGTCGCCTACGAGCCGAACCCGCAACGCAACACGGTCCTGCAGCTGACGGTCGTGTCGGCGACCAAGGGCTCGATCGCGGACCTCAACACCTACGTCCTCGACGACCAGACCAAGGCGTCCACGCCCTACTACGTACGGGTCCGGGTCAAGAACGTCGGCGACGGCGACGTCGGCCAGACGCCGATCCCGCTGTGGGCCGTCAGCCAGGACAACACCCTGATCCAGGCCTCGAGCTTCACCAACTCGTTCACCCAGTGCCCCTCGACGCCGCTCCCGACGACGTTCGCGCCGAACGCGGTCCTGAGCACCTGCCTGGTCTACCTGGTGCCGAACCACGGCACGATGCGCGGCGTGAGCTTCCGGCCGCTCCAGGCCTTCGAGCCGATCGTGTGGACCGGCGCCCTCACCACGCCGAAGCAGGCGACCAAGAAGAACAAGAAGAAGTCCTGACCGCAGCACCCGCCCCGCAGTCGGCTCCGGGCCCCGGGGCCGGGCTCACCCTCGGCTCGGTCCGGGTCGACGTCCCGGTCGTGCTCGCGCCGATGGCCGGCATCACCAACGCCGCCTACCGCCGGCTGTGCCGCGAGCAGGGCGCCGGGCTCTACGTCTGCGAGATGATCACCAGCCGCGGACTCGTCGAGGGCGACACCACGACGAAGTCGATGCTGGTCTTCGACGAGCTCGAGGACATCCGGTCGGTCCAGCTCTACGGCACCGACCCGGCGTACGTCGGCAAGGCGACCGAGATCCTCTGCGCCGAGTACGGCGTCGCGCACGTCGACCTGAACTTCGGGTGCCCGGTCCCGAAGGTGACCCGCAAGGGCGGCGGTGCCGCGCTGCCGTGGAAACGGAACCTGCTCGGCGAGATCCTCAGCGCCGCTGTTGCTGCTGCCGCGCGCTACGACGTCCCGGTGACCATGAAGACCCGCCTCGGCATCGATCCCGAGCACCTGACCTACCTCGATGCCGGTCGGATCGCCGAGGAGTCCGGAGCCGCTGCGATCGCGCTGCACGGGCGGACCGCCATCCAGGGCTACTCGGGCACAGCCGACTGGGAGCCGATCGCGGCCCTGGTCGAGCACGTCGGCATCCCGGTGCTCGGCAACGGCGACATCTGGGAGGCCGCAGACGCGCTCCGGATGATCGCCGAGACCGGCGCCGCCGGGGTCGTCGTCGGGCGCGGTTGCCTGGGACGGCCGTGGCTGTTCCGGGACCTGGCGGCTGCCTTCACAGGCGAGGCGGTGGCGACGCTGCCGTCCCTGGGCGAGGTCCGCACGATGATGTACCGGCACGCCGAGCTGCTCAGCCTGCACATGGGCGAGGAGCGCGGCTGCAAGGAGTTCCGCAAGCACATCTCCTGGTACCTCAAGGGTTTCGGTGCCGGCGGAGACCTGCGGAACGCGCTGGCGCTGGTCTCGACGCTGGCCGAGCTCGACCGGTTGCTGGCCGACCTCGACCCGGACGAGCCGTTCCCGACCATCATCCTGGGCACTCCCCGAGGTCGCCAGGGGAGCCCGCGCAAGCGCGTGGTGCTGCCGGAGGGATGGCTCGACGACACCGACGGCGCCGGCCTGGTCGTGCACGAGGACACCGCCGAGATCTCCGGCGGCTGACCGCTCCAGGCCACCCGGGTGGCCCGCCTCACGTCCGGTATGTGGACATATGTCGGGTGTCCGGTTGGCTTTCGTCGGCGGATCCGTGGTCCGATGGCGAGGCCCTTTCCGGGAGGGCACGCCCTGTCGTCAACGTTAGGACGCCCCGTGACCCGAGGCCGACACAGCCTTGCCTCACGCAACCGCCGAGCTCTGAAGCTCAGCCTGGTCACCGCTCCACTGGTCACCTGCGCCGTCGTCGGCGCCGGGATCACCCTGACCTCGCACGGCTCCCGGACCATCGACTTCGGCCACCAGGTGGCTGCCGACATCGCCACCGGTCAGGGGCGCGCCGCCGCGATCTCGCGATCCGCCGTGCGCACCGCACTGCCCGACGTGCCCGCGGTGGACGGCCGGCTCTGGACCACCGCCGACCTCGACCTGCGGGTCCGGCCTGCCGATGGCGCCGCCACCCACGGCGAGCTCCCGAGCCTGAGCCACGTCCGGGTCACCGGCGTACGGCGCAACGGCTTCGTCCAGGTCGTCGTCGGGAAGAAGGCGTTCTGGGTCACCGACCAGTACCTCGCCAAGGCCAAGCCGACCGACCCTGCTGACCTGCCGCTGGTCGACACCCCGTGCGTCGGCACCAGCGGCGTCGAGAGCGGCTTGAAGCCCGGAGCGATCCGGGTCTACCGGGCCGTGTGCAACAACTTCCCGCAGATCACGTCGTACGGCGGCTACGCGCCCCGTGGCGAGCACGCCAGCGGCAAGGCGATCGACATCATGACCAGCGACGTGGCCCTCGGTACCGAGATCGCCGACTTCCTCAAGGCGCACGCCGCCGAGCTGGATCTGTTCGACATCATCTGGCGCCAGCACATCTGGACCCCGGTCCGGGCGAGCGAGGGGTGGCGGTTGATGCCGAGCCGGGGGTCGGAGACGGCGAACCACGAGGATCACGTGCACGTCTCTACGAACTAGGTTTCCTGGCTTCGCGTCCTAGGTGGGTCGGATCGCCCTGTGCGGGGCTTGGGTCGTCGGCTGGCGCCTGGGCGGTGCCCGGGTCGACGGCGCCCCCGAGCCAACCAGCCGTTGCGCTCGTTCCTCGCTCCACGGGGCCAGACCCATCCACGGCTCGGGGGCGCCACCGCCCCGGTCCCCGCCCAGGCGCAGGTCTGTGCCGCGCGGCTCACCGATGGGTCGGGGTCGTCGCCTTGGTTGCGCTACGGTCCGGCCATGGGATTCGCGCCTGGCCCTCCGTTGACTGATGCCGCTGTGCGGTTGGTGCTGCTGGGGAGTGGTGAGCTCGGGCGCGAGGTGGCGATCGAGGCGATCCGGCTCGGGTGCGAGGTCCTGGCTGTGGACCGGTACGCCGGCGCTCCGGCGATGCAGGTGGCCCAGCGTCACGCGGTCATCGACATGACCGATCCTTCGGCGTTGCGGGCGTTGCTGGAGGCCGAGCGCGGTCGGCCGTGTGCGCACCTGCTCGTCGTACCGGAGCTGGAGGCGATCGCCACGCCGGAGCTGGTCGCGCTCGAGGCGGACGGGCTGCACGTGGTTCCCACCGCCCGCGCTGTCCGACTGACGATGGACCGCGAGGGCATCCGTCGGCTCGCGGCCGAGGAGCTCGGACTGCCGACGTCCGGGTACCGCTTCTGCGAGAGCGAGGCGGAGGTCGCCGAGGCTGTCGGCGTGCTCGGAGCTCCCTGTGTCATCAAGCCGGTGATGTCGTCGTCCGGCAAGGGGCAGACGGTGATCCGGTCCGTCGAGGACGCGTCGCGGGCGTGGGCCTACGCCCAGGAGTCAGGTCGGGTCGGCGCGAGCCGGGTGATCGTCGAGGCGTTCGTCGAGTTCGACTACGAGATCACGCTGCTCACCGTGCGGCACTCGGGCGGGACGTCGTTCTGCGCGCCCATCGGGCACGTCCAGGAGGACGGCGACTACCGCGAGAGCTGGCAGCCGCACCCGATGTCCGCGGCTGCTCTCGAGGCGTCGCGCGCGGTCGCCACCGCCGTGACCGACGCGCTCGGCGGGACGGGCGTCTTTGGTGTCGAGCTGTTCGTCCAGGGGGACCGGGTCCTCTTCAGCGAGGTCTCGCCGCGTCCGCACGACACCGGGATGGTGACGATGGCGACGCAGCAGCTCAGCGAGTTCGCGCTGCACGTGCGCGCCGTCCTCGGGCTGCCGGTACCGATCGGTGAGGTGCCGCTGCTATCCCCGGGTGCCACCGCGGTGTGCCTGGCGACCGCTGCTGGTGGTGCGCCGCGGGTGACCGGCGTGGCAGCGGCGATGGCCGTCGACCCGGGCGTCGACGTCCGGGTCTTCTCCAAGCCCGATGCCCGCCCCGGCCGACGGATGGCGGTCGTGCTCGCCCGCGGGGACGACACCGACGCTGCTCGCGGCCTGGCTCGCGCCGCGGCCGCGTTGCTCGCCGTCGAGCAGTCGCCGCCGGGCGCGGGCTGACCTGTCGCTGGGAAAGTGAGCAGCGGGAACAGGGGCAACGTGCCTAGGGTTGGGTCACTGTGACTGCCGAGACCGCGATCGACGAGAACCTGCTGGATCCGTCGCGGGCGACCGTGATGGACGGGTTCCGCGTCCTGAAGGTGGCGATCAAGCGCGAGCCCTGGATCTTCACGCTGTCCACCCTCGGCAGCGTGCTGTTCGGGGCGCTGACGGTCGCGGATGCTTGGGTGCTCGGCTGGGCGACCAACCACGTGGTGCTGCCGGCGTTCAAGCACGGCTCGACCACGTCCGGCCTGGTCTGGACCGTGATCGGGCTGTTCGTGGGGGTGGCACTGCTGCGAGCGGTCGGGATCGTCGCTCGCCGGCTCGGTGCGGGCGTGATGCAGTACCGGCTGCAGGCGGCGTACCGGCGCGAGGTGACCGCGCAGTACCTCCGGCTCCCGATGGCCTGGCACCAGCGGCACCCGACCGGGCAGCTGCTCTCCAACGCCAATGCCGACGTCGAGGCCGCTTGGGCACCGATCGCGCCGCTGCCGATGGCGGTCGGCACCGTCGCGATGATGGTGATCGCGGTCGTCCAGATGCTGCTGGTGAACCTGACGATGGCCGCGGTCGGTCTGATGGTCTTCCCGCTGGTGACGCTGGCAACGCTGACCTACCAGCACTTCTCCTCGCCGCTGTTCACCCGGATCCAGGCGTTGCGCGCGGACCTGTCCGAGGTAGCGCACGAGTCGTTCGACGGCGCCATGGTCGTCAAGACGCTCGGGCGGGAGGCCGAGGAGACCGAGCGGTTCGCCGAGAAGGCGCTGCAGCTGCGCGACCTCGGCATCCGGGTCGGCCGGATCCGGGCCTTCTTCGACCCGATGCTGGAGGCGATCCCGAGCCTCGGTGTGCTCGGTGTGCTCGGCGTCGGGGTGCTGCAGATCCGGCACGGGACCGCGAACCCGGGTGATGTCGTCACGATCGCGTACCTGCTCACCATCGTGGCGTTCCCGATCCGTTCGATCGGCTGGCTGCTGGGAGAGTTCCCGCGCTCGGTCGTCGGTTTCCGTCGGGTCCACCGGGTCCTCGACGAACCGGTCACCACGACCTACGGCGACGTCCGGCTGACCGATGACGCGCAGGGCGCCAGCCTCGAGGTGAGCGGCCTCGCGTTCTCCTACGCTCCCGGGCAGGACCTCTTCACCGACCTCTCGTTCGCGGTCGAGCCCGGGCGCACGATCGCGATCGTCGGCGAGACGGCGTCGGGCAAGAGCACGTTGACCACGCTGCTGACCCGGTTGGTGGATCCGGGCGCGGGCGTCGTCCGCGTCGACGGCACCGACCTGCGCGACCTCGCGCCCGGCGAGCTGGCCCGGCACGTGGCGCTGGTGCCGCAGTCCGCGTTCCTGTTCGACGACTCCGTCCGCGACAACATCGCGCTGGGCGAGGACGTGCCCGATGAGGACGTCTGGGCAGCCCTGCGCACGGCCCAGGCGGACGGCTTCGTCGCGGCGCTGCCGCACGGCCTGGACTCCCGGCTCGGGGAGCGCGGCACGACACTGTCCGGTGGCCAGCGCCAGCGGCTCTCGCTGGCCCGGGCCCTGGTACGCCGACCGCGGCTGATGATCCTCGACGACGCGACCTCGGCGGTCGACCCCGAGGTCGAGGCCCGGATCCTCGGCGGACTCCTGCGATCGGGGAGAGGCTCGGGAGGCGCCGGGTCGACGCTGGTGCTGATCGCCTACCGCAAGGCCACCATCGGGCTGGCCGACGAGGTGTTGTTCCTCGACCACGGCCGGATCGCCGACCGCGGTCCGCACGCGCAGCTGCTCGCCCGGAACCCGGCCTACGCGGGGCTGGTCAACGCCTACGAGGACGCTCGCGAGGAGCAGTCGGAGGTCGTCGGTGACTGAGCTGCTGGCCGCTCCCGGCACGGTGATGGAGTCCGGTGAGGACATCTCGGCCTGGGACACGATCAAGCGCGGGGTGGCGATCTCCCCGGAGCTCCGCGACGGGTTCTGGGGCACTGTCCTGCTCGCCCTGCTGGGCACCGCCGGTCGGGTCGTCGTCCCGATCGCGGTCCAGCAGACCCTCGACCACGGTCTCAAGGGGCAGCACGGTGTCGACCTCCGGTTCGTGGTCGTGATGTCCCTGATCGCGGCAGCAGCGATCGTGGTCACCGGGGTGTCGTCCTACTGGATGACCGCGCGGCTGTTCACCTCCGCCGAACGGGGGCTGGCCACCTTGCGGATCAAGGCGTTCCGGCACGTCCACGACCTGCCGCTGCTGACCCAGAACACCGAACGGCGCGGTGCCCTGGTCTCGCGGGTGACCAGCGACGTCGACCAGGTCAGCGAGTTCCTGGTCTTCGGGGGCGTGATCGGGATCGTGAGCATCGGCCAGGTGGTCGTCGCGACGCTGATCATGCTCGTCTACAGCTGGCAGCTCACCCTCGTGGTCTGGGTGTGCTTCGCGCCGCTGTTCGCCTCGCTCCGGTTCTTCCAGCAACGGCTCTCGGACTCCTACGCCGTCGTACGCCGGATGGTGGGCCAGATGCTCGCCGTCGTCTCCGAGCCGGTCGTGGGAGCGCTGGTGGTGCGCACGCACGCGATCGAGGGTCGGACCCAGGCCCGGATCGACGACGCGATCTCCGAGTACCAGATCGCCAGCACCCGGGCGCAGGGACTGACCGCGTTCTCGTTCTCCCTCGGCGGCGTCTCGGCCGGCCTCGCGAACGCCCTGGTGCTGATCATCGGCATCTGGCTCGGCCAGGGGCACCTCTGGGCCGGCCACCTGACGTCGGGTGACGTGCTGGCGTTCGCGTTCCTGGTGACCTTGTTCGTCAGCCCCGTCCAGATGGGCACCCAGGTGCTCACCGACGCCCAGAACGCGATCGCCGGCTGGCGCCGGGTGATCGGCATCCTGGACACGCCGGCGGACCTGGACGACCCCGGACCCACCGGGGTGCAGCTCCCGCACGTCCCGCTCGGGATCGAGTTCGACCACGTCGACTTCGCCTACCCGGGCGGACCCCTGGTGCTGCGCGACGTGAACGAGCGGATCGAGGCCGGTACCCGGGTGGCGGTCGTCGGTGAGACCGGGTCGGGCAAGACCACCTTCGCCAAGATCCTGACCCGGCTGATGGATCCGTCGAGCGGCTCGGTCCGGCTGGCCGGTCACGAGCTGCGCGAGATCGGGTTCGGCTCCTTGCGCCGCCGGGTCGTGCTGGTGCCTCAGGAGGGCTTCCTCTTCGACTCCACGCTGCTCGCCAACGCCCTCTACGGCGACCTGGCCGCGGGGCCGGACGACGTGAGCCGGGCGATCGCCGAGCTCGGGCTGGGGGACTGGCTCGCCGGTCTTCCGCTCGGCCTGGAGACCCGGGTCGGCCAGCGCGGTGAGTCGCTGAGCGCCGGGGAGCGGCAGCTGGTCGCGCTGATCCGCGCACACCTCGCCGATCCCGATCTGCTGGTGCTCGACGAGGCGACCAGCGCGGTCGACCCTGCCCTGGAGATGCGGATCGGGCGTGCGCTGGAGCTGCTGATGAAGGGCCGTACCAGCGTCACGATCGCGCACCGGCTCTCGACCGCGGAGAACGCCGACGAGGTCATCGTCTTCGACCGGGGTTCGGTGGTGCAGCGCGGGCGGCACGCGGACCTGGTTGCGCAGGGCGGTGTCTACGGACGGCTGCACGGTTCGTGGGTCGCCCAGCAATCCACTACCTGACGTCGGGGATACTTGATCGGTGACCTCCCTGGATCCCGCCATCGCCGAGCGCCTCAAGCGCAACGAGCAGGGCCTCGTGCCCGCTGTGGTGCAGCAGCACGACACGGGTGAGGTGCTGATGCTCGGCTGGATGGACGACGAGGCGCTGCACCGCACCCTGACGACCGGTCGCGGCACCTTCTGGAGCCGTTCCCGAGCCGAGTACTGGGTCAAGGGCGAGACCTCGGGTCACCGCCAGCACGTCGTCGAGGTCCGGCTGGACTGCGACGGCGACACCCTGCTGGTCAAGGTCGACCAGGAGGGTCCCGCCTGCCACACCGGTGACCGGACCTGCTTCGACGCCGATCTTCTCGGGACCGGTGCCTCCGATGGTTGAGGCCACCGCCCCCGCGCCCGAGCCGACGCCAGATCCGCGCGAGGCCCGGCGTACGTTCGGGACGGTGATGCTCGCTGGAATCGGCACGGCCGGCCTGACGGCGATCGCAGCGTCGCGGACCTGGTTGCACGCGAACGGTGACGCCGCCGGCTTCAAGGTCAGTCAGCCGATCTCCGGTTCCGACGCGGCGCCGTTGGCGCTCGCGCTGGCGCTGGTGGCCCTGGCCGCCTGGGGAGTGGTCCTGGTGGCGCGTCTGCGCACCCGCCGGGTGGCCATCGTCCTGGGGTTGCTGGCTGCGCTGGGGGTGCTGGCCACCGTCATCGACCTGGGACCGCACGCGCACGCCGTGGCCGCCCGTGAGCTCAGCACCCGCGGCGCCGGCTCGGTCGCCAGCCTGAGCCACGCCGGCTGGTACTGGCTCTGCGGCATCGGTGCCGTGGCGCAGGTGGCCGCGCTCCTGGGCGCGTTCCGACTTGCTCCGGGCTGGCCCGAGATGAGCAGTCGGTACGACGCCCCCGTGGCCGGGGCCGCTGCGGGTGCGGTGCAGGCCCCGGCGGAGGAGCTGGCGGACCTCGAGCTCTGGAAGGCCCTCGACGAGGGTCGCGATCCGACGGGACCGACGGCCCCCTAGAATGCGTGGTGCCCGTACCTGCGCCGGGGACGCTCCTCGTCCCGGTGCCTCAGCAAGGAGTCGAACGCATGTCGGACAACCACGGGAACACCCCCGCAGCCTGGACCGCCGTCACCCTCGGCCTTGCTGGCTTCGTGGTGGGCGGGATCGGCCTGATGGTTACCTCGATGCCCGTCTTCTGGGTCGGCGTCGCACTCGCCCCGATCGCCCTGGTGACCTTCTACGTGATGGTGCGCATGGGGTACCACGTCAGCGACTGACCGCCCGTCGGCAGCTGCTGACGTACGTCGTCCTCCTGTGGACAACCACCGGAACACGGTTGTCCACCCGTGAGAACCTAGGGACGCCCAGCCCGCCTGCCCTTCCACCGCGTCTTCTGTGAGGCCCTCCATGTCCGTGCTCGACGAGATCATCGCCGGTGTGCGCGACGACCTCGCCGGACGGCAGGCGCGGACCCCGCTTGCCGAGGTCCGGGCCCAGCTCGCAGACGTGGATCCTGCCCGCGACCCGATGCCGGCGTTCCGTGGGCCGGCGTTGAGCGTCATCGCCGAGGTCAAGCGCCGGTCGCCGAGCAAGGGTGACCTCGCCGAGATCCCGGACCCGGCTGCGCTGGCCACGTCGTACGCCGCCGGTGGAGCCGACGCGATCTCGGTGCTGACCGAGGAGCGCCGGTTCTCGGGCTCGCTCGCCGACCTCTACGCCGTCCGCGCAGCCGTGCCGACGCCGCTGCTGCGCAAGGACTTCATCGTCACCGAGTACCAGCTCCTCGAGGCGCGGGCCGCCGGCGCCGACCTGGCGCTGCTGATCGTCGCCGCGCTCGACGACGCCGCCCTGACGGACCTGCACGCGACCGCGCGCGGACTCGGACTCACGGTGCTCGTCGAGGTCCACGACGCACCGGAGCTCGAGCGCGCGCTGGCGATCGGGGCCGAGCTGGTCGGGGTCAACGCCCGCAACCTCAAGACCCTCGCGGTCGATCCGGCGACCTTCGGCAGGCTCGCGCCGCTGGTTCCCGACGGTGTCGTCAAGGTGGCCGAGTCCGGGATCACCGGGCTCGACGACGCGAGCCGGTACGCCGCCGAGGGCGCCGACGCGGTGCTGGTCGGCGAGGCGCTGGTCAAGAACGGTGACCCGGAGGCGGCCGTCGCAGCGATGCGCGGCCTGCGGACCGGGCCGGTTGCGAGGGGTGCACGATGAGTGAGCAGGGCCCGAACGCGGACGGCTACTTCGGGAGCGGCGACGTCCTCTGGGGCGGTCGGTTCATGCCGGAGGCCCTGATCGCCGAGCTGGACGAGCTCACCCGGGTCTGGACCGAGGCGATGGTCGACCCGGAGTTCACCGGCGAGTTCGAGCGGATGCTGCGCGAGTACGCTTGCGTGCCGAGCCTGCTCTACGAAGCCACCCGGCTCTCGGAGCGTGCCGGTGCCCGGATCCTGCTCAAGCGCGAGGACCTGAACCACACCGGCGCCCACAAGATCCGCAACGTCCTGGGCCAGGCGCTGCTGGCCAAGCGGATGGGCAAGACCCGGTTGATCGCCGAGACCGGTGCCGGCCAGCACGGCGTCGCCACCGCCACCGCGGCGGCGTACCTCGGCCTGGACTGCGTGGTCTACATGGGCAAGGTCGACACCGAGCGGCAGGCGCTGAACGTCGCCCGGATGAACCTGCTCGGCGCCGAGGTGATCGCGGTCGAGTCCGGCAGCATGACGCTGAAGGACGCGATCAACGAGGCCATCCGTGACTGGGTCGCGAGTGTCGAGCACACGGCGTACTGCTTCGGGACCGCGGCCGGACCGCACCCGTTCCCGGCCATGGTCCGCGATTTCTGCCGCGGCATCGGGGACGAGGCCCGTGAGCAGGTGCTCGCCCTGGACGGGATGCTGCCCGACATCGTCACGGCCTGCGTCGGCGGCGGCTCGAACGCGATCGGCATGTTCACCGCGTTCCTCGACGACCCCGACGTACGGATCGTGGGGTTCGAGGCGGGCGGCGACGGCGTCAACACGGACCGGCACGCGGCGACCATCTACGCCGGTGACGCCGGGGTGCTGCACGGCGCCCGGACGTTCGTGCTCCAGGACGAGGACGGCCAGACCATCGAGTCGCACTCGATCTCGGCCGGTCTCGACTACCCCGGGGTCGGTCCGCAGCACGCCCACCTGGCCGATATCGGTCGGGCGGAGTACCAACCCGTGACCGACGCCGAGGCGATGGATGCCCTCGCCCTGCTGGCGCGGACCGAGGGCATCATCTGCGCGATCGAGTCGGCGCACGCGGTCGCGGGCTCGCTGAGGCTGGCTGCGGAGCACCCCGGTACGACGATCCTGGTGAACCTGTCCGGGCGCGGCGACAAGGACATGGGCACGGCCATCGAGTGGTTCGGGCTCGGGAAGCCCCGATGAGGTCCGTCTCGGCGGACGCTTTCGCGAAGACCCGGGCCGAGGGCAGGGCCGCACTCGTCGGCTACCTGCCCGCTGGCTTCCCCGACGTGGCCGGATCTATCGAGGCCCTGAGGGTGATGGTCGATGCCGGCTGCGACATCATCGAGATCGGACTGCCCTACAGCGACCCAGTGATGGACGGCCCGACGATCCAGGCAGCAGCCCAGCAGGCGCTCCGGAACGGCGTCCGGACCGTGGACGTCCTCCACGTCGTCGAGGCCGTCGCCGCGACCGGCACCCCGACCCTGGTGATGACCTACTGGAACCCGGTCGAGCACTACGGCGGAGCCGGAAGGAACGGGCAGAGCGGCGGAGCCGGAAGGAACGGACGTAGCGGGGTCGAGCGCTTCGCCGCCGACCTGGCGAGCGCCGGGGGAGCCGGGCTGATCACGCCGGACCTGATCCCCGACTCCGGCGCCGAGTGGATCGCGGCCGCGGACGAGCACCAGCTGGACAAGGTCTTCCTCGTTGCCCCGTCCTCGACCGAGGAGCGGCTGGCGATGACGACTGCTGCCTGCCGCGGCTTCGTCTACGCGACCGCCGTGATGGGCGTGACCGGTGCCCGGGCCAGCACCAGCGATCTGGCAGGCCCGCTGGTCAGCCGGACCCGGGCGCACACCGACCTCCCGATCGGCGTCGGGCTCGGGGTCTCGAACGGTGCCCAGGCCGCTGAGGTCGGCAGCTACGCCGACGCGGTGATCGTCGGGTCCGCGTTCGTCCGGACACTGCTCGATGCGCGCGGGGACACCGCCGCCGGGCTGGCAGCGCTGCGCGCGCTCACCGAGGACCTTGCCGCCGGAGTCCGCGGTGCGTGATGGCCGCCTGCTCGGACTGGCGGCCGGGGTGCTCCTCGGATCCAGCGTGCTCGCCGGCTGCGGCAACGGTGACGACGCCCTGATCTCGGGGGTCTCGACCCCGGGCAACCACGGCCTGCACGGCAGCTACCTCGCCGACCCGTACGTCGTACCGGACCTCGCGCTGACCGGCACCGGCAACCAGCCGGTCTCGCTCGCGACGCAGACCGCCCCGCTCAAGCTGGTCTTCTTCGGGTACACGCACTGCCCGGACGTCTGCCAGATCGTGATGAGCACGATCGCCTCGGCGGTCACCCGGCTCAGTCCGGCCGAGCAGGCCCAGGTCCAGGTCAGCTTCGTGACCACCGATCCGGCGCGGGACACTCCGTCGGTCCTGCGCGCCTACCTGGACCGCTTCAACCCGCACTTCGACGGACTCACCGGTCCGTTGAGCACGATCGAGGATCTCGCGACCCCGCTGCACGTGTTCGTCGAGAAGGGCCGCAGGCTGCCCGGCGGCGGCTACGAGGTCGGTCACTCGACGTACGTGTTCGCGGTCGTCGGCACCGGCGTCACGCTGATCTGGAACTTCACGACCTCGCCGGCCGAGATGGCCGCGGACATCCACACCCTGCTCACGAAGGAGCCGACATGACCCACTCCCTGGTGGTCCACTCGCTGGTGGCGCAATTCATCCCCAGCCCCGGACAGGGCGTCTGGCACCTCGGTCCGTTCCCGATCCGTGCCTACGCGCTGTGCATCATCGCCGGCGTGGTGGCGGCGGTCTGGCTGGGCGAGCGTCGCTGGGTCGCCCGCGGCGGACGCGAGGGCCAGGTCGGGGACGTCGCCCTGGTCGCGGTGCCGTTCGGACTGGTCGGGGCGCGGCTCTACCACGTGGCCACCGACCACGACCTGTACTTCAGCCACTCCAGCGCTCCTGACCACCACTGGAACCCGGTCGGGGCTCTCGAGGTCTGGCACGGGGGACTCGGGATCTGGGGCGCGATCGCCGGCGGTGTCCTCGGCGGAGCGATCGCCTGCCGCCGCTCCGGGATCAAGATCCGGCCGCTGCTGGACGCGCTCGCGCCGTCCTTGCTGCTGGCCCAGGCCATCGGGCGCTGGGGCAACTACTTCAACCAGGAGCTCTTCGGCCGGCCCACGACCAAGCCCTGGGGTCTCAAGATCGACGCCGCCCACCTCCCGGACGGGTTCAACGTGGGCAAGTACTTCACCAAGCCGCCGTACACGTTCAACCCGACGTTCCTCTACGAGAGCATCTGGGAC
This sequence comes from Marmoricola sp., assembly GCA_025965315.1. Classification (GTDB taxonomy): domain Bacteria; phylum Actinomycetota; class Actinomycetes; order Propionibacteriales; family Nocardioidaceae; genus Marmoricola. The sequence continues at coordinate 24,938 of JAOPXD010000030.1, forward strand.
CTCGGCTCGATGGGCTTCGTGCTCTGGCTCGACCGCAAGCTCAAGCTGGGCTTCGGACGGACCTTCGCTCTCTACGTGATGGTCTACTGCATCGGCCGCGGCTGGATCGAGCACCTGCGCATCGACACCGTCGAGTACCACCCGCTGGGGTTGCGCCTGAACGTGTGGACCTCGATCATCCTCGGCACCGGCGCGCTGATCTACTTCGTCCTGGCCGGGCGTCGTCACCGGGCACCGGAGACCCGCGAGGAGTCGGTCTGGCTCGAGGGTCGCGAGCCGGCTGCCGAGGAGACTGCCCCGGCTGCCGCGTCCGAGTCCCTCGACGCGAGCGACACGCCGTCCTGACCTGCGCCAACGGTGCGGCGCACCTCACGCGTCCAGTGCGGGAAACCGAGAGGCGCCGGACCGCTGCGCTGTTGTAGTCTGATCCTTCTTCCGCACGGGCCAGTGAAGTCCTGTGCAGCATGCCTCCACCGCCGTACCGAGCAAGTTCCCGCAGTGGGGACCGCTCGCGTGCGCACGATGACGACGGGAGAATGCAGATGAGCGCATTCCCGCCAGCCGCTACTGCTGCAACGGGCCCGTACGGCCGACCCGTTGCCCAGGGTCTGTACGACGGCACGAACGAGCACGACGCCTGCGGCGTCGCGTTCGTGGCGACCCTGACCGGCGTACCCAGCCACTACATCGTGTCGCAGGCGCTGACCGCGTTGCGCAACCTCGAGCACCGCGGTGCCGCGGGTGCCGAGCCGAACTCCGGCGACGGTGCCGGCATCCTGCTCCAGGTCCCCGACCGGTTCTTCCGCGACGTCACCGCCGAGGCCGGGTTCGAGCTTCCGCCCGCGCGCTCGTACGCGGTCGGCACCGCCTTCCTGCCCGGTGATGCCGAGCAGGTCGCCAAGACCCGCCAGCGGATCGAGGAGATCGCCGCCGAGGAGGGGTTGACCGTCCTGGGCTGGCGCGAGGTTCCCACGGACCCGTCCTCGCTCGGTGCCACCGCACTGGCGACGATGCCGGCGTTCGCCCAGCTCTTCGTGTCCGCCACCGGGAGCCGGATCCTCGGCATGGGCCTGGAGCGGCTGGCGTTCTGCCTGCGCAAGCGGGCCGAGCGCGAGACTGACGTCTACTTCCCGTCGCTGTCCAGCCGCACCATCGCCTACAAGGGCATGCTGACCACCGACCAGCTCGACCACGTGTTCCCCGACCTGGTCGACGAGCGGGTCGAGTCGGCCGTGGCCGTGGTGCACTCGCGGTTCTCCACCAACACCTTCCCGAGCTGGCCGCTGAGCCACCCGTACCGGTTCATCGCCCACAACGGCGAGATCAACACCGTGATGGGCAACCGGAACTGGATGCGGGCCCGCGAGGCGCTGCTCTCCAGCGACGTGATCCCCGGCGACCTCGAGCGACTGTTCCCGATCTGTACGCCGGGCGCCAGCGACTCGGCCTCCTTCGACGAGGTCCTCGAGCTGCTGCACATGGGCGGCCGCAGCCTGCCGCACGCGGTGCTGATGATGATCCCGGAGGCGTGGGAGAACCACACCGCCATGGAGCCGAAGCGCAAGGCGTTCTACGAGTTCCACTCAGCGCTGATGGAGCCGTGGGACGGGCCTGCCTGCGTCGTCTTCACCGACGGCAAGCAGGTCGGCGCCGTCCTGGACCGCAACGGCCTGCGTCCGAGCCGGTACTGGGTCACCGACGACGGACTCGTCGTGCTGGCCAGCGAGGTCGGCGTGCTGGACCTCGACCCCGCCACGATCGTGCGCAAGGGCCGGCTCCAGCCCGGCCGGATGTTCCTCATCGACACCGAGGAGCACCGGATCATCGAGGACGAGGAGATCAAGTCCACCCTCGCCGCGGAGAACCCGTACGACGAGTGGCTGCACGCCGGGCTGATCAAGCTCAGCGACATCGCCGACCGCGAGCACGTGGTGCACAGCCACGCCTCGGTCACCCGCCGCCAGCAGATCTTCGGGTACACCGAGGAGGAGCTGCGCGTCCTGCTCACCCCGATGGCGAACAACCCGGCTGAGCCGATCGGCTCGATGGGCACGGACACGCCCATCGCGGTGCTCTCGGGCCGGCCGCGGCTGCTGTTCGACTACTTCGCGCAGCTGTTCGCCCAGGTCACCAACCCGCCGCTGGACGCGATCCGCGAAGAGCTGGTGACCAGCCTGAACGGCACCATCGGACCGGAGGCGAACCTGCTCGACCCCGGCCCGGCGTCGTGCCGCCAGGTGGTGCTGTCGTTCCCGGTGATCACCAACGACGAGCTCGTCAAGATCCGGCACGTGAACCGTGACGGGGACATGCCCGGGTTCGTCACCCACGTCTCCCGCGGTCTCTACGAGGTCGCCGGCGGGGGAGCAGCCCTGGCCGAGCGCCTCGACGCGATCTGCACCGAGGTCTCGGACGCGATCGCCGCGGGTGCCCGGATCATCGTGCTCTCCGACCGGCACTCGGACGCGACCCATGCGCCGATCCCGTCGCTGCTGATGACCGCCGCGGTCCACCACCACCTGGTCCGGCAGAAGACCCGGACCCAGGTCGGCGTGATCGTCGAGGCCGGTGACGTCCGCGAGGTGCACCACGTAGCGACGCTGATCGGGTACGGCGCGGCCGCGGTCAACCCGTACCTCGCGATGGAGTCCGTCGAGGACCTCGCCCGGGACGGCTTCTACGTGAAGTCCGAGCCCGAGCAGGCCGTCAAGAACCTGGTCAAGTCGCTCGGCAAGGGCGTCCTGAAGGTGATGTCGAAGATGGGCGTCTCCACCGTGGCGTCGTACACCGGCGCCCAGATCTTCGAGGCCCTCGGCCTGTCCGAGGAGCTCGTCGGCAAGTACTTCACCGGCACCACCTCCAAGCTCGGCGGGATCGGTCTCGACGTCATCGCCGAGGAGGTCGCGATGCGGCACCGCGCGGCGTACCCGATCGACGGCATCGCGCCGGCGCACCGGGACCTGGCGATCGGCGGCGAGTACCAGTGGCGCCGCGAGGGCGAGCTGCACCTGTTCAACCCCGAGACGGTCTTCCGCCTCCAGCACGCCACCCGCAGCGGCCGGTACGACGTCTTCAAGCAGTACACGAAGGCCGTCGACGACCAGGCCGAGAAGCTGATGACGCTGCGTGGACTGTTCGTGTTCAAGGACGGCACCTCGACCGGTCGCGCGCCGATCAGCATCGACGAGGTCGAGCCGATCAGCGCGATCGTCAAGCGGTTCTCCACCGGCGCGATGTCGTACGGGTCCATCTCCCAAGAAGCTCACGAGACCATGGCGATCGCCATGAACCGGCTCGGCGGTAGGTCCAACACCGGCGAGGGTGGTGAGGACGCTGAGCGCCTCTACGACCCTGAGCGTCGGTCGTCGATCAAGCAGGTTGCCTCGGGTCGCTTCGGTGTCACCTCGGAGTACCTCACCAACGCTGACGACATCCAGATCAAGATGGCCCAGGGCGCCAAGCCCGGCGAGGGTGGCCAGCTGCCCGGTAACAAGGTCTACCCGTGGGTGGCCAAGACCCGGCACAGCACTCCCGGCGTCGGTCTGATCAGTCCGCCGCCGCACCACGACATCTACTCGATCGAGGACCTCGCCCAGCTGATCCACGACCTGAAGAACGCGAACCCGAGCGCTCGGGTGCACGTGAAGCTGGTCGCTGAGGTCGGCGTGGGCACGGTCGCTGCCGGTGTCTCCAAGGCACATGCGGACGTCGTCCTGATCTCAGGTCACGACGGTGGTACGGGTGCCTCGCCGCTCACCTCGCTGAAGCACGCTGGTGGTCCTTGGGAGCTTGGTCTCGCCGAGACCCAGCAGACCCTGCTGCTCAACGGTCTGCGCGACCGGGTCGTGGTCCAAGCCGACGGCCAGCTGAAGACCGGCCGGGACGTCGTCATCGCGGCGCTCCTCGGCGCCGAGGAGTACGGCTTCGCCACGGCGCCGCTGGTGGTCTCGGGCTGCATCCTGATGCGGGTCTGTCACCTCGATACCTGCCCGGTGGGTGTCGCGACGCAGAACCCGGTCCTGCGTGAGCGCTACTCCGGCAAGGCCGAGTACGTCGTGAACTTCTTCGAGTACATCGCCGAAGAGGTCCGCGAGATCCTCGCCGAGCTGGGCTTCCGCACGCTCGAGGAGGCGATCGGGCACGCAGAGGTACTCGAGTCCGCCAAGGCGATCGATCACTGGAAGGCCTCCGGGCTCGACATCTCGCCGATCTTCCACGTGCCTGCGCTCCCCGCTGGTACTGCGCTGCACAACACCACCGGTCAGGACCACGGTCTGGACAAGGCGCTCGACAACGAGCTGATCGTTCTGGCCGAGCCGGCCCTCGAGCGCGGTGAACCGGTGCGCGCCCAGCTCGCCGTACGGAACGTCAACCGGACCGTCGGCACGATGCTCGGACACGAGGTGACCAAGCGGTATCGCGCCGAGGGTCTGCCCGACGGCACCATCGACCTGACCCTGATCGGTTCGGCCGGTCAGTCGTTCGGAGCGTTCCTGCCCCGGGGCATCACGCTGCGGCTCGAGGGTGACGCGAACGACTACGTCGGCAAGGGCCTCTCCGGTGGACGGATCGTGGTGCGGCCCAACCGCGCAGCGACCTTCGAGGCTTCCCAGCAGATCATCGCCGGCAACACCATCGGGTACGGCGCCACCTCGGGTCAGATCTTCCTGCGCGGTCAGGCCGGCGAGCGCTTCTGCGTCCGCAACTCCGGCATGACCGCGATCGTCGAAGGCGTGGGCGACCACGGCTGCGAGTACATGACTGGCGGAACCGTGCTGGTGCTCGGACCGACCGGGCGTAACTTCGCCGCAGGTATGAGCGGCGGCGAGGCGTACGTGCTCGACCTCGACAGCGGCAAGGTCAACACCGAGCTGGTGGACCTGGGTCCGGTACCGGCGGGTGAGTACGCCGCGCTCGAGTCGCTGGTGCGCCAGCACGCGGAGGAGACCGGATCGGACATCGCGGCTGCACTGCTGGCCGACTGGGACACCGCACTGACGCGCTTCACCGAGGTGATGCCGCGTGACTACCGGACCGTGATGGAAGCGAAGGCGAAGGCAGAGGCTGACGGCCTCTCCGAGAGCGATGTCGCGATGAAGATGATGGAGAGCCTCCATGGCTGACCCCAAGGGATTTTTGAAGAGCGGCCGCGAGATCGCCGACCGTCGTCCTGTGGACGAGCGTGTCCACGACTGGAACGAGGTCTACCCGGGTGGGCCCGGCCGCGCGCTGCTGCCGATCATCCGCGAGCAGGCGTCGCGCTGCATGGACTGCGGGATCCCGTTCTGCCACCAGGGTTGCCCGCTGGGCAACATCATCCCGGAGTGGAACGACCTGGTGTACCGCGACGACTGGGACGCCGCGATCGAGCGTCTGCACGCGACCAACAACTTCCCGGAGTTCACCGGGCGGCTCTGCCCGGCCCCCTGCGAGACCGCCTGCGTCCTGGGCATCAACCAGGACCCGGTGACGATCAAGAACGTCGAGGTCTCGATCATCGAGCGGGCCTTCGAGTCCCACAACGTCCGTCCGCAGCCGCCGGAGTGGCTCTCGGGCAAGACCGTGGCGGTCGTCGGTTCGGGTCCGGCGGGTCTGGCGGTTGCCCAGCAGCTCACCCGGGCCGGTCACACGGTCGCCGTCTACGAGCGCGCCGACAAGATCGGTGGCCTGATGCGCTACGGGATCCCCGAGTTCAAGATGGAGAAGAAGGTCCTCGACCGACGCCTCGAGCAGATGCGTCGGGAAGGCACCGTCTTCCGTCCGGGTGTCGACGTCGGCGGTGAGCTGACCGGTGAGAAGCTCCGTGAGCGCTACGACGCCGTCGTGCTCACCATCGGCTCCACGATCGCGCGCGACCTGCCGGTGCCGGGCCGCGAGCTCGGTGGGATCCATCAGGCGATGGAGTTCCTTCCCCAGGCCAACCGGGTCGCACTCGGCGAGACCGTCGAGAGCCAGATCACCGCGACCGGCAAGCACGTCGTCATCATCGGTGGCGGTGACACCGGAGCCGACTGCCTCGGTACGTCGATCCGCCAGGGTGCGGCCTCGGTCACCCAGCTCGAGATCATGGCGCGCCCGGGTGAGGACCGTCCGGCAGGCCAGCCCTGGCCGACGTACCCGATGACGTTCCGGGTGTCCTCTGCTCACGAGGAGGGCGGCGAGCGCGTCTACGCGGTCTCCACGACGGAGTTCCTCGGTGACGCGGACGGCAACGTGACGACGCTGCGCCTGGTCGAGGTCGACGCGAAGTTCGCGCCGATCGAAGGCACCGAGAAGGAGATCCCGGCCGAGCTGGTGCTGCTTGCGATGGGCTTCACCGGACCGCAGCGCGAAGGCCTGGTCGACCAGCTCGGGGTGGACCTGGACGAGCGCGGCAACGTCGTGCGCGACCGGTCCTACGCCTCCTCGGTCGAGGGCGTCTACGTCGCCGGTGACGCCGGCCGCGGACAGTCGCTGATCGTCTGGGCGATCGCCGAGGGGCGCGCTGCCGCAGCTGCCGTGGACACCTTCCTGACCGGTGCCACCACCCTCCCGGCCCCGATCCCCCCGACCGAACGCCCCGTCGTCGCCTGAACCACCCGCGAGGCGCGCCTCGGCGATGTTCACCTGCAGTTAAGGCGCGCCTGAGCGCTGCGGTTGGAACGTTCAAGGTACGTCGCGGTAGGTTTGTCGGGTGCGTAGAGCAAAGATCGTGTGCACGCTCGGGCCGGCTACCTCCACGAAGGAGAGCATCCGTGCCCTCGTGGACGCCGGCATGGACGTAGCCCGCCTGAACATGAGCCACGGCACCCATGCCCAGCATGAGGCTGCCTACAAGTTGGTCCGCGCGGCCTCCGACGAGAGCGGTCACGGTGTCGGGATCTTCGCCGACCTCCAGGGGCCGAAGATCCGGCTCGGCTGGTTCCGTGACGGGGGTGTCCGGGTCCAGACCGGGCAGACCTTCACGATCACCACCACCGAGATCTCCGGCACCAACGAGATCGCCTCCACGACGTACGAGGGCCTGCCCGGCGACGTCAACGAGGGCGACCAGATCCTCATCGACGACGGCAAGGTCCGGCTGCGGGTCACCAGCGTCGACGGCAACGAGGTGCACACCCGGGTCGAGGTCGGCGGTCGGCTCAGCGACCACAAGGGCATCAACCTGCCCGGCGTACCGGTCAGCGTGCCGGCTCTGTCGGAGAAGGACATCGAGGACCTGCGCTGGGCGCTGCACCTGACGGTCGACTTCATCGCGCTGTCTTTCGTGCGCTCGGCCAAGGACGTCGAGGACGTCCGCAAGATCATGCACGAAGAGGGCGTGATGCTCCCGGTGATCGCGAAGATCGAGAAACCGCAGGCGATCGACAACCTCGACGAGATCATCAAGGCGTTCGACGGCTTCATGGTCGCCCGCGGGGACCTCGGCGTCGAGTGCCCCCTGGAGGACGTGCCGTTCCTGCAGAAGCGCGTGGTCGCCAAGGCCCGACGCAACGCGAAGCCGGTGATCGTCGCGACCCAGATGCTGGAGTCGATGATCACCAATCCGGCCCCCACCCGTGCGGAGGCTTCGGACGTTGCCAACGCGGTGCTCGACGGCGCCGATGCGGTGATGCTGTCCGGTGAGACGAGCGTGGGGGAGTACCCCATCGAGACGGTCAACGTGATGCGCCGGATCATCTCCTCGACAGAGGACCACGAGCTGACCCGGATGGCTGCCATCGACTGGCAGCCCAAGACCCGTGGTGGGGTCGTCGCGAAGGCGGCGGCCGAGGTCGCCGAACGCGTCGGCGCGAAGTACCTGGTCGCGTTCACCCAGTCCGGCGACTCAGCGCGTCGGCTTGCCCGCTACCGCGGGGTGATCCCGGTCCTCGCGTTCACTCCCGAGGCGCACGTCCGCTCGCAGCTCTCGATGACCTGGGGCGTGGAGACCTTCAAGACCGTCGAGGTCGAGCACACCGACCAGATGGTCCGTCAGGTCGACGAGCAGCTGCTCGCCGCGGGCCGCGTCGAGGAGGGCGACATCGTCGTGATCATCGCCGGTAGTCCTCCAGGCATCCCCGGTTCGACCAACGCGCTGCGCATCCACCGGATGGGCGACGCCATCAACGAGGTGGCTCCGGCGTACCGGAGTAAGTGACGCGAGCCGCGCCGGTGCCGTAGCGCTCCCGGAGCCAGCGATCGGCTGCCTCCCTGGTCGCGTCCTCGTCCGTGGGGTGCCCCAGGGCGTCCCGTAGGCCGATCGAGACCCCGAGAGCGACGATCCAGATCAGGAACGGGACCGAAGCGAGCGCGACGAACACGATGGCGATCGTGTTGCCCCCGATGTACGCGAAGACGCCGCCGACGAGGTAGCCGACCAACGCGAGAATGAGAAACAGGGTGCGTTCCATTCGGGTCTCCTGCCGTCGTCGGTCAGTCGAGTGTGGCACGCCAACGGGCCAGTTCGCGAGGGTTTCGGAGCCGTACGACGGGAAGCTCTGGATCGGCCTCGAGCGCAGCCCAGACTCGCTCCGCGGTCCGCGGGTGCGAGGTCCACGCCCAGCGGATGATGTGCTCGGGGTCGATCAGGATCCGCGACAGCGGGCCTTCCCGGTTGCCGTTCCACAGCTCGGTACGGCGGAACCGCCGGCTCAGCGTGCGTCGGACGACCCGGGCCACCGAGGTCCGTCGAGGGAAGTCGAGCCAGATCACCAGGTCGCAGTGAGCCAGCAGGATCGGTCGGGCTTCGACGTACTGCCATTCGCTCACCCAGCACTCCTGGGCTGCGAGGGAACGGACGTCGTCCAGGAACTCCGGGCGGGGGACCCAGCTCGGCCCGTGGTAGAGCCCGTCGATCTCGGCGTACGGCAGGCCGAGGTCCGTGGCCAGCGCGCGAGCCAGTGTGCTCTTGCCGCTCCCGGAGCTACCGCTGATCAGGACACGTCGCGGAGCCAGTGGGAGTAGGTCGTCCGGGCCGAGCAGCACCGCGCCACTCTAGGGCTTCACGCCGATCAGTTCATCAAGTCGCGCGACCCCGGCCCGGGTCGAGACCGACAACGTCCTTCGGTTGGTCTGCCGCCAGGCGACGTCGGTGCGGTCGAGCGCCTGACCGCACCACTTCATGATGTCGGCCGACTCGTTGGTGAACTGCCAGCGTGGGTACTCGTAGCGCTTGAGTACGCCTTGCACTGGACGGGTCGTCCCGTTGTTCACCCGGCAGCCGTCGGAGTGAAACAGCCCGCGCAGGAAGGCCGCAGGGTAATCGTCGACGATCGCCTGCTGCCAAGGCTCCATCACGAGCGTCCGCTCGTGCTTCCGCCCGGGTCCGTGCTGCGGAAACAGGCACGGCCAGTACTGCCAATAGCTCTGGACGACGACACAACCCGGTGCCGAGACACGGTAGGTACGGCGGTCAGGGTGAACGGCCTCGATGCAGGCCTCCACGTCGGCGATGATTCCGGGGAACTTCGCGTCGCACGAAATTCGAAGCGAGTATGCCCGGCCGTTTCGCGAGATGCAGCCGTCGCCGAGGTAGAAGCCGAGAAGCGCTGCGTACGCACGAGTCGGGGCGTGCGGTGCCGGACAGCCGCGTACCGGCGCGGACGAGCTCCAGTCGCGGATGGTCGAGCGACCGATGCCGAGACTCCGGCTGACGTCACTGAGTGACACGCCGGTTGCAAGCAGGTGGGCTGCTTCCGAACGCTTTTGCGGTCCGTACATAGCCGTACTCTTGCAGCCGCAACTGACACTTCTTGGTGCCCCGGGTGGGATTCGAACCCACACTGGATGGATTTTGAAACCATTTCCTCTGCCGTTGGGATACCGGGGCCAACCAGGCCCAAACGCTACCGGACCAGCACCCCGGGTCCGTACTCGGTAGCCTGTGGCCCGTGACCGAGATTTCCGCTGTCCCCCACCGACGACGGGTCGTCATCGCCGAGGACGAGGCGTTGATCCGCCTCGACCTCGCCGAGATGCTCGCCGAGGAGGGGTACGACGTCGTGGCAGCCGTCGAGGACGGTGAGCAGGCGATCGCGAAGACCGAGGAGCTGCGGCCCGACCTGGTGATCCTGGACGTGAAGATGCCGCGCCTCGACGGCATCGCCGCGGCCGAGCGGATCGCGTCGCAGCGGATCGCTCCGGTGGTGATGCTGACGGCCTTCAGCCAGCGCGATCTGGTCGAGCGCGCCCGCGATGCCGGCGCGATGGCCTACTTGGTGAAGCCGTTCGGGAAGTCGGACCTGATGCCGGCGATCGAGATGGCGGTGAGCCGTTTCGCCGAGCTCCAGCTGCTCGAGGCCGAGGTCGCCGACCTGTCCGAGCGACTCGAGACGCGCAAGGTCGTCGACCGTGCGAAGGGTGTGCTCCAGGAGAAGCTCGGGCTCTCCGAGCCCGACGCGTTCCGGTGGATCCAGAAGACCGCGATGGACCTGCGGCGCTCGATGCGCGAGGTCGCCGACGGCGTGGTCGAGCACGGCGTCGACATCGCCGACCCGCACTGACCGGGGTCGGCGCAGGTCAGCTGCTGATCTCCTCGCCGAGGTACGCCGCGCGTACCCGGTCGTCCGAGAGCAGCTCCTGACCGGTGCCGGACAGGACCAGCTCGCCGGTCTCCAGCACGTAGCCGCGATCGGCGAGCGCGAGCGCCTGGGCGGCGTTCTGCTCCACGATCAGCACCGTCACGCCCTCGCTGTTGATCTGCTTGACGATGGAGAAGATCTGCCGCACGATCAGCGGCGCCAGGCCCATCGAGGGCTCGTCCAGCAGCAGCAGCCGGGGTTTGCCCATCAGCGCGCGCCCGATGGCAAGCATCTGCTGCTCGCCGCCGGACAAGGTGCCTGCGTGCTGCCCGATCCGCTCCTGGAGCCGCGGGAACAGCTCGAAGACCCGGGCCAAGATCTGCGGGTCGGGGCGCTTGAACCGGAACGCGCCCATCTCGAGGTTCTCCCGGACGGTCATCATCGGGAACACCCGACGACCTTCGGGCACGTGGCAGATGCCGAGGTGGATCAGCTCGTGCGCCGGCAGCCCGTCGATCCGCTGGCCGTCGTACCGGATCTCGCCGAGCGATGGGCGCATCATCCCGGAGACGGTCTTCTGGGTGGTCGTCTTGCCGGCACCGTTGGCACCGAGCAGGGCCACCACCTCACCCTCGTCCACGTGGAAGGAGATGCCTTTGATGGCTCGGATCGCGCCGTAGCGGACCTCGATGTCGTCGACCTCGAGCAGGCTCATGCGGTCCCTCCCTCGGCGGCAGCGTCCTCGTCATCGGTCGTGCCCAGGTACGCCGCGATGACGGCCGGGTTCTTCTGGATCTGCTCGGGCGAACCCTCGGCGATCTTCTGACCGAAGTTCAGCACCACCAGCCGGTGCGCGATCGACATCACCAGCTTCATGTCGTGCTCGATCAGCAGCACCGAGATGTTGTCCTCGACGTTGATCTTGCGGATCAGGTCGGCCAGGTCGCGCTTCTCCGCGGGGTTGGTGCCAGCAGCGGGCTCGTCGAGCAGGATCACGCCGGGTTCGGTGCCCAGTGCGCGGGCGATCTCCAGGCGACGCTGCTCGCCGTACGCCAGCGAGCCGGCCAGGTCGTTGGCCCGGTGGGTCAGCCCGACGAACCCGAGCAGCTCGTAGGCGCGTTCGGTGGACTCGCGCTCCTCGCGGCGCTGCCACGGCATCCCGAGCATCGCCGAGATCGGTCCCGAGGTCTGCCGGGTCTCGACGCCCACCTTGACGTTCTCGAGTGCGGTCAGCGCCGGGAAGAGCCGGATGTTCTGGAACGTCCGGGCGACCCCGAGGTGGTTGATCTCGTGGGTCTTGCGGCTGCGGCGCTCCAGCGAGAAAGGCCCGAACTTCCGGTCGAGCAGCACCGGGGTCTGCGCGTCGCCAACGCGCGCGGCCAGCAGGATCGACCCCTCCTGCGGCGTGTAGACACCCGTCAGCGAGTTGAACAGCGACGTCTTGCCGGCGCCGTTCGGGCCGATCACGGCGAGGATCTCACCGCGGTTCATGTGCAGGGAGACGTCCGACAGCGAGGTGACACCGCCGAACTTCAGGGTCACGTTGCGAACGTCGTAGACGACGTCGGTCGTCGGCGGGTGAGTAACGTCCGGACTCTGTGACAGTGACGTCATCAGGTCACATCCCTTCGCCGGCCGGGACGGCGGCCGTCTCGGCGCTGTAGACCTTGTCGAGCCCGGAGAGCTCGGCAGCCCGGCGCTTCGCGGGTAGCAGACCTGCAGGACGGAAGATCATCATCAGCAGGATCACCGCGCCGATCCACATCTGCCTGTCCTCGGCGGGCACCTGGGCCTTGAGGAACTCGGGCAGCCAGGTCAGGACTGCGGCGCCGGCGATCGCACCGGACAGCGAGCCCATCCCACCGAAGACGACGTACGCGACCACCAGGATCGAGTTGTTCAGCACGAAGTTGTCCGGGTTGATGTACCCGATCTGGCTGGCGAAGAAGACTCCGGCCAGGCCCGAGGTGGAGGCGCCGATCGCGAAGGCGAGCAGCTTGACCCGCACGGTGTTGACGCCGGTCGCCTGAGCGGCAACCTCGTCCTCGCGGACCGCTGCCCAGGCCCGGCCGAGGCGCGAGTTCTCCAGCCGTCGGAACAGCATCACCACCACGATGATGAAGACCAGCAGCAGGTACCAGTACTGCAACGGGTCCTGCCCCCATTTCAGGTGCAGGGGCCCGAGGTGCACCACCGGCTGCGGGATGCCGAACGCACCCTGGGCGCCGTTGGTGATCGATTTCGCGTTGATCGCGACGATCCGGATGATCTCTCCGAAGCCGAGCGTGACGATCGCCAGGTAGTCGCCGCGCAGCCGCAGGGTCGGGAACCCCAGGGCGACGCCGGCGACCAGGCAGATCGCTATCGCGAACGGGATCGCCATCAGCGGTGAGAGGTGCAGCCAGTGCGGCGGCTTCACCGGCAGGGTGTCGGTCAGGTACGCCGTGGTGTACGAGCCGATCGCGTAGAAGGCAATGAACCCGAGGTCGAGCAGGCCGGCCCAGCCGACCACCACGTTGAGGCCGACGGCCAGCAGCACGTAGGTGCCGATCTCGGTGACGAGCACGGTCTGCCAGAAGCCGGTCGCGGTCGGCGGGTAGAACAGTGCGCCGGCCAGCACGACCACCAGCATCGCCTGGGTGAACGCGAACGACTTCCCGGGGGAGACCAGCGAGTCGCTGCCGATCGGCCTCGGCGACACCGGATCGGCGGCAGCATCCACGGGCTTCCGGGCCACCATCCAGCCTGCTCCGGCGAGCACGGTGAACGCGGCGCACAGCGTCCAGGCGCCGGTGCCGATGTTCTGCCAGGCCTGCACCGCACCGTCGAACTTCTGGTCGGCGGCGATCCGGCTGAAGTTGTGCATCGAGAGCAGACTGATCAGGAGCGCTACCGCGCCGACGAGGACCGAGGCCCAGCCGAGCAGTTTGTGCTGCAACCAGGTTGCGGCGCCGGCGACCACGACCGAGGCCACCAGCAGCACCCAGACCAACCAACCCAGGTAGGCCGAGGTCAGCCCGTTGATCGGATAGCCGTGGAACAGGTCGCTCATCCCGAAGACACTGGTGTTCTTGTCGGTCGGCGAGAACCAGGATGCCCAGAACGTCCCGAGCAGTGCCGCCGCCGTACCGATCACGAACAGCGGGAAGCCGGGCTTCCAGCCGAAGATCCGGTCCAGGAAGGCTCCGGTGGCGGCTTCCGAACCGCTGGTCCGCGCGACCGTCACCGACGCGCTCGCGATCGTGGCGTAGCCGAGCAGTGCCACGAAGGCGCCGGTGGAGTGATCCGGCGAGTGGAGGTAGCTGCGCACCATCTCGTGCGCGACGAAACCCCAGACGCCGGCCAGCACCGAGAGCCCGGCTGCACCCCAGGCGAGCGCACTCTTCTGCACGATGATCGCTGCTGCGGCGAGCGCGATGGCGAGAACGAACAGGATCCAGTAGAGGCCCGGGACCGCCGAACCGAAGAACAGTCGACCGATCACCGAGATGCCCGAGGTGTCGCGGGCGCCGTGGGCCAACGTGCTCAGCTTGCCGTTGGTGAGGTTGCCGCTGTCGGACCAGTTCAGCAGCCCGTAGGACGCGACCACCGAGGCGGTACCCGCCGCCAACGGTCGTACGCCGGCCCGGGTCAGGTACGGCGCCACCCGGGGTCGGAAGGTCATCGCCAGGTAGAGAAGCACGCCGATCCCGAGGAAGATCAGGATGCGCGGGTGGAACACGGCTGCCTTGAAGGCGAAGCCGAAGTCTGTCTGGTTGCCCTCCTGGTCGCCGATCATCAGGGCGAGCACGACACCGAGGCCCAGGCAGGCCAACAGCCGCTTGAGGTTGGTCTTGACGTCGGCGCTCATGCTGCACGCCCCAGACGCTCACCCAGGATGCCCGTCGGGCGGAACATCAGCACGAGCACGAGGACGACGAAGGCCACGACATCGGTCCACTGGGTGCCGATCCAGGTGTGCCCGCCCACCCAGGGTGCGGTGGGCACCAACGACTCGACGACGCCGAGGAGCAGGCCGCCGAGCATCGCTCCGCGGATGTTGCCGATGCCACCCAGCACAGCGGCTGCGAACGCCTTCACGCCGGGGATGAAGCCCATGGTGTTGTAGACGGTGAACGCGCTTCCGAAGAGGAACCCAGCAGCACCGCCGAGCGCGCCGCCGATGATGAACGTGCGCGAGATGGTCTTGTCGATGTTGATGCCCATCAGAGCCGCGGTCTGCGCGTCCTCGGCGACGCCGCGAATGCTCTTGCCGAGCTTGGTGTGCGTGACCAGCGTGTCCAGGAACAGCATCATCACCACCGCAGAGACGATCATGATCGTCTGGATGAGCGAGATGTGGACACCGCGGATGTCGAACAGGTGCTTGTTGACGTTGTAGTACGTCGGGAAGTTGTTGTCGCTGAACCGGTTGAACAGCTTGCCCGCCAGCTGGCTGAGGAAGAACGACATCCCGATCGCGCTGATCAGGAACGCCAGCTTCGGTGCACCTCGTTTTCGCAGCGGTCTGTAGGCGACCCGTTCCAGGCCCCAGGCGACGATGGCGCCGATCAGGGCGCCCGAGGTGAGGCCGAGCAGCAGCACCCCGGTCACGCCGTACCAGGGCAGGTGGTGCACCCCGCGGCCGATGACGGACTGGACGATGATCAGGCTGCCGAAGGCGCCGGACATGAAGACCTCGCTGTGCGCGAAGTTGATCAGCTGCAGGACGCCGTACACCAAGGTGTACCCCAGCGCGATGAGGGCGTAGATCGAGCCGCGGGTGAGCCCCGCGATCAGGAAGTTCAGGAAGTCGGTCATCGGGCACGTCCTCTTGGCTGCGGCTTGGGCATGCGGCGCCGGGCTACAACCCGCGACGAGGGGCCCCGCATCTTGTGCAGATGCTGAGCCCCTCGCCGTCAGGTCAGGCGGTTGATTGTCGGTTCGTCACTTCGCCTGGGTGATGTCACCGAGGGACTTGATGTTGCCGCCCTGGTCGATGAAGAGGTTCACCGTGCCCTTGCCCGGAGGAAGGTCACCGTCGGTGCCGAAGCTGATCTGACCGGTGATACCGGTGTAGTCAGTCTTGTTGACCTGGTCGTTCACCGTCGAACGCGTCACCGAGCCAGCGGCCTTCGCTGCCTTGATCGCCTGGATCAGGATGTTCGTCGCGTCGTACGCCTCGGGTGAGTACGTGGACGGCGGGGTGTTGAACATCGCGGTGTACGCAGCCGTGAACGACTTCGCACTCGGAGCCACGGTGGCGTCCTGGCAACCGCAGGTGAAGTACCAGCCGTGACCGGCAGCACCCGCACCCGTGGTGAACACCGACGACTTCACGCCGTTACCGGAGATCCGGATGCCCTTGAAGCCGGCAGCCGCGAGTGCCTTGGCGAACAGCGCCGCCTGGGCGTCGTACCCGCCGTACCAGACAGCCTTGGCACCGGAGTTGACGACCTGCTGCGAGATCGGGCCGTAGTCGGTGGTCTTGGCGTCGACACCCTGGGTGATCACGGTGTCGCCATCCTTCTTCAGCTGCGAGGCGACGCTGGCCGAGACACCGGCGCCGTAGGCGCTGAGGTCGTTGATCACGAAGACCTTCTTGGCGTGCTTGGCGATCCAGTCAGCACCTGCCGGGCCCTCGGCGTTGTCGTTGGGGAAGATCCGGTGCCAGGTCTTGAAGCCGAGGGTCTGGATGTCGCCGGCACTGGCCGACGGGTTCACGATCGAGATACCCGCGGCGCCGAACTTGGCAGCGACCGCCTTGGTGGCGCCCGAGAACGACGGCCCGACGACACCCATCACGGTGTCGTCCTGGATGATCGACGCGGCGGCGGCAGGAGCCTTGGCCGGATCTCCCTGGTCGTCGGACTTGCTCAGCTTGACCTTGAAGCCGAGGCTGGAGTCCTTGTTGGCCTCGGCGATCGCGAGCTGCGCGCCGTTGTACTCGTTGATGCCGAGCTGGGCGTTGTCGCCGGAGAGCGGGCCTTCGAACGCGATCGTGTAGCTGGTGGCGTTACCACCGCCGCCGCTGCTCAGGCCGCCCTTGCTGCTGTTGTTGCTGGAGCCGCAGCCGGTGAGCGCAAGCGCGCCTACCACTCCGAGAGCGGCCACCTTCGCCAAGGGACGAGTCCGCATTCAATTCCTCCATGCTTGTGGGCTCACGTCGACCGGCTGGAGGGCCGGGCCGAGGAACCGCCGAACACGATCCCGGGACCGGGGTCGTGCTGGAACCCTCGTCCGGCATCCTGCGGCTGTCAAGGCACGACACGGATGTGTGTCCGAGTCGAGACCAAACCGGAACTATCGGAACCAGATCACGACCTGGGTCAGCACCGGCGCGATCACCAACGCGGGGAGCAGGTCGCCGACCTTGATCTGCTTGATCTCCAGCAGCCGCAGCCCGACGCCGACCAGGATCAGCCCGCCGGTGGCCGTCAGTGCGGCCAGGTGCGCGTCCGGAAGGAAGTTGCCCAGGACGGCGCCGAGCGCGGTCAGGGAGCCCTGGACGGCGACCAGGGTCACCACGCTGGCAGCGACGCCCCAGCCGAACGACGCGGCGAACGCGATCGAGGCGAACCCGTCGAGGGCCGACTTGAGCAGCAGCTGGTCAGGTCCGTTGCCGATGCCCTCGGTGATCGAGCCGAGGATCGTCAGCGGACCGACGCAGAAGACCAGCGAGCTGGTCATGAACCCCTGGATGAAGCGTGCCCGGGCTTCGTGGTCGGTGCTCGCGGACCCCTTGCTGAGCCGACGCTGGAGGAGGTCGCCGAGCCCTTCGAGCCGGTCCTCGATCCG
This sequence comes from Marmoricola sp., assembly GCA_025965315.1. GTDB lineage: Bacteria > Actinomycetota > Actinomycetes > Propionibacteriales > Nocardioidaceae > Marmoricola. The sequence continues at coordinate 42,196 of JAOPXD010000030.1, forward strand.
GACCAGCGAGCCGACGATGCCGCCGACGAGCAGCGAGCCGAGCACGATCAGCATCGGCGCCGAGCTGCCGACGGCCGCCTTCAGGCTGTGGTCGGAGACGGCCAGCGCCGAGGAGGCCGCGATCAGCAGGGTCACCAGGCCCAGACCGTCGGTGACGACGCTCCGGGTGCGCAGCGGCAACCGGTGCCCGACCAGGACGCCGACGGTGCTCCCGGCCAGGACCGTCGTCGCGTTCACCAGAGTGCCCGTTCCGATGAACATCTCAGCCCCCTAGAGTGGTCGAGCGCGAAAGCGTAGTCTGGCACCGCCGTACTGAATTTCGGGTCACCGTGGGGGTTAGGAGGCATCGATGTCACGTCGTCCGCTGGAGATACGTGATGCCGTGCCCGATGATGCCGCCGCTCTGCTGAGGCTCTGGGCCGACGCCGGCACCCGCGGCGCCGAGCAACCGACGCCGAGGCCGCTCGACGAGGCGGTCGCCGCGCTGGCGCAGACGGCGGCGGATCCTGACGAGCGGATCGTCGTGGGTCTGCACGAGGGCGCGATCGTCGCCGCGCTGCACCTGCGGCGCTCGGCGATGAGTCCGCTGCACTCCGACATGGCGGTGCACACCTCGTACCTGCTGGTGCTGCCGGCGCTGCGCAAGCACGGCTACGCCCGGGCCCTGCTCGATGTCGCGGTCACCTGGGCCGAGGACAAGGACGTCGCGCACATCACCGCGATCACCAGCAGCAGCTCGCGCGACACCAACCGGTTCCTGGCCCGACTGGGACTGGCCACGGTCGCATCGGTACGCATCGCCAACACCACGATGCTGCGCCACAAGCTGACGCCGGAGCCGCTGCGGCTCGATGCGCGTCGCAATCTCGGTCGGGTGCTGGCCCAGCGTCGCTCGATCCAGCGTCGCTCGATCCAGCGTCGCGCCCAGCTCCGCGAGGACGACGCGGAGCTCTGAGCCGGCTCAGCTCCCGGGAGGCGCCGCGATCAGCGCGCAGGTGATCCGCGAGGTGCAGACCCGCTTGCCGCGCTCGTCGGTGATCACGATCTCGTAGGCCGCCGAGGTGCGGCCGAGGTGGATCGCGGTGGCCGTTCCGGTGACGATGCCGGAGGTCGCCGACCGGTGGTGGGTCGCGTTGATGTCGACCCCGACCGGCACCTTGCCGAGCGTCATCGAGTGCAGCCCCGATCCCATCGAGCCCAGCGTCTCGGCGAGAACCACCGAGGCTCCGCCGTGCAACAGGCCGTAGGGCTGGGTGTTGCCCTCCACCGGCATCGTGCCGACCACGCGCTCCGCGGAGAGCTCCAGGATCTTGATGCCCATCTTCTCACTCAGGGACCCCATGCCCTGGGGCATCGCGGCGACGTACTCGTTGATATCGGACTCCGTGCTCATGGCCCTATCTTGCCCGGGTGGGCGGGGCAGACGATGTCGGGGCCAGCCATTAGGGTCGCAACGTGTCAGACAGTGCTCCTCAAACCAGTGCGCCCCCAGCAGTGCGTCCCCGCCTGCTGCTCCTGGACGGCCACTCGCTCGCCTACCGCGCCTTCTTCGCGCTCCCGGTGGAGAACTTCTCCACCGTCACCGGCCAGCACACGAACGCCGTCTACGGCTTCACCTCGATGCTGGTCAATGTGCTCCGCGACGAGCAGCCGACGCACGTGGCGGTCGCGTTCGACAAGTCGCGGCAGACCTTCCGGCTCGCGGAGTACCCCGAGTACAAGGCCAAGCGGAACAAGACCCCGACCGAGTTCTCCGGCCAGCTGCCGGTGCTCGAGCAGCTGCTCGACACCTTCCGGATCCGGCACCTGACGTACGAGGGCTTCGAGGCCGACGACATCATCGCGACCCTGGTGACCAACGCCCTGGCCGAGGGGTTCGAGGTGCTCATCCTCACCGGTGACCGCGACTCGCTGCAGCTCGTCACCGAGGCCTCGACGGTGCTCTACCCGATGCGCGGCGTCTCGGACCTCGCCAGGATGACCCCGGCCGCGGTCGAGGCGAAGTACGCCGTGCCGCCGCACCGCTATCCCGAGCTGGCAGCGCTGGTGGGTGAGGACTCGGACAACCTGCCGGGCATCCCCGGGGTGGGGCCGAAGACGGCGGCCAAGTGGATCGCGACCTACGACGGTCTCGAGAACGTGATCAACCGTGCCGACGAGGTCGCCGGCAAGGCGGGTGAGAGCCTGCGCGATCACCTCGACGACGTGATCCGCAACCGCCGGCTCAACGCGCTGGTCCGCGACCTGCCGCTGGAGCTGCCGATCTCCGACCTCGGTCGAACCGAGTGGGACCGCCAGGCCGCCCTCGAGCTGCTCGACGAGCTGGAGTTCCGCGGTGAGCTGCGGACCAGGATCCTGGACACCCTCGCGCCCGAGGAGGAGCCGGAGTTCGAGGGCGGCTTCGACCTGATCGGTCGCACCGTTGATCCCGGGGAGCTCGCCTCGTTCCTGGACGAGCTCGGCACCGATCCGGTCGGCCTGTACGTCCGCGGCACCTGGAGCTCCGGGACGGGGCGGGTCGACGGGCTGGCCTTCGCGGAGGCCGACGGCAGCGCGGCGTACGTCGACGCCACCGTGCTGAGCGTCGAGGATGACGTGGCCCTGGCGGCCTGGTTCGCCGATGCCGATCGACCGAAGATCATCCACGACGCGAACGGGCCGCTGCTCGCGCTCGGTGCGCACGGCTGGCCTGTCGCTGGCCTGGCCACCGACACCGCGATGATGGCCTACCTCGTCGCGCCCGACCAGCGCTCCTACGGGCTCGCCGACCTGACCCTGCGCCACCTCAAGCGGGAGCTCAAGCAGGACACCGGAGACGACCAGGGTCTGCTGTTCGAGACCGGTGACGAGGTGGCCGAAGCAGCGATGCTGCACGCGCGCGCCGTCCTGGACCTGGCCGTGATGCTGCAGACCGAGCTCGCTGATCGCGGCGGGACCCGCCTGCTCGGCGAGATCGAGCTGCCGCTGGTCGGTGTCCTGGTCGGGATGGAGCAGGTCGGGATCGCGATCGACCATGAGCTGCTCACCTCGCTCGAGTCGGAGTTCGCGGACTCGGTCCGCGCGGCAGCAGCCGACGCGTACGAGGTGATCGGCAAGGAGATCAACCTCGGGTCGCCCAAGCAGCTGCAGGTGGTGCTGTTCGACGAGCTCGACATGCCGAAGACCAAGCGCACCAAGACCGGGTACACCACCGACGCCGACGCGTTGCAGAGCCTGTTCGAGAAGACCGAGCACCCGTTCCTCCAGCACCTGCTCCGGCACCGTGACGTGACCAGGTTGCGCCAGACCGTCGAGGGCCTGCTGAAGACCGTGGCCGAGGACGGCCGGATCCACACCACGTTCAACCAGCTGATCGCCGCGACGGGCCGGCTCTCCAGCACCGACCCGAACCTGCAGAACATCCCCGTCCGCACCGAGGAGGGTCGGCGGATCCGGCAGGCGTTCGTGGTCGGGCACGGGTACGACGAGCTCCTCACCGCGGACTACAGCCAGATCGAGATGCGGATCATGGCGCACCTCTCCGAGGATGCCGCCCTGATCGAGGCGTTCAACTCCGGACGCGACTTCCACCAGGTCACTGCCGCCCGGGTGTTCGGGGTCGAGCCGGGCGACGTGAACGTCGAGATGCGCGCCAAGATCAAGGCGATGAACTACGGCCTGGCCTACGGGCTCTCCGCGTTCGGTCTCTCGGCGCAGCTCAAGATCGAGGCGGGCGAGGCCCGCGGCCTGATGGACGAGTACTTCGAGACCTTCGGTGGCATCCGGGACTACCTCGGCGGGGTCGTGGACGAGGCCCGTCAGACCGGGTTCACCGAGACGATCATGGGTCGGCGGAGGTACCTGCCGGACCTGACCAGCGACAACCGCCAGCGCCGCGACACAGCCGAGCGGATGGCGCTGAACGCACCGATCCAGGGCTCGGCCGCGGACATCATCAAGGTCGCGATGCTCAACGTGGACCGGGCGATCGACGAGGCCGGGTTGTCATCGCGGATGCTGCTGCAGGTCCACGACGAGCTCGTCTTCGAGGTCGCCCCGGGGGAGCGCGTGGCCCTCGAGGAGCTCGTGCGCGTGCAGATGGCGGCGGCTGCGGAGCTGACCGTGCCGCTCGACGTCTCGGTCGGTACCGGCCGCAGCTGGCACGACGCCGCTCACTAGCCGATGGTCAGGAGCGGGCAGGCGCAGTACGCCGCATCCGGTACGTGCTCACGGCGAGCAGGACGACGAACAGCGCCGTGTCGACGGTGAGAACCCGGACCACGAGCTGGTGGGCCGAGTCGCTCCCGAGTCCGACGACGATCAGGGTGATCAGTCCGGCCCAGAGGTAGAGCACCGAGCTGCGCGCCTGCTTGGCCATCACGTTGTAGACCAGCAGCTGCAGCATCGAGAGCACGGTTCCGAGGACGGCGAAGAGCCACAGCGAGTCCTTGATCGCGTCGTACTCAGCACCGCCCACGAAGGTCAGCGCGAGGCTCGACAGCACCACCACCCCGGCGGTCACGACGGCACCGGTCACCGCGATCACGGCGAGGCTGGCGTACAGGGCCCGCTTGCCGGCTCCTGCCGACCCCATCGACGGGAACGCCAGCACGACCACGAACTGCGGCAGGAACAGCACCGCCTTGGACATGATCAGCCCGCCGGCGTACAGGCCCGCCTCGTGGGAGCCGAGGGTGTTCCGGGCGATCACGATGTCGACGTTGGACAGGATCAGGAACGCCAGCAGTGCCTGGGAGTTGAGCACCGTCTCCCACCACAACGCGCGCGCGGTGTGGTCGCCCTTGGGCCGGCTCGGCTTCGCCCGGGGTGCGCGCAACGCGATCGCGCCGACCACGATCGGGGCGAACATGGACACCGCCACCGCGGAGAAGGCGACCAGCTCGTCCGGGCGCCACCACATCAGCGCCACGCCGAGCGCGAGCCGGGGCAGACCGAACGCGAGGTACACCAGCGCCAGCGGGGTCCACCGCCGCTCGCCCTGCAGCACGCCGGCCTGGGCGCCCATCAACGTGAACGGCGCGATCGCGACCCCGAGCAGGGCGGCGGTCCCGAGGCTGTCGAGCTTGAGCGCGACGTTGACCAGCGGTGCTGCAAGCAGGAACAGCAGGCCGAGCCCGAGCGCCGAGCGCTGGCCGACGAGCAGGATGGTGTTCTCGACCTGCTCGACGTCCTCGGGCTCGTGCGCGATCCGCCGCGCAGCCGTGGCCTGGAGCGCCAACGAGATCACCCCGGCGACCAGCAGCACGTTCATCACCGAGGTGAGCGCTCCGAAGTCGCGGGGCCCGAGCAGTCGCGCCGCGACGATCGTGAACGCGTAGGTCGCCAGGTTCATCACGCCGATGGCGACGGCGATCGTCGAGCCGCTGCGGACGGCCGCGGCAGGTCTCGCGGTCTCGGGTGCAGTGCTCACGCTCAACAGCCTAGGGTGTCGCAGGTGGCAGCCCCGACCGCCGGCGAACCGGTTCAGCACCGTATCGATCCGGCCGTCGAACAGGCCCGTCGGGTGGTCGGCCTGTACGGCGATCCCGGGGTCGCCTGGAGCATCGTGCTCGCTCTGGACCTGGTCGATCCGATCGCCACCGACGCGGTCGCCTCAGCGGCGACGCGGCTGGTGGCCGCCCACCAGCACCTCGGATCCGCACCGGTGCCGGAGGTGTACGCAACCGAGGTCGAGGACGACGTGCTCGCCCGCTTCGCGAGCAACCCGTACGGCGATCGGGATCCGCTCCTGCGCGTCGCGCTGTCCGACGACGGCCGGTCGCTGGTGGTGGCCGGCCACCACGGGGCCGTGGACGGGCTCGGGCTCCTCGGTGCTGCCGGTCTGCTCAGCGGACTCGATCTCGGCGCGTCGGCCCGCGGAGTCGGACCCGGCAGCGAACCGTCCGGGTTCCTGCTGCGCAGCGGCCGCCGTGTCGTCGAGGCGTTGGTCCACCCGCCGGCGCGGCTGGTCGGGGACCGCCAACCGGTAGGGACCGAGGGCGACTGGCTGGTGTCGCGCGCCACGGAGCTGACCAGGCCAGGAAGCGCGGCTCTGGTGGCAGCAACCGTGGCCACCATCCGCCGCCGTTCCGGGGGGACCCGGACGCGGCGCCTGGTGATCTCGATGGGCGTCTCCCGCAGACCCGGGACCCCGATGCCGGCGCCGGACCGTGACACCGCGTTCGTCCGCCTGGTCGCCGATGGGGTCACGGATCGTGACGCTGCGGCCGAGCTCCTGGCGACCACAGCGCCGGAACCGGCGTACCCCGTCGGCAGCGGGACCGGGCTGGTACCGCGGCTGGTGCGGCTTCTCGGCGCCCGGCTCGGGGCGACGGTGCTGGTCTCGAACCTGGGCAGGATCGATCACGAAGGCTTGCGTGCACTGCGTTTCTGGCCGGTGCCGACCGGTCCTGCGGGAACGGCGACGGGTCTCGCCACCACCGGAACGACGACGACCGTCACCGTGCGGGTGCGTCGTGACTGGTTCAGCCCGCAGGCAGCTGCAGAGATCCTGTCGGTCCTCGTCGACGAGCTGGCGGCTCAGTAGGGGTCGCTAGACCCTCAGTAGGGTCGCTGGACCCTCAGTAGGGGTCATAGGGAGAGTCGTGCCCGAACAGCCGGGCCACGGGTCGTAGCCGCAACCGCAGGAACACCTTCACCACGACGTTGCGGATCCACCACGGCAGCTGCGCCAGGATCCGGAACCGGTCCGCGGTAGTCGGGCGTCGTACCCGGAAGAGCGACTGGGAGTCCGAACGGCGCTCGTAGGCCAGCGTCGAACCGAACAGCACGTGCCGCAGGATGCCGAGGGTGACACCGATCGAGGAGTAGCAGTCGTGGATCACGACGCCAGCACCGTCGGGCAGGTGCACCGCCCAGCGGAGGTCGTCCGACAACGTCCAGTAGTCGTGCTTGCCGTCGATGTAGAGGAGGTCGAAGCTGCGGCTCCAGGTCGGCCTGAGCGCGGTGCTGTAGTCCGCGACCAGCTCGACCACGTTCTCCAGTCCGGCACCGGTGATGTTCGCCTCGAACTTCTCCCGGGTGCTCAGCCCCCCGAAGAGCTTGCCCTCGATGAACGGGTCCACGGCGATGACCGTTCCGCCACCGTGCCGGAGGGCGCGTCCGAGGACGACGGTCGAGCGGCCCTGGTGCGAGCCGATCTCGAGAACCGAGGAACCGGCAGGCAGCGCGCGCGCCTCGTCCCAGAGCAGCCGCGCCTGCCCCTCCTTGAGCCACCCGGGCACCTGGTCGGCGGCCGCCCAGGTGCTGGGCCAGTCCGCATCCGGGTATTCGGACGAATCGGATTTCTCGGGCTGGGCGATCATGCCCCGCATCCTACGGGCGCGCCGATAGAGTGCGGCGGTGGAGGACAGCGCGTCCGGCTCGGGTGAGGGACCCCGGGGCCGGGAGGGAGCTCGCCGGACCGGGGCCCGACGGGCCGGGATCCGGGATCGTGCGCGCGCTTCGTGCCTGCACCTCGGAGCGATCACCGTCCTGGTCCTGATCAGCTTCGGCCAGCGCATCGGGCAGACGACCTTCGACACCAAGTTCGACCTGACCGCCGATCCGGGCCGGATGCTCGGCAAGTCGCTGAACCTCTGGGTCACCGGGATCGACCTGGGCGGTCTGGCTGACCAGGGCTACGGGTACCTGTTCCCGCAGGGCACCTTCTTCCTGCTCGGCGACCTGATGGCCGTGCCCGACTGGATCACCCAGCGCGCCTGGTCGGCGCTCGTCCTCCTGGTCGCGTACGACGGCGCGCGCCGGCTCGCGCGGGCACTCGGGATCGGCGCCGGTACGGCGACCACGAAGCTGCCTCCGGGGCTCGTGTCGAGCATCCCGGTGCTCGTCGGTGCGGCGTACGCGCTCTCGCCCCGGCTCGTCGGTCTGTCCGGTGAGCTCAGCTCCGAGATGCTGCCGAGTGCGGTGCTGCCGTGGGTCTGCCTCCCGATCGTGCTGGCGCTCTCGGGACGCCTCTCGGCCCGCCGCGCCGCGGTGCTGGCCGCGCTGGCCGTCGTGGCGATGGGCGGAGTGAACGCCACCGAGAACCTGCTGGCGCTGCCGCTCCCGCTGTTCCTGGTGCTCGCCGGGGTCCGGTCGGTCGAAGGTCGCCGACTCGCTCGCTGGTGGGTGGCCTGCACGACGCTGGCCAGCCTGTGGTGGATGCTTCCGCTGCTGCTGCTCGGCAGGTACAGCCCGCCGTTCCTGGACTACATCGAGACCGCGGCGACCACGACGCGCACGACCGGGTGGAGCAACACGGTCCGGGGCACCGAGCACTGGCTGAACTACATCTCGCAAGGCGGCGGGCCGTTCTGGGCCGGCGCGCACGCGATGAGCACGGCACTGGCCCTGGTCGTCCTCGGCGGCGTGATCGCGGCGTTCGGGGTCGCCGGCCTCGGACGCACCGGGACGGGCGCGCTGCGGTTCCGCGGGCCCCTGGTTCTTGCCTTCCTGACCGGGTTGGTGGTGATGACCTGGGGCCACGGTGGCGCGGCGGGCTCTCCGTTCGCCGGCGGCGTCCGGCACCTCCTCGACGGCGGCCTGGAGCCGTTCCGCAACATCCACAAGGCTGATCCGCTGGTGCGGCTGCCACTCGTGCTGGGCTTCGGGGCGTCGTTGGCCGCACTCGTCGCCGCGCCCCGAGTCCGGCTCCCGTCCGCCAAGCCGTTCGTCGTGCTGGCAGCAGGGGTGCTCGTCCTGGCCAGCGCCGCCCCGGTCTTCACCGGGTCGCTGCGGCACCCCGGCTGGGACAAGATCCCGGCCTCCTGGCAGCAGGCCGCCAGCTGGCTCGACCACGACGGTCCCGGCGCAACCCTGGTCGTGCCCGCGGCCGGGTTCGCCGAGCAGACCTGGGGCTGGACCGTCGACGAACCGATCCAGGGACTGGCCAGCTCGGGCTGGGTCACCCGGAACCAGATCCCGCTGATCCCGTCGGCCTCGATCCGACTGCTCGACGGCATCGATGCCCGGCTGGACGACGGCCTCGGGTCGGACGCGCTGGCGCCGACCCTGGCCGCGTCCGGCATCACCCGGATCCTGCTGCGCAACGACCTCGATCCGTCGATCTCGGATGCGACCGACGCTGACCGGGTGGCGACGGCCCTGGCCGCGAGCCCCGGGATCGAGCGGGTGAAGACGTTCGGGGCACCGGCGCTCCCGGCCCTGGAGGTGTACCGGGTCAGCGGGGCCCGGGCCCGGCCGGACGCGACCGTCAGCGCGACGCTGCCGGTCCTCACCGGCGCCCCCGAGGACGTCCTCACCGCCCGGGAGGCAGGACTCGTCGGCCCTGGCGAGCACGTCCTGGTCGGTCGGGCGGCAGCAGGCGCTGCACCGGCGATCGTCACCGACGGGTACCGGCTGGTCGAGCGTGACTTCGGCCTGACCCACGATGCCGTCAGCGACGTACGGACTCCGTCCGAGCCGAGCCGGACCGACCGCAAGGTCGTCGACTACACCGGAGCACCCGGGGTCCCGCGGGTCTACGCCCGGTTCGGCGCGCTCCGCTCGGTGACCGCCTCGACCTCGGCCGGGTACGCCGACTCGCTCGGCCCGGTCCGCCCCGAGTACGGTCCGTCCGCGGTCGCCGACGACGATCCGTCGACGTCCTGGCGCTCGGCACCGTTCACCACGGCCCGGGGTCAGTGGGTCCAGTACGGCCTGACCCGGGCGCGCCCGATCGGGAAGGTCACCGTGCTCGCCGGCTCCGGTGGTGCAGACAGCCTGCGGGTCACCCGGCTCGCGGTCAGCGCTGGGTCAGCGCGGCAGGTGGTCACCCCGGACGCCGGCGGGACGGCCGTGGTCGACTTCGGCAGCCAGGTCGCTGCACGGGTGCGGGTCACCGTACTCGGCATCTCCGGGCACCGGCCGACCGCGCAGGTGGCCATCCGCGACATCGCGGTAACCGGGGTCGACACCAGTCGCACGCTGGTGGTCCCCGACACCGCAGCCGATGCCGGTACGTCGTTCGTGTTCAGCTCCGACCCGCCCCGCCGCCCCTGCCTGTACGGCGCGCTGGGCACCACCTGCGACCCCGCCTACGCCCGTCCCGGCGCCGAGCGTGGGCATCTCGACCGGACGTTCACGGTGCACGGATCCGGGAGCTGGCGGTTCTCCGGAGAGGTCGTCGCGCAACCGTCGACGGACACGGCCAAGCTGCTCCTGCCGGTCGGTACGGGCCTGTCGGCGAGCTCGACCAGCGTGCTCGGCGACGACCCGGCCGTCTCCGCGGTGTTCGCCACCGACGATCAGAGCGACACGTCCTGGCTGGCTGCGCGCGGTGACCTCGCCCCGGTCCTGCAGCTGACCTGGCACAAGCCGTGCACCCTGAGCCGCCTCCAGGTGACCGCGTCCGCGATCCCGGCACTGTCGCCGTACGAGGCGGTGATCGAGGCGCACGGGCAGACCCGTCGGGTGCCGCTGGGCGCGGGTCAGCTCGGCTACTTCAAGGCCATCCCCGGAGCGACCTCGGCGCGGATCACGCTCCTAGCTCATCGCGACAGCGAGCACCTCGGGCGTTCTGTGGGGGCCGGGGAGGTGCGTCTCGACGGGTTGGCCTCCTTGGCCAGACCGGTACCGCTCTCCTGGACGTTCACCTCGCCGTGCGGCCTGGGCCCGGACCTCCAGGTCGACGGACAGACCTATCGCACCCAGGTGACCGGCACCCTCGGTGACGTCGTCGACGGCCGGACGATGAGCTGGCGCAGCTGTGACGGCGCCATCGCCCTGAGCTCCGGAACCAGCCGGCTCCAGGCGAACGCCAGCGGGATCTTCGACCCGACCCGGGTGGTGCTCCGCTCGGGCGAGGCGCCGGCCAGCGGTCCGGTCGCGGTCACGGAACAGCGTGCCGTGACCGGCGCCTCGAAGCTCGCGCCGTCGATGCGGGTCACGATCGCCGCGGGACCGACGTCGGTCCTGGTGTTCGGCCAGAACGCCAACCCGGGTTGGCAGGCCACCCTGGCCGGCCACGACCTGGCGACCCGGGTCGTCGACGGCTGGCAGCAGGGTTTCGTGATCCCCGCCGGCGCCGGCGGCACCGTCAGGATCGACTTCGCGCCGCAGACTGCCTACCGGGCCGCGCTCGGTCTCGGCGGTGCCGGCGTCCTGGTGCTCCTGGTACTGCTGCTGATCGACCTCCGACGCCCGCAGAGCCCGCTGGCCGTCCGCGGTGTCATCGCGCCGCGCCGCCGCGCAGGTCGGCTGGCCGTCGCAACAGCCGGGATGCTCGTGCTCGCGGCGGTGAGCCCGGTCGCCGCAGCAGCGGCGCTGGTCGGGGTGTTCCTCGTTCGCCGGACTCCGGTTCCGGTCGCCGCCGCGGTGCTGGTGCTCGCCTCGGGGGTGGCTGCGGCCTTCGCGGGCGGCACCGCGGGGGGGACGCCGGGTGCGGCCGCGGACGTGCTCGCCGCCCTCGGCTGCGGTCTGGTCGCAGCCACCCTGGTCGCGGCGTTCGTGAGGCGGGCCGACGATGTCGACGCCTGAACGCCGGCGCGCTGGCGACCCGATCGCCACGGCGACCACGGTGGCGTTGGCGGTCCTCGCACTCGCACCGGTGCTGTTCGCCCGGGGCTTCGTCCTGATCGGGGACATGAGCTTCGTGCCGGTCCAGCCGTGGAAGGGCGAGTGGCTCGGGCTCGACGGCTCCGTGCCGCGGGCGGTGCCGGCCGATGCGATCGTCTCGGTGCTCACCATGATCATTCCGGGTGACCTGGTGCAGAAGGCGGTCCTGCTCGGTGCGCTCGCGGGCGCAGCGATCGGGATGCTGCGGCTCGCCGGCCGGTTCGTGGCACCCGACGCCCGGTGGGCTCCGCTGGGTGCAGCCGTTCTCTACCTGTGGAATCCCTGGGTCCTCGAGCGGCTCGCCATCGGGCACTGGGGCCTGCTGATCGGGTACGCCGCACTGCCCTGGGTGGTCGCGGCTGGCGTCGACGTACGCCGGACCTCGTACGGCGGCCTCGCGGCACTGGTGGTCACCGTCGGGATCGCCGCTTCCGGCAGCCCGACGGGCGGTGTCGCCGCCGGGTTGGTCGCGCTGGTCGTGACCGGGGTCCGCTGGCGCGAGCTCGGTCGGCGGATCGGGCTCGTCGTCGCTGGCGTCCTCGTGGTCAACCTTCCCTGGCTGCTGCCCGGTCTTCTGGTCGCACACCAGACGACGGACCCTGAGGGAGTGCAGGCGTTCGCCGCACGCTCCGACACCCCGCTGGGTGTGCTGGGTTCGCTGCTCACCTTCGGGGGGATCTGGAAGTCCTCGATCGTGCCGGGGGAGCGCGGATCGCTGCTGCTGGTCCTGCTCGCGCTCGGACTGACCATCACCGGCCTGGTCGGGCTCCTGGACCGCGCGCGCCGCGATCCGACGCTCAGGCCGGTGATCCAGGCCTTGCTGGCGCTCGCCGCGGTCGGGTTCGTCCTGGCTGCGCTGCCGACCACCGGGCCGGGACTGCACGTGGCGACCTGGTTGGTGGGCCACGTTCCCGGCGCCGGGATCCTGAGGGACTCCCAGAAGTGGCTGCTGCTCGCGGTTCCCGCGCCGTGCCTGGGGATCGCGGTCGTCGTCGAGCAGGGTGGTCGGTTGCTCCGACCCAGGGACGTGCCTGCCGGCGCGATCGCAGCCGTGGCGGCGCTGCTGCCCGTGGTGCTGCTCCCGAGCCTCGCCTGGGGGATCGCCGGGAAGCTCGAACCGGTGCGCTACCCGGCCGAGTGGTCCCAGGTCCGCGGAGTGCTCGACGCGACGCCTGCGGCGGATCGACGTACGGCCGTGCTGCCGTGGGCGACGTACCGGGCGTTCGGGTGGAACAACGACCGCGCAGCACTCGACCCGGCGATCCGGTTCTTCCCGGGTCAGGTCGTCACCGACGACGCCCTCCAGGTGAGCGCGACCCGGACGGTCGCGGGCGAGGACCCGGTCGCAGCCCGGATCGGAGCCGCGCTCGCCACGGGTGCACCACTGGCCCCCGTACTCGCCCGGGCCGGCATCCGCTACGTGCTCGTCGAGAAGACCGCAGGCGGCGACGAAGCCGTGATCGCCGGACTGATGAGTACCGGCACGGTCCTGCACGACGGTCACGACCTTGCCCTACTCGACCTCGGGCACGGTCGTCCGCAGGCCGACGCGCACGACGTCGTCGCGATCGTGACGGGTGACGTCCTGGCCGGGGGAGCGGTCCTCGGGTGCCTGTTGTTCATGACACTTCGGAAGTTTCGTAGTAAACCGGTCAATGTCGGGTAAGGTGGACATTGGGATTTAGGGACAACGAAGTGAGGGAACCCATGTCGTTCTTTGGAATCGGTACCGGCGTCGGCGTCGTGAAGGTCGGGACGATCGTCACGACCGGGATCGTCGGCGCTGTTGCTGCCGGTGCGCTCGCCGTCGCGACCACCCAGGTCGCCGCGAACCTCACCCAGCCGAACCAGACGCCGGCGAACGTCAGTGGCGTCAACCAGCCGAACTACGCGCACTGACCAACGCCACGCACGACCCGTACGACAAAGAACCAGCCCCGCTACTCGCGGTGGCTGGTTCTTCTGCGTGGGCGGGCGGGGCGGTGAGGCTCAGGCTCCGTCGAGCGCAGCCATGATCTGCCGTGCGGCCGTATCCCAGGTGAACTCGCCCGACCTGACGAACGCCTTGACGCCCAGCTCCTCGCGCAGGAACCGGTCGCGCAGCAGGTGTTCGACCTGGACGCGGAGGTCGGCCTCGTCGCGGGCGAGCAGCCCGGTGACGCCGTCCAGGATCGCCTCGGCGACGCCACCGGCGTCGGCGTACGCGACGGACGGGGTGCCGGCGTGCCCGGCCTCGACGATCGAGAGGCCCCACCCCTCCTTGACCGAAGGGAGCACGTGCACCCAGGACCGGGACAGCTCCTCGAACTTGGTGCGCTCGTCGACGCGTCCGAGGAAGTCGATGTGCTCGTCCAGCCCGAGGGCGGCGCTCTGCTGGTGCAGCTGCTCGCCCCACCAGCCCTCACCCATCACCCGCAGCCGGATGGTCGGGAACTCCTCGAGCAGCGAGGGCAGCGCGGCGATGACGTGGTCGATCTGCTTGTGCGGCACCAGCCGGCTCAGCACGGCCAGGGTGGGCTCGGTGCTCCGTGCGCCCGCGTCGTAGTCAGGTACCGGCGGCATGCCGTTGAACGCGAGCCGGATGTCGGCCGACCGGACCCCGAGTTCGACCAGCTCGCGCCGGGTGACGTCCGAGACGGCGACGTACTGCGATCCTCGGTTCGCACGCACGGCGACCCGGGACTCGGCGAACCAGCCGATCCGCGCCAGGACCGGGCCGACCACGGACCACTGCTCGCGGTGCACGTGGTGGACCAGGACGACGACCCGCGAGCGGGTCAGCCGGGTGGCCAGGAACGGCATCCCGTTCTGCACCTCGAGCACGGCATCGATGCCTCCGGTCCGGCGCGCCAGGCTCCCGCTCAGGAACAGCCACGCCACCCACAGGTACACGGTGATGTGTCCGCCGCGGCGGATGAACCGGATGCCGTCGACGGTCTCGTCCTTCACGGCTCCCGGGTAGGACGCCGTGACCCAGGTCAGCTGCCTGCCGGCGTCGCGCATCTGCTTCGCTACCTGGTGGACGTAGAGCTCCGAGCCCCCGCCCTCCGGGTGCCACGGATCACGCCAGTTCAGGACGACTGTGTTCTTCGTGCGCGCAGGCTGCGAACGGGCAGCCTGAACGTCCCCCTCCAAGGTTCGCACTGTGGTTCTCCCTCCCCGGTGCGACACCGAATGTGTGACGACGGTAACATTGTTCTGTGCCCTTTGTCCGTTTGTTCCGATCTATCGGTCTAGCCCGTTCTGTCCGTTTGTTCCGGTCGTTCCTGACCGAGCAGACCGACCCCGACGGCTTCTACTCGCTGATCGCCGACGACGCGATCGCGCTGGTCGCCGAGCACGTCGACCTGGCCGGCGCGACCGTCGCCGACTTCGGCGGCGGGCCGGGCTTCTACTCGGCGGCCTTCCGGCGTGCGGGCGCGACGACGGTCCTCATCGATGCGGACCTCGACGAGATCCGGTTGCACGGTCGGCGTACTCCCGGGTCGGTGGTCGGGCTCGCCGAGCGGGCGCCGCTGGCCGACGGGTCCGTCGACGTCGCGTTCTCGTCCAACCTGCTCGAGCACGTCCGCGATCTCGGTGCGACCTGCGACGAGATCGTCCGGGTGGTCCGCCCCGGGGGAGTCGCGGTGCTCTCGTACACGATCTGGCTCGGCCCCTGGGGCGGCCACGAGACCTCGCCCTGGCACCTGCTCGGCGGAACCCGGGCAGCACGACGTTACGAGCGCAAGCACGGCAAGGCGCCCAAGAACCTGTTCGGTACGTCGATGTTCGCAGCCTCGGTGACCGACGGGCTGCGCTGGCTGGGCACGCGTGCGGACCTGACGGTCCTCGACCTCCGACCCCGGTACCTGCCGTCGTGGAGCTCGTTCCTGCTGCGGGTACCGTTCCTGCGCGAGCTGGTCACCTGGAACCTCTGGATCGTGGTCCGGACGCCGGAGTGACGCTCGGATCGCCGCGCTTGTCCACGCCGGATTGTCACGTTTAAGGTTAGGAAGTGATGAATGCCCGATTTAGGGCATGTTTCCTGATAACGTCCAGGTGTGCGTCGGGGGAGGGAGCCTGCGGCGCCGTACTGGGAGGAGCGCGTCATGCGCCGAATGAGTCTTGTACTGATCGCCCTCGGGGCGTTCCTGATCGTGCTCGGACCGATGGTCCGCTGGTACGCCTACCCGCACCTCGCGGTGGCGCCGGCGAACGAGCGCACCACCACCGGCCTGATCGCCACCGATGCGACCGTCTTCGACGTCGGCACGCTCAAGGACATCACCACCACCCTGCACACCAAGGTGAACACGATCGGTGATGCGAGCACGCCGAACAGCCACCCTGGTCTGGTGACCTACACGAACTCGACCTCGACGCTCGGGTCGGACGGCACGATGCTGTCGCGGATGGTCGAGCGGATGACCTTCGACGCCCGCACCGGCGAGTCGTCCACCACCTGCTGCAACGACTTCATCTCGACGACCGAAGGTGTGGAGACCCCGATCGTCCATCACGGCATCGTGGCGAACTTCCCGTTCGAGACCCAGAAGAAGACCTACCAGTTCTGGGACACCACGCTGCTCAAGGCGGTCCCGATCAGCTACCGCGGCACCACGAGCATCCAGGGCCTGAAGGTCTACAAGTTCGAGCAGACGATCCCGCCGACCGAGTACGGCACCCAGGACGTCCCGCTCAGCCTGCTCGGCCTCATCGGGACCTCGAACGTCAAGGCGCAGGAGATGTACGGCGTGCACCGGACCCTGCTGGTCGAGCCGAACACCGGCGTGATCATCACCCGTACCGATGACCAGCTCAACACGCTCGACTACAACGGGACGCCGCGGGTGACCCTGACCAAGGCGGTCAACAACTACGACGCCAAGACGATCGCCAAGAACATCAACGACTACGGCGCCCAGGGTTCGAGGCTGCACCTCGTCCACTCGGTGGTTCCGCAGGTCAGCTTCGCGCTCGGCCTGCTGATGCTGGCCGCCGGGATCTTCCTCGGCCGTCGTCGTCCGACGGCAGCCGGGACCCGGGTCCGCGAGCTCGCTGACGCTCGTTCCTGAGCGATCCCAGAACGTCGACCTGGTCTGACCAGCCCGCGGTCAGGCCAGGTCGGCTACGTCCGCAGGTCTGCGACGCCCTGCAGATCTGAAACGAAGAGCGCAGTACCGGGCGTGAGCAGACCGCGGGTGCGGCTCCAGCCGCCCCAGACCCGGTCGTGGTCCGGCGGCCACTCGGGTTCGACCAGGTCGACCAGCCGGTAGCCGTTCGTGGCCAGGGCGCGGATCCAGTCGCCGAGCGTGCGGTGGTGCTCGACGTAGGAGGTCTCACCGGTCTCGTCGTCGATCTCGACGTACGGCGTCCGGTCCCAGTAGGACTGGCTCGCGACCAGACCGCCCTCGGTCGGGTCGTCGGGGAACATCCACCGCGTCGGGTGCGTGATCGAGAACGCGAACCGTCCGCCCGGTCGGGTGACCCGGGCGATCTCGGCCACCAGGGCGTCGGCGTCGGCGACGAACTGGAGCGCGCCGAAGGCCGAGAAGACGATGTCGAACGAGGCGTCCGCGAACGGGATCGCTGCGGCACCGGCGCACACGGTCGGCACGACGGTGCCGTGCTCGAGGTCGATCCGGCGGCTGTGCTGCAGCTGGCGCATCGAGACGTCGAGACCGATCGGTGAGCCGCCCCTGGCCAGCACCCACCGGGAGCACTGGCCGGCTCCGCACCCGAGCTCGAGAACCGCCTTCCCGGCTACCTCGCCGAGAGCGCCCAGGGTGTCCTCGCGGACTCCCTCCGGACCCCAGAGGAAGCCGTCGTCGCCGAGGAATTCGCCGTGCGTGGCCTGGTACTCGTCGGCGTACCGGTCCCAGTCGGCGCGGTTCGCGAGCAGCGAGTCGTGTTCGTCGGTCGTCCGCCGCTCCACACTGACCGGCCTGTGTTCGAACATGCGCTGATGATCGCACTGCCACCAGCGCCCGGGCGGGTTGGACTCGGGAGCGTGACACGCCGTAGGATTGCGCTGCGCCAGAAGTCTGCCTGAGTCTCAGACGTAGCAGCCTCTAGCTCGCTGTTGTCCTCGCACGTCTGGGGACAGACGAAAAACACTTCGTGATGGTGGCTGTACCAATGCCGCCTGACGGCGGAACCGGCTTCCGCGCGTGCCCGCACTACATCTGTCCACCAAGGATCTATCTCCCTTATGACTTCATCCATCCTGTACGCCGACGCACCTCAGGTAGCGATCAACGACATCGGCTCCGAGGAAGACTTCCTCGCCGCGATTGACGCCACCATCAAGTTCTTCAACGACGGCGACATCGTCGAAGGCATCATCGTCAAGGTCGACCGCGACGAGGTCC
>JAOPXD010000032.1 GCA_025965315.1 Marmoricola sp.
CCCTCGGCGACCTTCATCGGGTCGACGTCGCCGATCAGGTCCGCGACGCTGGTGTCCGGGGTGGCCAGCTTCTCGGCGTACCGCTCGTCGCGGTGGCGCCAGCTGATCGGCAGGGCGTCGCCCTCGGCGGCCACCCGGCGCTGGGAGGCGTGCGTGATCGGCTCGTAGGGGTGCTCGCCGAGGTCGGCGCCGGCGATCACCGGTGTCCACTCGTCGAGCAGGCCGACCAGGGTGCGCAGCAGCCGGGTCTTGCCCTGCCCGCGCTCGCCGAGCAGCACGATGTCGTGGCCGGCGAGCAGCGCGCGTTCGACCTGCGGGATCACGGTGCTCTCGAAGCCGTGCAGGCCCGGCCACGGGTCACGGCCCTCGCCCAGCGCGCTGAGCAGGTTGTCGCGCAGCTCGGCGCGCAACGACTTCTGGACGTGGCCGGAAGCACGGAGCTCTCCGAGAGTGGCCGGTGCGGGAGGGGCAGCAGGGTGCGAGGAGGTCACCCCTGCAGGCTACCCAGCCGATCCTGATCACATCGCGGAACGGCGGGCCGATACCGTACGCAGGTGCCGATCCCGCCGCCCTCCGAACCGTGTCCCTGCGGGTCGGGCGCCACCTACGAGGAGTGCTGCGCGGCACTGCTGCGCAACGAGCGTCAGGCGCAGGGGCCCGAGCAGCTGATGCGGTCGCGCTACACGGCGTACGCCGTCGGCGACCTCGCCCACCTGTTCCGCACGTGGCACCCGCGGACCCGTCCCGCCGAGATCGCGCCCGACGAGGGGCTCGCCTGGACCGGTCTGGAGGTGCTCGGGGCCGAGGCCACCAGCGCGACCACCGGGACCGTCGAGTTCCGGGCGTCCTGGACCTACCAGGCCCAGCGCGGCGTGCTCCACGAGCTCAGCCGCTTCGAGGTACGCGCGGACCGGTGGGTCTACGTGGACGGCGACCCGCTGCCGAACCGCCGCTGAGACGCCGTCAGGAGCCGCCGCCCGCGGTGTTCCCGCAGGTCTTCTGGATGTAGGCGTTCAGCGCTGCGAGATGGTCCTGCTCGGCCGAGGAGATCTTCTTCGAGCGCCGGATGAAGTCGGTGCCGTCCTTGGCCGCGAGAACCCGGTCGACGAGCTCGACGAAACCGGACCGTGCGGCGTGGTTGATGCCGGCGGGAGTGCCGACCTTCTGCAGGCCCTTGGCTGCTTTCACGCCCTGCTCGAACGTCGTGGCGGCCGAGAACTTCTCGCCCGAGGAGCAGAACGCCTTCACGCTCGCATCGTCCGGTACGGCGACACCGCAGGAGGCGACCACGGGTACCAGGAGGGCGCCGATCAGGGCGGCAGCGCGGGTGTTCAACGTCGTAGCCGTCCTTCCGGGTCGCGAGCGGATCGTTCCTCGGGCAGCCCCGGTGCCGGTCAGCGACGACTTCGCCTGAGCCGCTGCTTCTTCACGCCGCCGAGGGTTCCGAGAACGCCCACCACGACCAGGATCGCCGCACCGATCATCCACCACAGGTCGCCTCCGGTCCGGGACGAGCCGCGCGTGTCCGGGATCTGCGGGCCGGTGCTCCCGGCGTCGTCGGTGGGCTGGGTGCTCGGCAGCTGGGTGGCATCACCGGTAGCGCTCGGCGGTGCGGTGGGACCCGTGGTCGGGCTGCCGGGCACGCTGGCGCTCCGGGTGGGCGTGGCCGGTGCCGTCGAGATCGGCCCGGTCTGGGGCGCCCCCAGGGTGTGCCCCGTCGAGCCCGGCGTGATCACGTACGTCGGGCCGGGCGTCGGGGTCGCGTTCACCGTCGGCCCGGAGATCCCCGGCGGCACCAGCGGTGTCGGCGGCCCGTCGGCGGCAGCCGCGAGCGACGGCGCGGCTCCGAGTGCAGCCCCGAGCCCGACCGCCACGACAGCCGTTGCCAGCAGGCGTCGAACCCGCATCAGCGCGCGACGACGACCGAGGAGCCGTGTCCGAAGAGGCCCTGGTTGGCGGTGATGCCGACCCGGGCGCCCTCGACCTGACGGCCCGCTGCCTGCCCGCGCAGCTGCCAGGTGAGCTCGCAGACCTGCGCGAGCGCCTGTGCCGGGACCGCCTCACCGAAGCAGGCCAGACCACCGGACGGGTTGACCGGGATCCGGCCGCCGATGGTGGTGTCACCCGCACGCAGGAGCTGTTCTGCCTCGCCGCGCTTGCACAGCGACAGGTCCTCGATCCAGTCGAGCTCGAGAGCGGTGGACAGGTCGTAGACCTCGGCCACGTCGACGTCGTCGGGACTGATCCCGGCCTCCTCGTACGCCGCGTCGCCGATCGACTCCTTGAACGTCCGCTCCGGTACGCCGAGGGTCGCCGAGGAGTCCGTCGAGAGGTTCGGCATGTCCATCACCGTGTTCGGGAACGTCGGCGTGACCGTCGCGATCGCCTTGATCCGGACATCGCTCAGACCGTGCTTGCGCGCGTACTCCACCGAGCACAGCACCACCGCGGCCGCGCCGTCGGAGGTCGCGCAGATGTCGAGCAGGTGCAGCGGGTCGGAGACGATCGCCGAGCCGAGCACGTCCGCAGCGCTGACCTCCTTGCGGTAGCGCGCGTTCGGGTTGCTCAGGCCGTGCTTCGCGTTCTTGACCTTGACCTCGGCGAAGTCGGCCTGGGTCGCGCCGTACAGGTCCATCCGGCGGCGCGCGTAGAGCGCGAAGTAGCCCGGGTTGGTCATCCCGAGCAGACGGAAGCGCAGCCAGTCCGGGTCGTCCCAGCGCTCGCCGGCGTTCGGGGCCAGGAAGCCTTTGGGCGTGGTGTCGGCACCGACGACGAGCGCGACCTCGGAGAGACCGGCCAGGATCCGCGCCCGCGCGGTGTCGAGTGCCTGGGCACCGGTGGCGCAGGCCGCGTACGACGTCGCGACCCGGGCACCGTTCCAGCCGAGCGCCTGCGCGAAGGTGGCTCCCGCGACGTAGCCGCCGTAGCCGTTGCGGACGGTCTCGCCGCCGACGATCAGGTCGACATCGGTCCAGGCGATGCCGGCGTCGGCGAGCGCAGCCCGGGCGGCCACGACGCCGTACTCCACGAAGTTCTTGCCCCACTTGCCCCAGGGGTGCATCCCGACCCCGGCGATGGCGACGTCGTTGCTGCTCATGCTGATGCTCCCGTCGTCGGGCGCCAGCGCCAGATCGTGTGGTCGCCGGCCTCGTCGCTGTACAGCGTCTCGACGACCAGCTCCATCTCGTCGCCGACCTTGAGGTCGTCGACGCCGAACCCGTCGGCGACCTGGCCGAGTACCACCAGGCCCTCGGGCAGCTCGACCGCGGCGAGCGCGAACGGCACGTACGGATCGCTGGCCCGGATGTACGGCGGCGGCGGCTGGTACTGCGCGTCGGTGTAGGACCACACCCGTCCGCGCCGCGACAGCTCGGTGTCGGTGAACTCGTCACCGTTGCAGGCCGGGTTGCGGCAGAAGCCCTGGGTACGCGGGAAGAACACGGTCGTGCAGGTGGTGCACTGCGAACCGATGAGCGCAGGCTCCGCGGACGTGGTGAACCAGCCTTCGATGGCCGGCGTACTGGCGGTCATGGTGTCCCTCCGACGAAACTAGAACAGGTTCTGACTATCTCACGGGTGCAGCCGCTGAAACATCGGTGTGTCAGAGTTCAGGCGTGCACGAAGCGTCGATGATCGCGTGGATCCTGGCCGCGGCCCTGGCGTTCGCACTGGTGGCCCTCGGCGCGACCGTGATCACGCTACGCCGTACCCGGACCGAGCTGGCCGAAGCGGACCGGCGGATCCTGCCGGCGCCCTCGGAAGGCCCCACCCAGCGCGCGGTGCTGACCGCCGGGACGGCGATGCGCTCGGTCGTCGAAGCGGTGAACCGGGTCCGCGAGCAGGGTGTCGGCGGGATGCTGCTCAGCACCCTGGAGGACTTCAACCGGTGGGCCGGCGAGCAGCGGGCCGCGATCGGCCGGATGGCGGCCGACGACGGCACCGTGACGATCTTCTTCTCCGACATCGAGAACTCCACGATGCTCAACACCCAGCTCGGCGACAACCGCTGGATCAGGGTTCTCAGCGCCCACGACCACCTCATCGAGACGTACGTCGAGAAGTACCGCGGCCTGATCGTGAAGAGCTTCGGAGACGGGCACATGGTGGTGTTCAGCACCCCGGAGCTCGCGATCGCAGCCTCGCTCGACATCCAGCGGGCGCTCGGCGCCAACTGGAACCGGAGCCGCGAGCTGCGCCGTACGCCGATCAGGATCCGGATCGGCCTGCACAGCGGGACCGCGATCGAGCGCGACGGCGACTACTTCGGCCAGAACGTCGCTCTCGCAGCGCGGGTCGCTGCCCAGGCTCAGGGTGGCGAGATCCTGGTCACCGCAGAGATCGCGGCCGCACTGGCCGACACGTACGTGTTCCACCCGGCCGAAGCCGTCGAGCTCAAGGGCTTCGAGGGCGCCCACGAGCTGTGGCACGTCGAGCGGATGCACGCGTGAGGGTGCGCTGGGGTCGCCCGGACCTGACCCGGTACGCCGACCTGTTCGACGTCCCCGCGTCGACCGGCGGAGTGTCGGTGACCTTCCTCGGGGTCAGCTCGCTGCTCTTCGACGACGGCACCTCGGCGTTCCTGACCGACGGATTCTTCAGCCGGCCACCGATGACCAAGGTGCTGACCGGCAAGATCGGCCCCGACCTGGGACGGGTCGATGCCTGCCTGCAACGGGCCCTGGGCGGACGGGACCTGGACGCGGTCGTCCCGGTACACAGCCACTTCGACCACGCCCTCGACTCCGCCGTCGTCGCGCACCGGACCGGGGCCCAGCTGATCGGCGGCGGCTCGACCGCCCAGATCGGCGCCGGGGCCAGGCTCCCTGCCGACCGGATCACGGTCGCCGAGCCGGGGGTCGCGCTCACGGCCGGGGCCTGGACGCTGACCCTCATCGAGTCGGACCACTGCCCCCCGGACCGTTTCCCGGGAGTGATCACCAGGCCGGTGGTGCCGCCCGTTCGCGCGTCGGCGTACCGGTGCGGTGAGGCCTGGTCGATCCTGGCCCGCCACCAGAGCGGTCGCACCGCCCTCGTCCAGGGCAGTGCCGGGTTCGTCGCCGGGTCGCTCGCGGGTCAGCTGGCCGAGGTCGCCTACCTGGGGATCGGTCAGCTCGGCCTGCAGAACGAGGACTACGTGACGGCGTACTGGGACCACACGGTGGTCGCCGTCGGTGCCCGCCGGGTGGTCCTGACCCACTGGGACGACTTCTTCGGCCCGCTCCCGATGACACCGTCCGACCCGCCGCTGCGCGCACTCCCCTACGCCGGCGACGACCTCGACGTCACGATGCAGCGGTTGACCGTGCTCGCCGCCCGCGACGGCGTCACGCTGTCGTTCCCCCAGGTGTGGGTCCGCGAAGATCCCTGGCTCTGACTAGCTGCTCCGGACGAACCAGCGGCCGAGCAGGGTGCCGTCGTTCTCGAGCAGCACCGCGAGCTCCAGGTCGGCGTCGACGGCGTCACCCATCACGATCCGTGGGTGCACCCCGCCGATCGTCCGGGGCACGAAGGTCAGGCAGAGCTCGTCCACGGCCCCGGCGTCGAACAGGTCCCGGAGCAGGTGCGGACCGCCCTCGCTGAGCAGGGTGGTCAGACCGCGCGCGACGAGCTGATCCTTCAACGCGGCCAGGTCGACCTGGCTCTCGCCGACGACGAGGACGTTGTCGGCACCGAGCTGGGCTACCGCCTCGTCCAGCCCGGGCGAGGAGCTGCAGGTGGCCAGCAGCACCTTCCCGGCCGGCGCATCACGCAGGTTCTCCGGGATCTGGCCCTGGTGCGAGACGATCACCAGCGGGACCGCGGCCACCCGGTAGCCCTCCGTGCGCGCGGTTCCGGCGCCGACGATCACCGCGTCCGCCTGCTCGCGCAGCGCAGCGAAGACGGCCTTGTCGGCAGCGTTGTTGATCGAGCCGCTCCTGCCCGACTCGCCGTTCGCAGCACCGTCCAGGGTGCTGACCATGTTGACCCGCAGCCACGGCAGCCGGGGCGGTCGGTAGAGGTCCGCCAGCTCCTCGGACTGCGAACCCAGGACATCGATCAGGACACGCACTCGTACCTCACCACCCAGTACTGCACGCCGTACGGCGCATCGTCGTAGTCGACCTGCGTCGAGGTCACCTCGAACCCGCCGAGACCGGCCAGGGTCGGCACGTCCGGGGCCCAGAGCTGCGCTGCCAGTGCCCGGTCGAGACCGGCGAGTGCGGCCAGGTCCCCGCGTGCCAGGGCCTGCCCGATCGCGGCGTCGAAACCGACGGCGCGATCGTCGAGGTGACCAGGAGCCTTCTCGGTGCGGGTCGCCGACCCGTTCGCCACCACCAGCAGTCCGGGCCCGCTACCCCGGGCATCACCGAGCAGCTCGGCCCCGATCCGTTTGGCCGCCGGACCCGCACCGCGTACGGCGGCCGGTGCCGCCTCGACCAGCCACGCCACCGCTCCCTCGACCGCCTTGCGCAGGTCGGCGACCGGGTCCTCGATCGAGGCGTACTCGGGCAGCAGCGCCAGTGTCGACGGCACGATCACCAGCCTCATGCCAGTCCTCTGATCGCGCGCTGCGGCAACCGACGTCCGGCGATGGTGTTGACCATGTCGACGACCTGACGGGTCTCCACGACCTCGTGCACCCGGTAGATCCGGGCTCCGGCGAGGGCGCTGATCGCGGTCGCGGCCAGCGTTCCGGTCAGCCGTTCGCCGACCGGCAGGTCCAGGCTCTCCCCGACGAAGTCCTTGTTGGAGAGCGAGACCAGGACCGGGTAGCCGGTGGCCACCATCTCGCCGAGCCGGCGGGTGAGCTCGAGGGAGTGGAAGGTGTTCTTCCCAAAGTCGTGCGCCGGATCGATCACCACGCTCGACGGGTCGACGCCGGCCGCGATCGCACGCCGGGCGTACGCGGTGGTGTCGGCGATCGCGCTCTCCACGACGTCGTCGTACTCGGTGCGGAACGGTCGCGTCCGCGGGGTCGCGCCTCCGGTGTGGGTGCAGACGATCGCCGCACCGAACTCGGCGGCGACCTCGACCAGGGCCGGATCGGCACCGCCCCAGGCATCGTTCAGGACGTCCGCACCGGCCTCGCAGACCGCGCGGCCCACGGACGCGCGCCAGGTGTCGACGGAGATCACCAGGTCCGGATGAGCGGCCCGGACCCGGGCGACGAACCCGACCACCCGCTCCTTCTCCTCGTCCTCGTCGATGAACGCACCGGGCGCCGCCTTGATGCCGCCGATGTCGACGATCTCGGCGCCCTCCTCGACGACCTGGGCGACCCGGTCGAAGGCCTTGTCCTCGGCCCACGTCGCGCCCTTGTCGTAGAACGAGTCGGGCGTGCGGTTCACGATCGCCATCATCAGCGTCGCGTCGTCGTCGAAGGTGTGGCGCCCGAGCCGGAGCATGTCGCCGACCCTATGTCGCACCTCAGAGGTGCGCGGCGGCAGCCTGCTCGAGGCCGACCAGACCCTGCTGCACCTCGGCCGCCGGAGTGGGTACGTCGGGAGAGATCCGCACCTCGACCACCAGGTCCGTGGCCGGACGGGCGAGCAGGACGCTGACCCCGCTGCCGTCGGAGGAGGCGACCGCGCACGCGGGCACGTCGGGGCCGAGCCAGTCGACGGCGAGGCCCGGGTCGCCCT
>JAOPXD010000069.1 GCA_025965315.1 Marmoricola sp.
CCGCGAACCTGGACGCGACCCGGGAAGCTCTCGGGTTCCTCGAAGCCGGTACGCCGGTCATCGCCACCAAGCTCGACCTGGAGCTGCTCCGCGAGCTCAGCCTGCTGACCGCCAAGCCCTACATCTATGTCTTCAACTGCGACGCCGACGAGCTCGGTGACGAGGCCCTCAAGGACGAGATGCGTGCGTTGATCGCGCCGGCCGAGGCGATCTTCCTGGACGCCAAGTTCGAGTCCGAGCTGGTCGAGCTCGGCGATGACGACGAGGCCCGCGCGATGCTCGCCGAGATGGGCGTGGACGAGCCCGGCCTCGATGTCCTGGCCCGGGTCGGCTTCGACACCCTCGGCCTGCAGACCTACCTCACCGCGGGACCCAAGGAAGCACGCGCCTGGACGATCAGGAAGGGTGCCACCGCGCCCGAGGCTGCCGGTGTCATCCACACCGACTTCCAGAAGGGCTTCATCAAGGCCGAGATCGTCTCGTACGACGACCTGGTCGGGGCCGAGTCGATGGCTGCTGCGAAGGCAGCAGGCAAGGTCCGCATGGAAGGCAAGGAGTACGTCATGGCCGACGGGGATGTCGTGGAGTTCCGGTTCAACGTCTGAGGTTTCGCGGGTGAAGCCTCGGCTCAGCCGCTCCAGGTCAGGCGGTCGACATAAGCGATCACACGGTTGAACAGTGCCGTCGCGCCGGCGGGATTGATCGATCCAGGTGCCGGGGGATCTGTCAGTGAGCTCAGCAGCTGTCGTGCCCCAGGGACGCCGCTGTCGGCTGCGATGCTTCCGGCAATCCGTGCTGCGTCCCTGACCGCAACGGGACTGAGCGTCCAGACGCTCTCGAACAGCCGCTGGCTGTCGGGGACGTCGAGCTGACCGGGTAGCTCCCAGGCGGACAGGCAGGCGCTGAAGTCGAGCGCGTCGCACACGACCGCCCATTCGCGGCGCATCGGGGCGTGCTCGTCCAGTCCGGCGCGCACGGGCCCCTCGGCGTCGGGTGCGGAGCCCTCCCAGTCGTCAGCGAAGACGATGGCCGAACGGGCGGTGCGTGCGAGTTCGCTCCAGCGCTGTGCGGATGGTTCGTAGAAGTCGCCGCGCTGGAACGCGCCGAAGATCACGGGTCGATCGGCAACTGCGCAGCACTCGTCCTCGATAGCCCGGGACAGGGCGACCAGGGTCTTCTTGCGGAGCCGGTGGACGGCGAGTGCGGGGTGCAGCCGCCGGAGCTCGGCGAAGATCGACGGGCTTTCTGGCGGCTTCACTGCGGCGGTTTCCGCGATCGCGACCTCGAGGCGGATGCCTGCGTCCTTACGACGAAGTACCTGGCTGACGAGCTCGACGTCGGTCTCGGAATAGCGGCGGTGTCCGCTCGCCAGGCGTCGCGGCACGGGGAACCCGTGCCGCGTTTCCCACATCCGGAGCACGGCCGGGTTCAGGCCTGTGCGCTGAGCAACGTCGCCGATGGTGAGGTCGGGAGCTTCCAGGGGTTGCGCAACCTGACGTTCGTGGTCCATGCTCGAACCATAAACCTAAACAAACTGTTTAGGTAAGTGTCGAGCTTTTTGGAGGTCAGCATGAACAACATGAGCAAGGTCGAGGACGGTGTCGTCGACTGGTCGGACCTCGGCCGGGAGATGTGGTCGTTCCTGACCGGCCAGCAGGCTGAGATCAACTACCGGTTCGTCGACATGACGGTCGAGATCCCGCGGGACACCGGCCCCGACGCTCCGCGGGCGGTGTGGAAGGTGGACGGCACGTTGCAGGTCACGACACGCGACGACACGCTCAGGAGCTGAGCATCGTGTCGACGATGAAGGTGAGCGCGGACCTTCGGTTCAGTGTCGAGATCCCGGGGAAGCAGGTGGTGTCCGGGGTCGTCTCGGGATCCGGCAGCCGCCTCGAGGTACGCCTCAGCGATCCGGCCTACTTCGCCGGCGGTCGCGACGCAGGCCAGCTGCGCGCCTTCGCGGCCTCGCTCGCTGCCCAGGGCATCACCGTTGTCATCATCGCCGGTGACGTCGTCCTGCTCGAGGTCGGCGCGACCCGGGTCCCGTGGTGGCAGCGTCAGCTGACCCGGTCGCGCAACGTCAGGGTCGTCAGCGTGCGGGGCGCGATGACCGGGGCCGCGGGCCGGCTTCGACGCTCCGCCTCAGGCGCTGTGCTTCCCGGCGCGGAGCTCTTGCCGCCGGCCACCCTGTTCCCGATCGCACCGACCTTCGGTCTCCGGTCCCAGCCGGCGACGACCACCCACGACCCGCGACGCGGCGGCAACCCGCGGCTGGTGCTGACCTCCGGCAACAGCCGGCTGCCGGAGGGGCGACAGGTCGTGTTCCCCTTGAGGGGGGAGGTCACGACCATCGGCAGCAGCGTCGAGTGCGACATCCGGCTCGTCGACCTGGAACCGGTGCATGCGGTCGTCGTGCACGACGGGAACGACGAGCTGGTGGTGCATGACCGGTCCTCGGATCGCAGCACCCTGGTCAACGGAGCGCACCATGCTGACGGTCGCGCTATGCGTACCGGGGCCCGGATATCGGTCGGCCCGTGGCTGCTGGCGTTCCGGCGGGCCGAGTTCGCTGACCACGGGCGTCCGTTCGGGGGGCGCGTCGGCGGAGAAGCCGGACATCAACGCAGCCAGCAGGATCCGCGCCGCGGGCCCGCTGCTGGTGCCGGCACTGACAGCGCCGGCACCGCCGGGGACCAGAGATGACCGCCGAGCTTCTCGATGCAGCCCCGGATCCGATCGGCTGCGATGACGGGCAGCCTTCGGCCCGGCCGGCGCGACCGATCCGGGAGAGCAACGCTGTGCTCAGCGACATGCTGGTGTCAGCTGCAGCTGGAGACGTCGAGGCGTTCATGCACTTCTACGACGCCAGCTGCGGCAGCGTGCACCGGTTGGAGGTCTGCAGGCTGGGGGACCTTGCTGCTGCGGGTGAGGCCACCGTTGCGCGCTACCTGACCGCCTGGCAACGGGCGCGGGAATGTCCGACGTCCGGCCTCTCGCCGGTGGCGTGGCTCCTCACCCTGCCCACCGAGCAAGGTCGTCCACAGGTTGTCGAGAAGGAGAAGCAGGTCCACGACGTCAACGAGGGAGCAGCCCGTGAGTGAGCACCCGGTTGTCGTGGTCGGTGCAGGGCTCGCAGGACTTGCCTGCGCCGCTCGTCTGCACCGCGAGGGCGTCCCGGTCCTGGTGCTCGAGCGCGGCGACGAGGTGGGCGGACGGGTCCGGACCGACCTCGTGGACGGGTTCGTCATCGATCGTGGCTTCCAGGTCATCAACACCGCCTACCCGGCGCTGCGGCGCAGCGGGGTGCTGGCAGAGCTGGACCTGCGAGAGCTTCCGCGCGGAGTGCGTCTCCGAAGCGACGGGCACCTCCACGATGTTCCGCACCCCCTCGCATCACCGGCCGCGCCGCTGCGGGTCCTGACCTCGGCTGTCACCGGGTTGCGCGGGAAGGTAGCGCTGGCGGGCTACGCTGGCGCGCTCGTCGCCGGCTCGACGAAGTCGATCAAGAACCGGCCCGACGTCACCGCGGCCGAGGCGTGGTCCCGCAGCCTTCCGGACGACGTCGTCCGGAACCTGTTGATCCCGTTTCTGTCCGGAGTGGTGCTCGAGCAGGAGCTCACGACAACCCGGGTGTTCACGGACCTGATGATGCGCATGTTCGCCGCGGGCTCGTCAGCGGTCCCTGCTGCCGGTATGCAAGCACTCCCGCGCGCGCTGGCTGCGCGACTGCCGCACGACGCGGTTCGGTTGGACACGGCAGTGACCAGGATCGACCCGATGGCGGTGACCCTCGAGGACGGCGCCACGGTCCCCGCACGCGCGGTCGTGGTGGCCACGGATCCCTGGACGGCCCACGACCTGGTTCCCGAGCTCGGCAGCCGGCCGCAAGCACGAGGAGTCACGACGCACTACTTCGCAGCCCGTCCGTGGACCGGCATCGACGGGACCCTGGTCGTCGACGCTGATGGTTCCGCGGTGCTGAACTCGGTCGTCCTGACCGCCTCGGCACCGGAGTACTCGGCGGACGGCCGGGCACTGATCGCAGCCTCCACCCTTGACTGCCGGAGCGGCGAGCCTGAGGAGGGGGCCGATGCCGCTCGGCATACGGCGGCAGAGCTGCACGGCGCTCCGCACGACGACTGGGAGCACATCGCCACCCGGAGGATCCCGTGTGCGCTGCCTGCCATGACTGCGCCGCACCGGCTGACCAAGCCGGCGTACGTACTGGACGCAGGCGTATGGGTGGCGGGCGACCACCGCGACACCAGCTCCATCCAGGGTGCGCTGGCCTCGGGAAACCGGGTCGCGCTGTCGCTGCTCCGCCTCCACGCGGACGGACCGGTGCTCGACGGGGATCGCGCCGGAAACCGGGCTGCGTCGTGAGGGCCGCGGGACAGGGCCCGGTCCTGGTCGCCGGCGGCACCGGCTTCGTCGGACGCCGACTGGTCGCAGGGCTCGTCGAGGAAGGACGCGATGTTCGGGTGATGACCCGGCGACCGACGCAGTACCCGGGACCGGGAGAGGCGGTTTTCGGCGACGTCGGCGAACCGTCGTCGCTGTGCGCCGCACTGGACGGTTGCTCCTCCGCGTACTACCTCGTCCATTCGCTCGATCGTGCTGACTTCGAGTCGTGCGACGCCCGCGCCGCCGAGGCGTTCGGGAAGCACGCCGCAGCGAGTGGACTGGAGCAGATCGTCTACCTCGGCGGCCTCGGCGACGACAGCGACGACCTCTCCGCGCACCTGCGCAGCCGTCGCGAGGTCGAGACCCTGCTCGCGGACGGCGGCGTGCCGGTGACGGTGCTGCGCGCCGGCATCGTGGTCGGGCACGGCGGCATCTCCTGGGAGATCACCCGCCAGCTGGTCCAGCACCTGCCTGCGATGATCACTCCTCGCTGGGTACGCACCCGGACCCAGCCGATCGCTGTCGATGACGTCGTCCGCTACCTGATCGGGGTCCTGGACAACCAAGGTGCCTTCGCACGGGTCTTCGAGATAGGCGGCCCGGACGTTCTCCAGTACGCCGACATGCTCAAGCGGGTCGCCGCGCTCGACGGCCGGACCCTTCCGATCGTGCCGGTCCCGCTCCTGACACCCGGCCTCTGGTCCCGGTGGTTGGCGCTGGTCACCGATGTCGACACCCGAGCCGGTCGCAACCTGATCGACTCGATGGTCAACGAGGTGATCGTGACCGACCACAGCATCCGCGCGGTGGTGCCGTTCCTCCCGATGACCTACGACGAGGCGGTCAAGGTCGCGCTGGCTGAACGTCGGGGTGAGCGATGACCGCGCTCCTGCGACCGCCCCGTCCCCGCCGCTACCTCGGACGTCTCGACCGCCTGCTGCCGATGTCCCTGACCCACGTCGTGGACCTCGGCAGCAGCGAGTCGGATGCCGTGAAGCGCCGGCGCCGCCGTACGGTCGCCGCGACCGCTGTGACCGGCGCCGGACTGCTCGGTGCGTCGTTGTCGACCAAGCCGGGCTCGCGGGAGTTCTACCTGTCCTCAGCGGCGGCGGCCGGCGCCTGGACGATCGGCAGCCTCCTCTCGGGGCCCCTCCACCTCGGCTGGATCGAGAACCGGGACTCGACGCTGCGGCGTCCGGTCCTCACTCCGCTCGCTACCGGGGTGGGGGCGTTCGGCTTGTTCTACGTCGGCGCCCTGGTCGCGCGAAGGGTGCCGGTCCTCGACGCTGCCGTTGCGCGCGTGCTGCTCTTCGCCGACGACGGCGACAGCCGAATGGTGCTGACGACCACGCTCGCGAACGGTCTGGGTGAAGAGCTGTTCTTCCGCGGCGCCCTGTACGCCGCGCTCGGCGACCAGAACTCGGTCGCAGCCTCGACGGCCGTCTACGTCCTCGCGACCACGACGACCCGGAACCCGGCCCTCGTCCTTGCCGCAGCTGTCATGGGAACTCTGTTCGGCCTCCAACGACGTGCCTCCGGGGGCATCCAGGCGCCGACCATCACGCACCTGACCTGGTCCGTGCTGATGGTGCGCTTCCTGCCACCGCTGTTCCGCAGGCCGAGAAGGACGATCCATGAGTCCTGACACCGCGAGCGGCGAAGGGCTCGTCGACCGGCTGCTGGACCGAACGCTGGTCCTGGGTTACACCACCATCGGTTACCGCCTGCGCCGCGCCCGCTGGGACGGCAACGACCCGGAGCCGGGGGCCTTGATCGGCAGACGCGCTCTGGTCACCGGCGCTGGCTCCGGACTCGGTGAGGCGACGGCGATGGGCCTGGCAGCGCTCGGCGCCACCGTCCACCTGCTCGGGCGCACCCGTCAACGGGTGCAGCCTGCGGCTGAGCGGATCGCTGCAGCGATCGGTGAGGGTGGCTGGGCGGGTTCGGTGCAGACCGAGTCGTGCGATGTCTCGGATCTGGACGACGTACGTCGGTTCGGCACCGAGCTCGCCTCCAGGCTCGTGGCCCGCGGCGACGTGCTCGACATCATCGTTCACAACGCCGGTGTGCTCCCCGCCGAGCGCGTCACCAATGCGCAGGGGCACGAGCTCGCTGTCGCGACCCACGTGCTCGGCCCGGTGCTGATGACCGACCTACTCGTCCCGGCCTTGGCCAGCGGAACCAGGTCACCCCGGGTCATCTTCGTCTCCTCGGGCGGGATGTACACGCAGTCGCTCCCGGTCGACGACCCGGACTTCACCCGCGGCAGGTATCGCGGAAGCACCGCGTACGCGCGTTCCAAGCGCATCCAGGTCGAGCTCATCGCGGACCTCGCTCGTCGATGGGACCGCGCTGGCGTCAAGGTGTCCGCGATGCATCCCGGCTGGGCGGACACGCCTGGTGTTGCCTCGTCGCTACCGGTCTTCCGGGCACTGACCCGGCCGCTGCTGCGCAGTGCCGAGGAAGGTGCGGACACCGTGGTGTGGCTTTCTGCCGTACGACCGGCCCCGGCGACCGGAGGCTTCTGGCACGACCGGGTCCGTCGCCCGACCAGCTACCGGAGCGCGACCGAGCCGTCAGACGACGAGGTCGCCCGCACCTGGGCCTGGGTCCGCGAGGCCGTCGGGTTCTAGGAGCTACTGCCTGATTTCGATGCGAGAACGACCGCGACGACGCCACCGATCACCACCAGGGTCAGCAGCACGGTCAGGATGATCTTGAGCTTGCTGTAGGGCCGGTCTCCGATGACCTCACCGGTGTTGGCGTTGATCAGCACCTGGAACGTCTTGCCGCCGTACATGTACGACGCGATCCACAGCGGGAGCAGCATCAGCTTGAACATCGTCTGGGCGTACTGCACCGAGACCGAGGAGACCCGCTGCTCGTCACCCCCGATGTCCTGGATGCAGTCCTGGCGGATGACGCCTTCCATCTCGTTGTGCGCGATCGCCAGACCATCGTTGGGGTCGACCTCGTAACGCAGCGCCGTGTAGCCGGCCAGGTACTGCGGTTCGTACGGCTGGGCCGAGGCCATCGTCCAGGGCCCCATCTTGTCGAGCTTCTCGGTCGGCAGCTGGTGGCTGGCCGGAACCACGACGTCGTCGAAGCTGCGGCTCACCTGGCCGGACGCGGGGTACCACCGGGTGTGCTGGACCTGGCGCGACTCCATCCGGCTGCCGCCCTTGCCGTCCGACACCGAGAACGTCTCGGTCGTGTAGTAGTGCTCGCCGCGCTCTCCGGTGTAGTCGCTCTGCGTGTCGGCGTCGTAGGTCCAGTGCGGGATGTAGGTGCCCTTGAGGGCCTCGGTCGACCCGACCTTCTTCAGGGCGTTGGGGGCGAACCAGCGCGACTTGACCCAGGTCCCGAAGGCCTCGTTCGCCTTGGGCTTGTCGACGCCGAACGGGATGACCG
The DNA here is from genome assembly GCA_025965315.1 of Marmoricola sp. GTDB lineage: Bacteria > Actinomycetota > Actinomycetes > Propionibacteriales > Nocardioidaceae > Marmoricola. The sequence goes on from JAOPXD010000069.1 coordinate 7,819, forward strand.
CCTCGGGCGCCACCAGACCCTCCGGCACCTGGACGCCGATCAGCACGCCACCGCAGAACTGACAGCTACCTGCGACGTCGTCGGTCTCCGTGCTGGCACCGCAGCCCTGGCACTGCAGCACCTCCTTGCCGATCGTCGCCACCGGCTTCGGCGGCAGCTTGGCCCAGGCGTCGTAGGAGTGCTCGACGATGGTGTGCTCGCTGTCGATGTGCTGCTCCGCGCCGCACGACGGGCACTTCATCGAGGTGGTGCCCGGGGCGTAGACCATCTGCGATCCGCATCCGGTGCACGCGAACGTCAACGGCTTCGTGGAGGCCCGTGGAGCCGTGGGGGCCTCGACCCCGGCTGCTGCCGCGGCGAGGGTCGCCACCGGGTCGGGCATCGGCGGCGGGGTGGCCGGATCGGTCAGCGGCGGCGGCTCCGACGTCATCAGCTAGGCCGGGGGCGCGGTCGGAGGGGCGGCGGGGGGCAGCGGCGGCGGTGCCGCTGCGAAGACCGGAGCCACGACGGGGACGTCGGCCGCGCGGGTCCACGCAGCCATGCCCTGCTGCCAGATCAGCGTGTCGGGGGTGAGCTCGCCGCTCGCGACCCGGGCCGGCAGGTCCGCCACGTTGACGGGACCGACCTGCTGGCCGTTGATGCCGAGGAAGAACGGCTGGGCCGCACCCGGCAACGGCGGCGGCCCGGCTGGTGCTGCGGCCGCGGCCGCACCGGCGCCAGCGGCACCTGGCTGCATCGCGCCGGTCATGGATCCGGCGATCTGCTGCCCGAGAGCCACGCCGACGCCGAGCCCCAGTGCTCCGCTGCCTCCGGGGTTCTGGGCTGCCTCGGTGATCGCGGTGGCCGCCTGGAACTTCGTGAACTGGTCGAGGTTGCCGAGTACGCCCATCTCGGTGCGCTTGTCGAGCGCCGCGCTGACTTCCGGCGGCAGCGAGATGTTCTGGATCACGAACTTGGGGATGGTGATGCCCATGTCGGCGAAGCTCGTGGTCAGGGTCCCGGTCAGGGTGTCGGCGATGACCTGCTGGTTCGCTGCGAGGTCGAGCATCGCGATGTTCGAGTTCGCGATCGCCGTACCGACCTGGCTGACGATGTTCTGCTTGAGGAACTCCGAGACCTCGTCGGTGCTGAAGTTCGGGTCGGTGCCGACCAGCTGCCGCAGCAGCTTCGATGCGTCGTTGACCTGCAGCGCATAGGTTCCGAACGCGCGCAGTCGCACCATCCCGAATTCCTTGTCGCGGACGGTGACCGGCTCCTGGGTGCCCCACTTCATGTCGGTGTAGAGGCGGGTCCCGACGAAGTAGACCTCTGCCTTGAACGGAGAGTTGAAGCCGTACTTCCAGCCCTTGAGATCGCTCAGGATCGGCATGTTCTGCGTCTCGAGCGTGTACGTGCCCGGCGTGAAGACGTCGGCGATCTTGCCCTCGTTCTCGAAGACCGCCACCTGCCCCTCGCGGACGACGAGCTTGGCGCCCATCTTGATCTCGTTGCCCTGGCGCGGGAACCGCCACACGATCGTGTCCCGGCTGTCGTCGAGGAACTCGACGATGTCGATGAACTGACCCTTGACCCGATCTAGCAGACCCACTGGTTTCCTACTCTCGCCTGCGGCCCGTAACTGCGGAGCCATCGCTTGCCGGTCCTTCGAAAAGTACAGGAGGCGGGGCCAGGAACGTCAGGGAATCCCGAAGCGGTACGCCGTCGCAGCCAGGCCCTCGGATTCCTGGGCGATGAGCACGGGCGTGCACCGGTCAGCCGGACGTCCCTACATCCACTTCTTCCACCGGAAGAACGCGAGCTGAGCGATCGTCGTCGTGATGATCAGACCCCAGCCGAACGCGTAGCCGTAGTGCCAGTGCAGCTCGGGGATGTCGACGAAGTTCTGGCCGTAGAGACCGACGATGAAGGTCGGGAGCAGCAGCACCGAAGCGATCACGGTGAGCACCTTCATGACGTCGTTCTGGTCGTTGGCGACCTTCGCCTGGTGGTAGTCGCGAGCCCCGGCGACCAGGTCGCGGGCCAGGTCGATCCCGTCCGTGGAGCGCAGCAGCTTGTCGTACACGGCGGCGAAGTTGAGCTCGACCTCCCGGTCGAACACCTCGTCACCCTGGAAGTCGATCCGGTCGTCGACCACCTGCCGGACCGCGTCGCGCAGCGGTGAGAGGGTCCGCCGGATGTTGAGCATGTCGTGACGCAGGTCGGAGATTCGCCTGCGGATCCGGTCGGCGTCCCACTGGTCGATGCCCTCCTCGAGCTCCTCGATCTCGTCGGTGAGCGCGTCGACGAGGTCGAGGAAGCGCTCGGCGATGTCGTCGAGCAGGTGGTACACGACCATGCCGATGGAGTCGTGGTCCCGGCAGGACAGCTGAGCAGGGGAGGTGTCGTACGGCGCCCGGCCACCCGGTGGGGTCTTGCGGATCGTCAGCAGCGTCTCCCGGGTCATGACGATGTTCAGCTCCTGGTAGAACACCAGGTCCTCGTCGGGAACCTCGACCGCGACGAGCAGGACGCCGAAGATGTAGTCGCCGTGCCCCTCGAGCTTGGCCCGTGGCTCGTCGTCGTGGGTGCTCGGTGCCAGGAGCTGCTCCATCGCGCGCGCGTGGATGCTGTCGGGGACGTGCCGGCTGAGCTCCTCAGCGGTGGGGTCGAGCAGGTCGATCCAGCGATCCGTGACGGTCATCTGCACATGCCACCACAAGCAGGCAGCGCCGTGGCCCGGATCGCATCGGAAAGCCCGGTATGTCGTTGCGCCCCGAAGCCTCGCTAGCCTTCGTGGCATGGGATTCATCGGTGACCAGGTCCAGCGCGTTCGAAGTCTCATCCCGCTCAGAGCCCTTCCCGGCCTGGCCCGCCGCCGGGTCGACGGGCTGTGGCAGAACGAGGAGTTCCGCTCCGGTCAGGAGGCCGAGATGACGTTCCTGCTCGAGCACACCGAGCGCGCGTCCGAGATCCCTCAGATCGCCCGTGGGTACACCGAGTTCGCGCTCCTGCGCGGTTACCGGCGGTGGCACCCGGCGCACCTGTCCCGGCAGCCGGTCACCGGTGCCGAGTGGTTGACCACGAAGCGCGACCCCGAGCGAGGCGTGCTGCTGAGCTTCGTGCACCACGCGCAGTACGAGGGGCTGTTCCCGTCCCTGGGCCGGGCGGGCGCCGCCATCCACACGGTGGTTGCTCCCGAGGCCTTCGACCCCGGGTCGCCGGTCCAGCTCCGCCAGCACTTCAAGGTCGCCGGGATGATGCCCAACACCACCCTCGTCCCGGCGACGATCGGAACGGCCGGGATGGTCGAGCTGCTGGAGCAGCGCGCGATCCTCGCGATCGCCTCCGACGTCGCCGGCCGGACCCCGGTGAGGTTCATGGGCCGGGAGCTACGGGCGTCCTTCGGTGCAGCGAGGATCGCGACCCAGACCAACTCGCCGGTGGTGCTGGTCACGTCGCACCTGGGCAGCGACGGACTGCCGTCGCTGCACGTCCACGAGCCGCTGGAGCCCGGCGACTTCGCGGACCCGGCCGATCTCCTCGCCGAGATCATGCTCCGCCACGAGTCAGCCGTCCTGGCGTGGCCCGAGGCCTACGACAGCCCCTACTCCCGTCTCGGCATCCCAGCGGGGCAATGACCGTCGACGGAGGTCAGGCCCAGACGCGGACGTAGTCCACGAGCGTCGTCGACAGCTTCGGGCCCTGGTCGGGATCGAACTCGTTGCCGGTCGTGCCGAACCCCTGGGTCAGGGACAGGAAGAACGGGCTGTCGAAGGGTGCGTACGGGTTCGCCGCGGTCGCGTTGCTGGCGACGTAGTTGTCGGTCAGGCAGAGCTTGTCGTTGACGAACACCTTGAGCTGACCCGGGCTCCACTCCAGGCCGTAGGTGTTGAACGCGCCGACGTTCACCAGGCAGTTCTGGGCGCTGAAGACATTGGTACCGGTCTTCAGGTTCATCGTGCTCGGATCGAACAGGTAGTGCATCGTCGGAACGGTCACCGCGCTGACGTTGCTGTAGAACTCGGCCAGGTCGATCTCGCCCGCGGACGGGTACTTGCCGCCGTACTTGAGCACGTCGTTGGGCCACAGCCAGAAGGTCTCCTGGAGGCCCTTGCCGGTCCAGGCAGGCAGCTCGGCGCGGATCTCGTACTTGCCGTAGGTCTGCGAGAACGTCCCGTTCTGCATGACCATGCCCGACACCAACCTGGTCGTCGCGGTCCCACAGGCGATCGGTGTGTCCAGGACCTTGGCGTTGAGCTGCAGGTCCCCCCCGGTGACCGCGATCGTCTGCGGGTCGTCGATGACGCAGGCCGGGTTGCTGGTCGTCCCGGTGTAGAAGCCGCTCGTGGCCGAGACCTGCGGCACCCAGTACCGACGGTCGAGCGTCGTGCCGTTGAACTCGTCGTCGTAGGTGCACACCCACGACCTGCCGTCCGGCTTGACCGGCGCGGCGCCCCCGCAGGTGGTCGGTGCAGGAGGGGCGGACGTAGCGCCAGGAGCAGTCGCATCAGCGGTCACCTGCATGCCGAAGCTCGCGCTGGTGCCGGCGTTGTGCAGCGTGGTCGCGGCCAGGCGAACGCGGTACGTGTACTGGCCCGGCAGCGCCTGCGTCACCCGCAGTGCGGCAGTCCCGTCGGACGCCGTCGTGGTCGAGCTCACCGCCGTCCAGGTCGATCCGGTCGCCTGCTCCAGCTCGACGATCTCGTTGCCGACCGATGCCTGGCTGATCGTCACCTGGAGCGTCGCGGCGGCTCCGGGCGGGATCTGGGCAGGACCCGTGATGGTCAGGACCGGTGTCGGCAGTCCCACGGTGATCGTGAACCACGATCCCGTCGCGGCCTGGTGGGTACCGGTCGCCAGCACGCGCACCCGGTACGCGTACGTGCCCGTCGCCGTCTGCTGCACCGCGAAGACGGCCGTGCTGCCGGCGGTCACCCGGGCCGAGGTCTGTGCGACCGCCGTCGTGCCGCTGAGCCGGTCGAGGTACACCGTCTCGCCGGCCGGGACCGAGGTGAGGCTGGCGGTGATCGTGGCGGTCGCATCCGTGGTCGTCTGGGCCGGTGCGCTGACCGTGATGCCCGGGATCGGCGGGTTCACGACCTTGATCCCGAACACGGCGCTGTCCGATTCGGCGTGCGCGCCCGTCGCAGCGATCCGCAGCCGGTAGTAGTACGTCCCGGGCGCGCCCTGGCCGACTCCGAGTGCGGCCGTGCTGCTCGAGCCGGCCGTCACCGAACCTGCCGGGGTCCACGCGGAGCCGTTGTACAGGTCGAGGTAGACGACCTCCCCGGGGGTTGCCGGGTTGGTGATCGCTGCGCTGAGAGCAGCAGTGGCGCCGGTCAGCACCTGCGCCGGAGCCGTCACGGTGACGGTCGCTGTCGGCAGGGTCGCCGATGCCGCTTCCGAACCCATCACGAGCGTGAGGACGCACGTGCAGGCCAGCAACGCCGTGATCAGGAACCGGCGGGATGCTCTCGGCATCCGTGTTCGGGCACGCATCATCGACTCCCTCTTGCACCCCCGATGCGCGACTGGTGCCGTCACGGTAGCGGCCAGATGTCACCCGTGGGTGTCCGTTGAGAGAAATCTTTTGGCTGGTCCGGACCGGATTGCGCGCTGCTGCTGATGCCCTACCGGGCTCCGGGGAGCATTCGGTGACAGGATCCGGTGCAGTTCCGTTGCAACGTCTGAGGTGGACATGGTCAGTATCGACGAGGTCTTCGTCGCCGATCCTCCGGAGGCCTGGGCTGCCGCCGGGTTCGCGGTCGACGACGACGGCGTCTGCCGCGTCGGAACGCTGCGAATCCGACTTGTCGGGCGTGAGCGAGGCACCGGCATCGTCGGCTGGTCGCTGCGTGGCCTGGCCTCCGGGCTGGTCCCGGGTGACCTCGACGGTTTACCGACGGAGGTCTCCGTCGCGCCCGTTGCCGAGTCTTGGGTGCACCCGAACGGCGTTACCGGTATCGATCACCTGGTGCTGCTCTCGCCTGGCCTGGACCGTACGGTCGCAGCGCTCGCCGTCCTCGGTCTCGAGCCGCGTCGGGAACGTGCCGGCGAGCTCGGGGGACGGGCGATACGTCAGATCTTCTTCCGGTTCGACGAGGTGATCCTCGAGGTGGTCGGGTCGCCGGACACCACCGCCGAGGGCCCGTCGACGCTGTGGGGCGTCACGTACGTCGTCGAGGATCTCGACGCCACGGCGTCGTACTTCGGGGACCTGACCGGGCCGGTCAAGGACGCGGTGCAGCCCGGCCGCCGGATCACCACGCTGCGGAACCGGGACCTCGGGATCTCGGTCCGGACGGCACTGATCTCGCCAACCATCCGGGATCGCCGATGACGGGCGGCGCGACCCACGAGTGGGAGTTCGCCGATATGTGGCTGCTCGCCGCGATCGGGACCTACCGACGACCGTGCTCGCTGGCTGAGCTGCTCGCCGCTGCTGATCGGCTCAACGACACGCTCCCGCTCGAGGATGAGGTCGAGTCCGCGCTGGGCAGGCTCACCGGCGCCGGCCTGGTCCGCGTCTTCGAGGACTGGACCGTCGAGCTGACCGATGACGCGACGAGTCTGGAGCTGGGGGCGGGACTGGACCTGGACGTCCAGGTGAAGCTGCTCCGGATCCAGCTCGCAGACCTCGAGCCCGGTACGACGCGGGTGAAGCTCTCCCGCGGGATCATGAGCGAGGCCGTCGAGGAGTACCGCAGCTGGTAGCGGGCTACGCTCGAAAGATGGCCGACAAGGAAGAACCTCGGACCGGCAAGTTCCTCGGGATGTCGTACGACTGGCGTCGCCCGACCAAGGAGCGCTACCAGAAGCGCCTCTGGAACCCCGACGAGCCCCGGCTGTTCACACCGCGCGCCTTCGGTTGGGGTTACAGCGTGAATTTCTACCGGATCTTCCACCGGCGCCACCAGTAGGGCACGCCTGGTCGTCGGGCGCGCCGCGGTGAGGGAGGATGCCGCAGTGAGCGATGACGTGGTGGTGATCCACACCGACGGCGGCTGTACGCCGAACCCGGGCCCGGGTGGATGGGGCGCGGTCCTGCGCCAGGGCGAGCACGCCCTCGAGCTCTTCGGAGGCGACCCGGGCGAGACCACCAACAACCGGATGGAGCTCACGGCGCCGATCATGGCGCTCGAGGCGCTCAAGCGGCCCGTCGTCGTGCACCTGTACACCGACAGCACCTACGTCCGGAACGGCATCACGAAGTGGGTGCTGGGCTGGGAGCAGAACGGCTGGCGCACGTCGGCCAAGCAGCCGGTGAAGAACGTGGAGCTGTGGCAGCGTCTGCAGGCGGCTTGTGCGCGCCACCAGGTCGAGTGGTTCTGGGTGAAGGGTCACGCCGGGGTTGCCGACAACGAGCTCGCCGACGAGCTGGCCACCCGGGGCATGCAGCAGGCGATGGGCTCAGCCGGCTGAGGACCGCCGGATGCCGCCCGCACCCGCGAAGACCAGCACGAAGCCCGTGATCACCAGCCAGAACGGTGGGCCCCCGGTGTTCGGCAGACCGATGGGTCCGACCCCGCCGCCGTGGGGTGGCGTGACCGCTCCACCCGGATGCACCGTGATCGGGATCGACTGGTGCCGGTGCGGTGGCACCCGCACGACCAGGGACTGCCGGTCGGTCCTGGGCGCAGATCGTCGGGCACCGGACCGAGGGCCCGGCCGGTGCCGGACCGCGGACCTGACCGGGTCCTCGACGCAGGTCGCGGTCAGCACGATTCGTCTGTCGCGGGTGACCGCCGGCGCGGTCCAGGTCGTCTCGAACACCCGGGACACGGTGGTCCTGGTGAGTCCGTTCCACTCCATCAGCCACTGGCAGCGGCCGTGCGCGCGCGCCGTTGCCGTGAAGGTCTGCCCGGCGTCCACATCGTGGTGGCTCACCGTCAGTGTGAACGCGTCCGTGGGGGCCGACAGCGGGACGAGCGAGATCCAGCCGAGCACGACGAACAGCGCGAAGGCGCCGTACGGCGGGGACTTCCTCATGCGCTCCCTCCACCTCCGAGGTGGGCTTCAATGTGCCAGCACAGATCGTCCCGTGGCAGGTCGTGAAGAAGCGTCGGTGATTGTTCATCGGACGTCTGCCCGAGGTGCGGCGACTACCGGCGGCGTCGCGGCTGGAACTCGTCCGTACGCCGCCCGAAGCCTTCGGTCTCCCACCACGGCTGCTCGGCGGCCGGGGTCTCGTCGGGGCTACCGGTCTCGTTGACGACCGCTGGCACGTCGGCGACCTCGCGCGCTCCGGCCCGGGTCTCGCTGGCTGCCCACCGGAAGAACAGGATCAGCAGAAGCGGCAGCGCCACCACCTCGGACAGGGCCAGCATCAGCGCTCCCGCGACGTGCTCGTTCCACTTCGGGTCAGGAGACCAGCTCGGCGCGAACCGTCGGTAGTGGCTTCCGGCGAGCATCGTGCCGGTCGTCATCACCACGATCCCCGGGAACGCGTCGAGCAGCCCGTCGAGTGCGGCGAACAGCAGCCGCAACGGCTCGGTGCACCACGCGGGCAGGAGCTCGGTGCCGAGCAGGGGGAGCGCGAGCAGGCAGCCCACCGCGAGAACGACGAGGTACAGCACGTCGAGGGCCGTGGCGGAACGCAGCACCAGGCTCAGCAACCCGCTGAAGAACAGCACCAGCTGGAGCACCACCGCGAGCACCGCCGCTACCGCCGGGAAGGTCAGCGTCCGGACGACCCGTCCGCTGATCAGTCGGTCCCACCGACGTACGGCTGCGGGGGAGAGGGCCACCTGGACGAGTCCCAGCGGATCGCCCACCGCGATGCAGACCGGCACGATCGAGATCAGCAGCGTCACCTGCGCCGCGAGGGCCCAGAGCACCGTGTGGTTGTACGTCGCCAGCGAGGACATCGTGCACAGTGCGACGCTGCCCAGGCCGAGGACCAGGAAGGCTGCGGTGCGCCAGAGCGGCCAGGAGTTCCCGCGCTTGGTCGCTGAGCGGACCCCACCCAGATAGGCCGCAGCGAGGACGACCAGCACAGCCGTGATGGACGCGTTGAACGTCCAGTGCCCGACGGCAGCGGCGAACGTGTAGCGGGGCAGTTCCACCCCGCCATGCTAGGTCGTGCGGTTCTGGGTCGCGTCAGATGGCAAGGGACGCGATGAGCCCGCCCTCCAGGGTGAAGCGCTGGTCCAGGTCGACCACGCCTCCGGGGAAGGTGCCCTCGAGGTGAGTGCTGACGACCCAGGCCTGGTCCCCGGTCGCTGCGACGCCGGTGATGTCGAGCGTGTAGGTGAAGGCAGAGGCCAGGTCCTCGCGCCAGCCGCGGATCTCGTCGAGGCCGTGGTAGCTCTGCCCCTCGTCGACCACCTCGGCGGTCGGGACGAAGCAGGCGACCAGGCTGTCGAGATCGCCGGTCGTGGCAGCGGCGTAGTACTTCGTGATGATGTCGGGTGTGGTGGTCATGCCTTCGAACGTAGCTGTGCCCACCGACGAAATCCGGGCCAGCACACGACAGGTTGACCTCCTGCCGGAATGACCGGACGCTTGCCCCATGAGCGTCCTCGACGAGCTGGGCGTGCGGCTGCCCGTCGTCGCTGCCCCGATGGCCGGAGGTCCGAGTACGCCGGCGCTGGTGGTCGCTGCGGGGCGGGCCGGCGGCCTCGGATTCCTCGCAGCCGGCTACCAGTCGGCTGCTGACCTCGCCCGGCAGGTCGAGGAGGTCCGATCCGCAGCAGTGCCGTTCGGGGTGAACCTGTTCGTGCCGAACCCGGTGCCGGTGGACCCGGCGGAGTACCTCGCCTACGCCGACGCCCTGGCCGAGGTCGGGGCCCGGCACGGGGTCGACACGAGGACGATCCCGTTGCGCGAGGACGACGACGACTGGCAGGCCAAGATCGGCTCGCTGCTCGAACACCCGGTCCCGGTCGTCAGCTTCACCTTCGGGATCCCTGGTGCCGACGTCATCGAGCAGCTCCGTTCCGCGGGCACCCGCACCTTCCAGACCGTCACGAACCAGGAGGAGGCGACGAGGGCGGTCCTGGCCGGCGTGGACGGGGTCGTCGTCCAGTCCGCCTTTGCCGGCGGTCACTCGGGGACGATCACGCCGCATTGCCTGCCGGTCGAGCACTCGCTGGTCGACCTGGTGGCGCTCATCGGTGCCGTAGTACCCGTCCCGGTGTGGGCCGGCGGCGGGGTCAGCACCGCGGAGCAGGTCGTCGAGGTGATCGCGGCCGGTGCGGACGCTGTCGTCGTCGGGACCGTGCTGCTGCGCGCGACCGAGAGCGGCGCATCCGCCACGTACCAGGCAGTTCTCGCGGACCCGGGCGTCCGGGAGACGCTGGTGACCAGGGCGTTCTCGGGGCGGCCGGCGCGGGCGCTGACCAACGGCTTCACCGAGCAGCTCGATGCGATCGCCCCTGCCGGGTACCCGGCGATCCACCACCTGACCACCGCGCTGCGCCGCGCTGCGGCCGCAGCGGGCGACCCGGAGTCCATCAACATCTGGGCCGGCACCGGTTTCCGCGGGGCGACCGAGGAGCCGGTCGGCGACATCCTGCGTCGGCTGTCCGGTCTCCTCGGGTAGCAGATGTCGGTGGCCGACGGCAGACTCGAGCCATGGCGTACGACGAGGACCTCGCTGACCGGATCCGGGAGATCGTGCAGGACGAGCCTGCGCTGAGCGAGAAGCGGATGTTCGGCGGTCTCGCGTTCCTGGTGCACGGCAACATCGCCGTCTCGGCGAGCGGGAACGGCGGGTTGATGCTCCGCGTCGACCCGCAGCGCTCCGACGAGCTCGTGGGCGGCCACGTCCAACGGATGGTGATGCGGAACCGCGAGATGGACGGCTGGCTCCGGGCGGACGACGAGGCGATCGACGGCGATGCCGACCTGCGTCGATGGGTCGAGGTCGGCGTCGGCTACGCGCGCACGCTGCCGCGGAAGTGACGTCGTGGACCTCCGATTCGCCGGCGAGGTGTTCAGCTGGAGAGGTCCGGCTCCGCACCACTTCGTAGCTGTTCCGGAGGACGGGTGCAGTGCCCTGGACGCAGTGGCGCCGATGGTCAGCTACGGCTGGGGGATGATCCCGGCGACGGTCCGGATCGGGACGACGAGCTGGACCACGTCGCTGTGGCCCAGGGACGCCGGCTACGTCGTCCCGTTGAAGGCGGCCGTTCGTGGGGCCGAAGGAATCGACCTCGGCGACACGGTGACCGTCCTGCTGACCATCGAGGTCTGACCGGCTCACCCCGCTGCCGGCGTACTTGTCGGGCCCCTGGTCGCGTGCGACCGTGGGCCCATGGACCTGACCATCTTCGAGGCGCTCGGTGGCATGCCGGGAGCCGTCGCGCTCGCGCACGCCTGGCACGAACGGTGCCTTGCGGACCCGGTGGTCAGCCACGCGTTCTCGCACGGGTTCCGGGACGACCACTCCGAACGACTGGCCGCGTACTGGGCCGAGGCGCTGGGTGGGCCCGCGGTTTTCGACGGTGTCCTGGGGGACGAGACCGAGGTGGTCCGGATGCACTCGGGCGAGGGCGAGCACCGCGACATGGACGACCGTGCGATCGCCTGCTTCGTCGCCGCGCTCGGCGACGTCGGGCTGTCCGGCGGAGGAACCGCTCGCGAGCACGTTGACCGACTACTTCACCTGGGCGACCGCGACGATGTCCGCGTACCCGGGATCGGCCGACGACGTTCCGGCCGGTCTGCCGTTCGCACGCTGGTCCTGGGACGGACCTGTCGCGGGGTGATGCAGACTGAGGCCCATGATCCAGGGCTTCTCGCACATCGGCATCGGCGTGGCCGACCTCGACCGCTCGGTCCGCTTCTACTCCGACGTCTTCGGGTTCGCGCAGCTCTACCAGCTCGACTTCAAGGACAACGAGGTCGCAGCGACGATGGAGCAGGAGGGCGTCTTCCGCTCGGCGATGCTGATCCGCGACGACATCCGGATCGAGCTGTTGCAGTGGGTCGGTGTACCGGTCACGGGGTCGGGCGAGCGCAAGCCGATGACCGAGCTCGGTTTCACGCACCTCTCGTTCCGCGTCGAGGACGTGGACGACCTGACCGAGGCAGTGGTGGCCGCAGGCGGCGCCGTGCACCCGCAGACGCTCTCGTACGTCGGCCCCGAAGGCTCGACGCAGACGGGGCTGCTCTACTACACCGACCCGGACGGCACCCGGATCGAGGTCATGTCGAACGTGCCTGACCTCTCGGCGTTCACCGCAGCCGACGTCGCCGCACTCGCCGCGTCGCTCGAGTGAGCTCGTTCGCTGAGCTCACCGGCCTGCCGACCAGTGTGATCACCGACCCGGACCGCGCAGGAGTACGAAGCAGCGAGCGCCTAGGACGCTGCGCTGTGCCGGTCGACGGCCGCAGCGAAGGCGTCCACGTCGGCCTCGGTCGTGTCCCAGGAGCACATCCAGCGGACCTCGCCGGTGTGCTCGTCCCAGACGTAGAACACGAAGTCGTCGGCGTACAGGGCCTCGCGCACGGTCTCCGGCAGCAACGCGAAGACGGCGTTGGACTGAACGTCCTGGGTGACCTTGATGCCCGGGATGTCGCGGACGGCGTCGGCGAGCCGGCGGGCCATCGCGTTGGAGTGCGAGGCGTTCCGCTCCCACAGGCCGTCGGTGAGCAGTGCGTCGACCTGGGCGGCGACGTACCGGTGCTTGGAGGCGAGCTGCATGGCCGACTTCCGGCGCCACGCGAAGCCTTCGGCGAAGCGGTCCTCCCACAGGACGACCGCCTCGGCGCCGAGCGCACCGTTCTTGGTGGCGCCGAGCGAGAGCGCGTCGATACCGAGGTCTCGGGTGGCTGCACGAAGGCTGATCCCCTGCGCCGCAGCGGCGTTCATGATCCGGGCGCCGTCGAGGTGCAGCAGCATCCCGTGGTCGTGTGCGAAATCGGCCAGCGCACGGATCTCCTCGGGGGAGTAGCGGGTGCCGAGCTCGGTCGACTGGGTGATCGAGATGACCGCCGGCTGGACGGCGTGCTCGTCGCCGAACCGGATCGCGCGGGTCGCGGCGAGGGCGGGGGTGAGCTTGCCGTCGGGGGTCGCGACCGGGAGCAGCTTGCGCGACAGCAGCCGCTCGGGTGCGCCGCCCTCGTCGACGTAGATGTGCGCCGACTCGGCGCAGATGATCGCCTGGTGCGCCAGCGGCGCGAGCGACTCCAGGCACAGGATGTTCGCTGCGGTCCCGCCCCAGACGAAGAAGACGTGGGCGTCGGCGCCGAGGTGCTCCCGGACCCGTTCGACGGCGCGTGCGGTGACCGGGTCCGCGCCGTACGCGACCACGTGACCGAGCGCATCGGCCGCGCCGATCGCGGCCAGGACGTCGGGGTGGACACCGGCATAGTTGTCACTGGCGAAGGCGCTCATGAGGTACTCATCTCGGGCTCCCGGGGGTGAGTGCTGGTGCGAGCTTCGGCTGAAGCTGCGTGTAGAAGACGCTGAGGGGGAACTCGTCGTCGCGGACGGCGTCGATCCACGTCTTCGGATCGGGCTCCTCGACGAGGGCGCGGGCGCCGTCGGCCCAGCTCGAGGTCACCGCCGGGGCGACGTACGAGCTGACGAGGTCGTGAGCGGTCATCCAGTAGCGCACCTTCGCGAGATCGATGCCGGAGCGGTACAGCGTTTCCACCTTCTCACGCAGCGCGACGACTCCGTCGGCGACGTCGCTCCAGTCGATCGTCAGGCGGTTGTCGGTCCAGCGGATGGTGCCGCGGTGGTGCAGGAACGCGAACAGCAGCTGCCCGCCGAGGCCGTCGTAGTTGCGTACGCGGGTGCCGGTGACCGGGAAGCGGAACAGCCGGTCGAAGAGGATCGCGGTCTGGACGTGCCGGGCGAAGGCGAAGCCCTCGCTCTCCAGCGTCACCGCCTCGCTGAACGCGGTGAGGTCGCAGCGGAGCTCTTCGAGGGAGTACATCCAGTACGGCATCCGTTTGCGGATCATGAACGGGTCGAACGGCAGGTCTCCCCGGCTGTGGGCCCGGTCGTGGATCAGGTCCCACAGGACGAAGGCTTCCTGGGAGATCCGCGGCGACGAGAGCAGAGCCTCGGCGTCAGCCGGCAGGTTGACGCCCAGGAGATCTGTGGCTGCCCCGCACACCCTGCGGAACCGCTCGGCCTCCCGGTCGCAGAAGATGCCGCCGAAGTTGTTCTCCGGCGTCCCGGCCGTCGCGAAGGTCTCCGGGAACAGCACGGCGCACTCGCTGTCGTACCCCGCGGTGCGGTCCACGAAGGTCACCGGCACGAACTTCGGGTTGTCGTAGCGGGTGCGCTCGAGCTCGGCGAGCCAGTCCGGCCACGGCACCCGTACGACGAGCGCCTCGAAGCGGGTGTCCCGTGATCCGTTCTGGGTGTACATCGGGAAGACCACCAGGTGCTCGGCATCGTCGCGACGGTCGCGCTCGGGGCGGAAGTCGTGCAGCGCCCGGGCGAAGTCCGGCCGTCCGAACCCGCTCGCCCCCCAGGCGCGGAGATCGGCGACAGTTGCTTCGAGGTGGTCCTGCTGGTGTGCGAACCGTGGCGCCAGACCGGTGATCGCGCCCGCGATCCGGTCGATCCGAGCGATCAGGTCCGGACTGTCGTGCACGGTCGTGTCGATGCTGCCGTCCGGCTCCTGCAGGAGCCGCAGCGCGTCCACCTCGCGCTTGAGGGTGATCCAGTGCGGATCCGCGAGCACCGGGCTCGTCGGCTCCCCGGCACCGGCGCGGGTGAAGGCGGCGTGTGCCGCCCAGGTGACCGTGTCGACCCAGAGGTTGCGATGGTCGAGGTCGCCCAGGCAGTCGTCGCCGAAGAGGTCGGAGTCCGCGAACACCGCGACCCTGCCGCGGTCGGCCAGGGTGGCTGCCATCAGCGGCGCGAGCGCGGGGTCCGCACTCGCGGACGTGCTCAGGACGGCGCGAGCGGTCTCGTCGACGTCCAGCGCTCCGGATCGGTAGAAGGCGCTGCGGGTGACCCTGGCCAGGAGGTCGGTGCGACCGATGTCGGCGCGCCCGGCCGCCGACCGCGCAGCTGCTGGCTGGCCGAGCACCCAGGCCGGGTTGTCGCTGTGTGCGTGGGTGTAGTCGTAGACGGTCGTGTTCGTGAAGCGGATCCCGAAGCGGGCGACCAGGTCTCCGAGGTTGGTCCCGTACTTGTCCTGCTCGGTCTCCCCGAGCACGACCAGCCCACCACCGGCACGGACCCATGACTCGATCGCGTCCAGCTCGCCATCGGCGAACACCGGCGACCGGCCGTCGGTCTTCTCCCACCGGGCCTCGGACGGGTGCGCGATCACCAGCACGTCGACCCCGACGAGGACCTCGGCGTCGATGGGACCGTCGCGGTGGGCGCCGACGACGAGCTCCCGGTCGGCGAGGGCAGTCGCAGCGTCGACGTACGACGAGTCCTGCGGGTGGGTGGGTTGCAGCTCCGCGCTGCGTGCGGACGAGATCGTCCACGCTTCGCCGTGTGCCTCGTCGAAGAGGACCCGCGCTACGGGGGCCGGGGCGGCTGGAGCAGGCATACCAAAATGCTAGAAGACACCGAAGGTGACGATCAATGCCGATCTCATGCCTATATGCGGCAGAATCTTGCGCATGGACGAGATTGACAGCCAAATACTTGCGCTTCTGACCGAAGACGGTCGGCGGACGTTCGACGACATCGCTCAGCGGGTGGCGCTGTCTGCTCCTGCGGTCAAGCGGCGGGTGGACCGGTTGCGCAGGGTCGGGACGCTGCGTGGCTTCACCGCAGTCGTCGATCACGAGGCGCTCGGCTTCGGCACCGAGGCGCTGGTCGAGCTCTTCTACGTCCCCGGAGTCACCCTCGACGCGGTCGCGGACTCGTTGGCCCGGGTACCCGAGGTGATCGAGGCCTGGAGCGTCTCGGGTGAGCCCGATGCGATCGCGCACGTGCGCACCAAGGACAACGCCGACCTGGAGCGACTGATCAGGCAGCTGCAGTCGGACGGATCGCTGGCGCGTACCCGCTCCCAGATCGTGCTGTCGCGGTTGGTGCACCGTCGCGGCCTCGGGGACTGACCAGCCGCCCGGGCTCGGCGCACCCGCCGGGTGCGTGGCTCAGTGGTCGGCCGGCCCCATCGTGATCACGACCTTGCCGCACTCCTTGGACTCCTGGAGCAGGGCGATCGCCTCACCGAAGTCCTCGATCGCGAACCGGTGGGTCACCATCGCGGACAGGTCACGCCTGGCCAGCAGCTCGAGCGCCGACTCGAAGCGGGCCGGGTACTCCATCGCGCCGCGGATGGTCAGCTGCTTCAGCATCACCAGCAGCAGGCGGATCGGTACGTCGTCGCTGTGCACCGCGACCACCGAGATCCGGGCACCCGGCTTGGCATTCGCGACGATCTCCTGAACCACCGAGCCGACCGCGGTCGCTTCGATGAAGGCGTCGGTGCCGACCGTCGGACCGGCCAGGGTCGACTCGGACCCGTGCAGTTCGGTCAGGCGCTGCCAGACCTTGTCGGAGGTCGGGTCGAGCGCCTCCGAGGCGCCCAGCTCGCGGGCGAGCTCGCGGCGCGTGGCGGACGGGTCGATCGCCACAACCGGGTGATCCCGCGGTCGGCCAGGGTCGCGATCGCTGCCAGCCCGACCGGGCCGCACCCGAAGACGGCCACGGCTTGCCCGGACTCGACGTCGGCCTGGTCGACAGCGTTCATCCCGACGGCCAGCGGTTCGGCGAGCGCGGCCGTCACCAGGTCGATGCCGTCCGGGACGGCGTACAGCCGGACATCGGCTTCCCGGACCAGGAGCAGCGGAGCCAAGCCGCCTTCGTCGGCACCGCAGCCGATCCGCCCCAGCTCGTTGTTTCCCGGGAGGATCACCACCCGGTCACCGGCCGCGTGCCCGGTGACCTCGTCCCCCACGGAGCTGACCGTGCCGGCCAGCTCGTGACCCAGAGGCATCGGCACCCCGGGCCTCCCGGCGAACGGACCCAGCTTCACGAACGTCAGGTCGCTGCCGCAGATGCCGCAGGCGCTGACCTCGACGATGGCATCACGGGGCCCGAGGACCGGCTCGTCGACCTCGTCGACGCGGACGTCCTGGACACCGTGGACCCTGACCTGCTTCATGGTGCGCATCCTCGCACCGGGACCTCAACCACCGGTGGCCGGAATCAGCTTCGCAGCGAGCCGCTTCGCGTTCATGTAGGCGATCGACTCGATCGAGATCATCGGGTTCACCCCGGACGCGGTCGGGAAGCAGGAGCCGTCGGCGACGACCAGGTTCTTCACGTCCCAGGTCTCGCCGTCGGGGTTCAGGGCGGAGATCTCCGGCGTACCGCCCATCCGGGCACTGCCCATGATGTGCAGGGCGGCCAGGGCCACCCGGGCGGGCGCTGCGCCCTCCTTGCGGACCTCGGCCAGGAAGGACTCCAGGTTCCCCCGCTTGCCGGGTTCGTAGCCGATGGTGCGGTGGTGGGTCGAGTAGATCTTCGTCGCGCCGGCCGCCTCCGCGATCCGGGCCGCCCCGTCGAAGCCCTTCATCAGCAGCTCGGTGTCGCCCGGGGACAGGGTGTAGCTGACGATCGGCTCGCCGTCCTTGCCGATCTTGACGGTCCCGCCGGGGCCCTTGTCGCGGACGATGATCGCGACACCGAGCATGTGCTTGAGCTCCTGCATCCGCTGCAGGTGCTGCGCGCCGCTGCGCCAGTTCACGAACCCGGATCCGAATGCCGGGGTGAGCGGAGCCGTCTCGAACAGCACGCCGTAGCCGTCCCCGTCGAGGTCGCTCCACTCGTTGACGTAGCGGGCCTGCAGCGCGCCTTCCCAGGGGTTGACCAGATCCGGGACCAGCCCCCACAAGGCGGTCGCCGGGTGCAGCCGGAGGTGCCTGCCGATGTTCGGGTTGGCCAGACCGGACCGCTTGAGCAGGGCCGGCGTCTGGATCGCCCCGGCCGCGACCACGACCGCGCGCGCCTTGACGGTCAGGACGTTCCCGCCGGCCGAGACCGCCGTGACGCCGACGGCCTTCCCGTTCTCGATGGTGACCGTGCGCGCTTGGGCGCCGACGTACATCCGGGCGCCGTTGTCCGCAGCGTCGACCAGCCAGGTCTTGGTCACCGATCGCTTGGCGCCGATCCGGCAGCCCATCCCGCAACGGCCGCACTCGATGCCGGCGTCGCACCCGATCACGTTGCGCGGCATCGCGTCGACGTTCCAGCCGAGGGCGTTCGCACCGCGCTCGAGCACCTGGTCGCGCACTCCCGCGCCCTGGTGGTCCTTGTTGACACCGAGGCGGGTGTTCACAGCTGCCAGGGCGTCGTCGTACTCGGAGGTGAGGAACTGGGGGGTCCCGAGCGCGGCCCACTCGGCTCGGACGTGGTCGGGGGTCGGGAACGAGGTCGTGTAGTTGACCACGGTGCCGCCGCCCAGGCCGCGGCCGGCGACGAGCGCGACCTGACCTTCCGAGGTCACCGTGGGCGCGCCGGCGTACAGCTGGCTGAAGCCGGTCCGCTCGCTGCCGTCGAAGTCGCGGTCGTCGTGGTACTCGCCCGCCTCGAGGACGACGACGTCCAGCCCGGCGGCCGCGAGCACCCCGGCTGCGGTGCCGCCGCCGGCACCCGAACCGACGATGACCACGTCGCAGACGATCGTCTCGTCCTGGGTCACGTGCTCGGGCTTCAGCTCCGGGTCCGGAGCGGACGCCAGCGGTCCGGGCGGCCCGGGGTAACCGACGCTGTCCCAGAGCGCCGGGCCCGCGGTGATGTAGTACGGCGCCAGGCAGGCGCCCTTCAGCCCGGCGAACAGCGCGCGCTTGGCGGCGAGCCGGGAGTCGGAGAGCGAGAGCAGGACGCGTTCGCGTCCGGCCTGGTCGAGCGAGGAGAACTTGCGCGGCCTGCCGGTCAGGACGAACCCGAGGAACCGGGTGTCCCAGAGCCGCAGCAGGGTCTGGAGCTGCTTGAGCTCGGCCGCTCGCGGGTTAACTCCGGCGAGCTCGAGAGCGAACTCCGGTGCGCCGACCGCGCTGGCCGGCGGGATCCCGGCGCCGTCCCCCGGTGCGAAGGTGTCGCTGATCAGGCGCAGGGAGGTGAGGTGCTGCGGCGTGAACGTCATGGCCGGACGTTACTGCGGAATCCCACCGCTGGTAAGGCACCTGTCGGCACGGCTACCGGCGTGGTTGCGGACGGTCCCGCGCCGAGCGACCTCACACCCCTAGGGTGGACCAATGACCAGTACGGCGAGCGAGACGCAGCGACGACGGGGCCCCCGGGTCGACGTCGACGTGCCTGAGCTTCTCCTCGACACCGCGGAGGAGCTCTTCGGCACCCTCGGCGTGGACAACGTCTCGATGCGCTCGGTCGCCCGCGACGCCGGCGTCGCGCCGGCCGCTCTCACCCACCACTTCGCCAACAAGCGGGCTCTGGTCGAGGCGGTCGTGATGCGCCGCGGTCGCGACCTCGGCGACGAGGTCCGCTCCCGGCTGCACGCGTTGCAGTCCCAGGCCGAGGTCAGCTGCCGGGACCTGGTCGATGCCGTGCTGGTCCCGTTCGTCGACGAGATCAACACCGAGCCCGAGAGCGGGGTGCGTTGGCTCCGGATCGTGATCACGCTGGCCCTCAACGGTGACGACGTGATCGCGCTCGCGATCGCCGACCAGGGAGCCGGTCTCGGCGACATCGCCACGCTCTTCATCACCGCCGCCTCGTCGGTCCCGAACCTCGACGAGGCCGCGGTCGAGCTGCGGGCGCCGATCGCGATGTTCTCGATGCTGACCGCGCTCGCCGCCGCCGACCTCGGCGGCTACGGCCGCCCGATCGGACCGGACGGACTCGACCCGGAGTACGTCGCCCAGCTCGCCCTGTTCACCAGCAGCGGGCTCCAGGCAGGCTGAAAAAGAGAACGGGCCCGGTCCCCGAAGGGATCGGACCCGCCTCACGGGTGCTGGTCAGCTGAGCTTGACCTGCATCTCCTTGATGCCGTTGATCCAGCTGTGCCGCAGCCGCACGGCCGGGCCGACACGCTCGATCTTCGTGCACTGGTCGGCCAGGGCGTCGAACATGATCTTGACCTCCTGGCGGGCCAGGTTGGCGCCGATGCAGTAGTGCGCGCCGTGGCCGCCGAAGGCGAGGTGCGGGTTGTGCTCGCGCTCGATGTCGAAGGTGTGCGGGTCGGTGAAGACCTCGGTGTCGTGGTTGCCGCTCGCGTAGAACATCCCGACGCGCTGACCGGCCTTGATCTGCTGACCGCCGATCTCGATGTCGTTGATCGCGGTGCGCTGGAAGACGTTGACCGGGGTCGCCCAGCGGATGACCTCGTCGACCATGCCGGCCGGACGGTCCTTGACCCACAGGTCCCACTGCTCGGGGTTGTTCAGGAACGCGTTCATGCCGTGCGAGATCGCGTTCCGGGTGGTCTCGTTGCCGGCCACGGTCAGGATGATCACGAAGTAGCCGAACTCGTCGTCGGTCAGGCCGCGTCCGTCCTTGTCGGCGTTCAGCAGCTTGGTGACGATGTCGTCGCGCGGGTTCTCCTTGCGGTCGGCGGCCATCATCATCGCGTAACCGAGGATCTCGGCAGCCGCGACGTCGGACTGGCCCTCGAACTCCGGGTCCTCGCCGGCGAGCATCATGTTCGACCAGTCGAAGAGCTTCTTGCGGTCCTCCTGCGGGACGCCGAGCAGGTCGGCGATCGCCTGCAGGGGCAGCTCGGCCGCGACCTCGGTGACGAAGTCGACGTTCCCCTTGGCGAGGGCGTCCGCGACGATCTTGTGCGCGCGCTCGGTCATGATGTCGTCGAGCGCGGCGATCGAGCGCGGCGTGAAGCCGCGGGAGATGATCGCGCGGGTCGAGGAGTGCTCCGGTGGGTCCTGGTTGAGCAGCATCACGCGCTGGAACTCGATCATCTCGCGCAGCATCCCCTCGGGGAACCGGATGATCGCGGAGTTCTCGGCGCTGGAGAAGTTCTTGCTGTTCTTCGACACCGCGAGGATGTCGGCGTGGCGGGAGATCGCCCAGTAGCCGCTGCCGCCTTCCATGCCGTCACGAGCGTTCTGCGGCTGCTCGACCCAGTGGACCGGCGAGGTCCGGCGGGCGAACGCGTGCTCGTCGTGCGGGACGCCGACGAGCATCGTGTCGGGATCGGTGAAGTCGAAGCCCTCGGGCAACTGGGTCATGGTCATGGGGAATCCGGGTCCTTTTCTCAACGCTGAGGACTATTTGCGCAAGCGAACAAATAGCGTAGGGAACGCTAACACGGGTGACCCAACTCACGGAACCGTTTCACGACCCTTCGGGACCTTTGCGCCGTCCGGAGGTGGCTATGCTCCGGCGATGACCACCTCGGGTGCACCGTCCGGGCGACGCCCGAACCGCCGGGGGAGCCAGACCCGGCAGAACATGCTGGAGGCGGCGCTGGCCGCGCTCGCGACCGGGGACCCGACAGCGGTGTCCGCGAACCACATCGCCAAGCAGGTCGGCGTGACCTGGGGTGCGGTGAAGTACCAGTTCGGCGACGTCGACGACTTCTGGGCGGCCGTGCTCGGCTTCATGGCGGAGCGTCGTGGCGAGCTGGACTTCCGGACCCAGCCGGGGTCCGGGCTCGAGGCCCGGGTCGGCCAGATCCTCGACATGCTCTGGCGGGGCCTGGACACTCCCGACGTACGGGCGATGGACACGTTGCGCAGTGCGCTGCCGCGCGAGCGCGAGGAGCTCGAGCGCGCGTTCCCGAAGACCGCGGCCGAGCTGGCGGCCTGGCAGGCCGCCTGGAACGCCTCGTGCCAGCAGGCCTTCGCCGACCTGGACGTCGATCCGGTCCGGGTCCGCGAGATGGCCGCGATGATCCCGGGCGCGATGCAGGGCCTGACCGCCGAGCGCCACCTGTCCACCTACTCGAACCTGGACGACGCCAAGCGTGGTCTGCGCAACGCGATCACCGCGTACCTGAGCTCCTGAGCTCCTGAGCGGGACTATCCGTTCAGGGGGAGCAGGACCTCCTTGGCGAAGCGCTCCATGCCGTCGAGCTTCTGGTCCAGGGTGGCGCTGCGCCCGTAGTAGTAGAGCCAGGGCATCGTCATCACGTCGGTGACTCCACCGGCCTCGGCAGCGGCGAACTGCTCGGGCAGGATCGCATCGTTCAGCGCGGCGATGACCACGGCTTTCTCGGTCACGCCGAGCTCGGCGCGCAGCTCCCGCAGGCGGGCGGCGTAGCCGATCGCGTCCTCGGTGCTGGAGACGTCGCCGATCCAGCCGTCGTACCGAGCAGCTCGGCGCAGCGCGACCTCGGACATCCCGCCGATCAGGATCGGAACCGGTTCGGCCGGCCGTGGGCTCATCGTGAGCCGCGGCGTCGGGTACAGCGGGCCCTCGCTCTCGACCCACTCGTCGCTCCACAGCCGGCGGACCAGGTCCAGGCCCTCATCGGTGCGCCTCCCGCGGGTCCCGAAGTCCTGCTCGAGCAGGTCGAACTCCTCGCGGCACCAGCCGGCGCCGACACCGAGGCTGACCCGGCCGCCGGAGAGGACCGCTGCGGTGCCCACCGACTTGGCGACGACGTACGGGCTCCGCAGGGCGGCGACGTAGATCGACGTGAAGTACCGCAGCCGGGTGGTGACGGCCGCGAGGGCGCCGACGAGCACCCACGGGTCCGGCCACTCGCAGGTGCTGTCCCAGCGCCGGGAGCCGTCCTCCTCGTACGGGTACGGCGTTGCGAGCGTCTCCAGGTCGACGACGTGATCGGCGATCGCGAAGCTCGCGTAGCCGAGCTCGTCGGCAGCGACGGCGATCGGCTGCAGCTGGTCGGTGGGCAGCATGGCGCCCACGATCGCGAAGTCCACGGCGTCACTCTAGAGTGCGGGCGCGACATTTTCATAGAACCCTCTGTGAAAATGCTTGAAGCGACGCTTCGCGTGTGCGAACCTCAGCCCATGACAGACCCGTACCCGAGCACCTCCGGCCGAAGAGTCCGTCTGTTCCAGGTCGCGATCGGCAACGTCGGCAGCGAGATGATCGGCCGGATCCAGCGGCACCCGGACCTCGAGCTGGTCGGTCTGCACTGCTACACGCCCGAGAAGATCGGCCGGGATGCGGGCGAGCTCGCCGGGCTGGACCCGATCGGCGTGGTCGCCACCGGCACGGTCGACGAGATCATCGAGGCTCAGCCCGACTGCGTCACGTTCCACGGCGTCTGGCCGGACTTCGAGCTGTACGAACGAGTGCTCGAGGCCGGCATCGACGTCGTCACCACCGCTGACTGGGTGACCGGGCACCACCGCGACAAGAACCACCCGCTTCCCGACGGCCGGGTCCCGAGCGAGGTGCTCGAGGCTGCTTGCCAGCGCGGTGGGTCGACGTACTACGGCACCGGGATGAACCCCGGTCTCGCGCAGATCCTGACCATCGTGCACTCGGCCGACGTCGCCGACATCGAGAAGGTCACCTGTACCGAGTCGGTCGACGTCTCCTGCCACCACTCGGCCGACACCTGGGTCAACTGCGGTTTCGGTGCTCCTGCCGGCGACCCCGAGCAGCTCCGCAAGCTCGAGCTCGGCACGACCGTGTTCGGGGACGGCGTGCACCTGATGGCCGATGCGCTGGGCATCGAGCTCGACGAGGTCGTCTTCGAGTGCGAGCTCGGAGCCTGCACGAAGGACGTCGACCTCGGCTGGTTCCAGCTGCCCGAGGGTTCGGTCGGCGGTGCCAAGTTCGCGTACGTCGGGAAGGTCGCCGGGGTGCCCCGGGTGGAGCTCGGGCTGGAGTGGCAGATGACGCCGCACACCTCGCCGAAGTGGGACATCCAGGGCTGCTACATCACCAAGATCGAGGGCGACCCGGTCATCTACTCCAAGCACATGATCCTGCCGAAGCCCGGTACCGACTTCTCCAGCGTCGAGGCTTTCGCCGCGATCGGGATGACCGTGACCGGGATGCCGGCGCTGAACGCGGTCCGGGCAGTCGTCGAGGCGCGTCCCGGCCTGATCACGAGCGCGGACCTGCCGCTGCGCGCCTTCGCCGGACGATTCGCGCGGTGACGGGGTACCCGTACCTGCTCACCCCGGGTCGGATCGGCTCGATGGAGCTGCGCAACCGGCTGGTGATGTCGCCGATGGAGACGATGTACGGCACCCCCGAAGGGCTGCCGTCGGCGCGCACGATCGCCTACTTCGCCGAGCGCGCAGCGGGCGGGGTCGGGCTGATCACCGTGGGTGCGACCGGCATCGACCACCAGCACCCGGAGACGCCCGGGGGACTGCACCTGGGCACCGATTCCGCGGTGGCTGCCCACCGGGTGCTCACCGATGCGGTGCACGAGCACGGGGCGAAGATCCAGCCGCAGATCGTGCACGCCGGACCGGACGGTCTCGGACCGGAGATGTTCGGCGTGACCTCGATCGGCCCGTCGGTGATCCCGTCGTACCTGACCGGGCGACCCTCGGAGGAGATCAGCCTGCTCCAGCTCAGTGCCGTGATGGACCTCTACAAGCAGGCCGTACGTCGGGCCCGCGAAGCCGGGTACGACGGCATCGAGCTCCATGCCGCGCACGGGTACATGCTGCTGGGCTCGTTCCTCGCGCCGCAGCGGAACCGGCGTACCGACGACTACCGGGGGGACTCCGTGCCGGGTCGCCTCCGGGTGGTGCTCGAAGCGCTCGCCGCGATCCGCTCCGAGGTCGGCGCGGACTTCCCGGTCACGCTGCGCATCTCCGGCTTCGAACGGGTTGCCGGCGGTCGGCCGATGTTCGAGACCGCCCAGGTCGCTCCGGTGCTGGTCGAGGCGGGGGTCGATGCCTTCCACGTCAGCGGCGGCGTGATCGACCGGCTGGTCAGCACGATGGTCAACGGGTCCGACGACGGTGACGGCCTCAACGTCGGCGCGGCCGCGGCGGTGCGCCAGGTGGTCGACGTGCCGGTGATCGCGGTCGGTCGCCTCCACGATCCGACGCTGGCCGAGCGGGTCCTGGTCGACGGCCGGGCGGACTTCATCGCGATGGGGCGGCCGATGCTGGCCGATCCCGAGCTGCCGAACAAGCTGCGCGACGGCGGTCGGGTCCGGCAGTGCATCTCGTGCGAGAACTGCATCGACTCCCTCGAGCAGCGGTTCTCCACCGACTGCGCGGTCAACGCGCGTACCGGCCGGGAGCTCGAGCTGCCGCTCGGACCGACGCGGACCCGGCGACACCTGGTCGTGGTGGGGGGAGGGCCCGGCGGGATGGAGGCCGCCCGGGTGGCATCAGCGCGCGGCCACCGGGTGACGCTGCTCGAGGCGAACCGGCAGCTGGGCGGGGCGCTGCTGTGGGCCTCGATCGTGCACGAGGAGAACGAGCCGTTCCTGCACTTCCTGCGCGGCGAGCTCGCGGACCCGAACGTCGACGTTCGGCTCGGGGTGCGTGCCACCGCGGCCGACATCGCTGCACTCCGACCCGACGCGGTGGTCGTCGCCACCGGCGCCCGGATCGCGATCGGGTCGATGCCCGGCGACGACCTGCCGCACGTGCTCAACGGTCCTGCGCTGCGCGAGCTTCTCGCCGGTCGCTCCACGCCCGACCAGCCGTTGGCGCAGCGGATCGGCGCCCGCCTGGTCGCGGGCCGGGGTCAGCGCCTGGTCACGCCCTCCGCGGTACGCCGGGCCACCAGGGCCTGGATGCCGGTCGGGCGCCGGGTGGTGATCGTCGGCGGCGACCTGGTCGCGATCGAGTTCGCCGAGTTCCTGGCGCACCGCGGTCGGACCGTCACGGTCCTCGAGGCGGGCAAGGACATCGCCCCGGAGATCGGCGGCAAGCGGAAGGCCGAGCACATGCTCAGGCTCGACCGGCTCGGCGTCACCGTGCACGTCCGCGCGACCGTCGAACAGATCGTCCCGGACGGCCTCGAGTTCGTGCCGTCCGGTGGCACCCGGAGGCTGCTCCCGGCGGACAGCGTGATCCTGGCCGGCGAGGCAGAGCCCGAGCTCACCCTGTACGACGCGCTGCGCGAACGGCTGCCGGACGTCCAGGTCCAGGCGATCGGTGATGCCACCGGGCTGGGACTGATCCGGAAAGCGGTGGAGGACGCCGTACGGGTGGCCTCAGCGCTCTGAGGTTCCGGTCAGTTGCCCGAGCAAGCCTGGCCGGCGAACGACTGCTTGAACGCGAGCTCCACGTCCGCAGGCGCCGTGACGTGCGGGCGTCCCAGGACCGTGAAGTCGACGCGGGGGAATCGGGAGAACCCATAGCCACCGCCGGCCAAGGTGCAGTTCGTCGGTCGGTACCGGAACGCGATCGGGACGACGATGTGGGCACCAGCAGCCACGTCGCGGTTGACCTCCAGGTGGGCGTCAGGATCTTCACCGACGCCGGACCGGAGCTCCTTCGACGGTGACGCCACCACCGGGAACGCCTTCTTCTGGCCGAGCTCGCGGATCTCCAGGCGGTCCACCCGGATCCGGGTGCTGCTCCTGTTCGCGATCTCGACCCGCAGCACGCAGTGCATCTTCCTGGTCACGTGGATCACGGGTCTCGGGGTGCCGTAGGGCTTGGCGGAACCGAGACCGTCGAGCTGGTAGGTCTCGACCGTTGCCCCGGTGCACGTCGGTTCGCCCGCCCACGTCACCGTGACCTCCTTGGCCACGTGGGTCGAGCTGATCAACCAACCGCCGATAACCAGGGTCGCGACGACCGTGAAGGTGACCGCCAGACCGCGCACCTCAGGGCTCCTGGCAGTAGATGTTCGCGGTGGTGGTGCCGTTCGAGGTGAGGACGACGTGTGCCTCGAGGGTCCGGCAGATGCTCTTGCCGCTCCCGTACGACGGGCTGGTCCCGCTCAGGGTGTAGGTGCCGGGCGCGAGCCCGATCGCGAACCGGCCGGTCGCATCGACCTCGGTCTGGGCGCGGGACCCGTCGGGTCCGTCGAACAGGACCGTTCCGGCGATCGGCCGGGGCTTGCCCGGTGCTGGTCCGCCGACGGCGAGCAGGCGACCCTGGACGATGCCGGTGACGGGGGCGTTCGTCGGGATGCCGCTGGTGATGTGGAACGTCGGCGATTTCTGCGAGCTGCACCCGGCGAAGCCGAGAAGCGCGAGGAGGGTGAGGGCGAGGGCGGCGAACTTCACCCCCGAAGCATGCCGCATCCGGGCGGCTACGTTCGGGCGCGTTGAGGCGCTGCTGCTGTTGCGCGACCAATTCGAGCCTCCCGAACGATCGATGCGGCGCGAGCTCGACCTCCTGTGATCGTGCTGGACACCAACGTCACGTGCTGCCGCGAGCCCGACGCAGTGATGCTCTCCACGAGCTGGTCGAGGGCTCGATCCAGGCGGGTGCGAGCCGGATCCTGCCGTACGACGAGATCGCAGCCCGCGAGTACGCAGTGCTCAACGAGGGATGCCGGAGCCGACGCGATTCAGAGTCCGTAGATCGCCACCTCGGTCGCCTTCACGCTGAACCTGACCGGCATCTGCGCGGCCAGCCCCAGGTCGACAACGGCCTGAGCGGTCACGTCGGCGCTCAGCCGCTCGGTTCGAACCCGGAACAGGTCGCCCAAGGGTTCGATCTCGGTGATCTGGACATCGAACGAGTTGCGAGGGCTTCCCGCGACCTGGTCGGGGTAGATGGCGACGGCGTGCGGTCGGAAAGTCGCGACCACCGGCTCGCCGCTGGAAGGGGGAGGGCCGGCGACCAGGCCGTGGACCGTGGTCCCGTCTGGCAGGACGACGTGGTCGTCCTGCCAGGTGCCGCTCAGGAGGTTCAGGCCCGCCAGCTGCGCTGTGTAGGGGCTTCTCGGATGCGACAGGACTTCTCTGGTCGGGCCGTGCTCGACGATCCGTCCGTGGTCGAGGACCAGGACGCGATCGGCGAGGAGTAGCGCGTCCAGGACGTCATGCGTGACCAGCAGGGCCGTTCGATCCGCAAGGAGCTGGCGCAGAGTGTGCCGCAGGTCGGGCGCAACCGCGACGTCCAGCGCAGCCAGTGGTTCGTCGAGCAGGAGGAGCTGCGGATCGACGGCGAGCGCGCGCGCCAGGGCCGCCCGCTGGCCCTGGCCACCGGAGACCTCGGCGGGTTTGCGCGCCGCGAGGTCAGCGACGCCGACGCGTGCCAGCCACAGGTCGGCCTGGTTCCGCGACTCGCCGCGCGGTCGACCCAGGCTCCGCGGACCGAAGGCGACGTTCTCGCGCAGGGTCAGGTGCGGGAACAGCAGCGGTTGCTGGGCGAGCAACGCGACGTGGCGTCGGTGCGGGGGCAGGTCGGTACCGTCCGAGGTCGACACCAGGGTCCGACCGTTCAGGACCACCTGACCCGAATCGGGGTGAAGCAGGCCAGCGACCAGCGAGAGCACACTCGACTTGCCGGCGCCGTTCGGCCCGAGCAGCGCGACCGTCTCGCCCGGAGCGATCGCGAACTCGACGTCCAGGCCGCGGTCATCGACACGGGCACGGAAGTCAAGGCTCACAGCCGCGCCCGCTCCGGTCGCGCCAGCCCGATCACCAGGACGGCCACCACCACGAGGACGAGGGACAGGGCGACGGCGGCGTTCGGGTCCTCCTCGCGTTGCAGGTAGATCTCCAGGGGCAACGTCCTGGTGACGCCCTGGAGGCTCCCGGCAAACGTGATCGTGGCTCCGAACTCGCCGAGAGCGCGCGCGAAGGAGAGCACCGCGCCGGCGAGGAGACCAGGCATCACCAGGGGGAGCGTGATCCGTCGGAAGACGGTGCTGGGGCTCGCGCCCAAGGTGGCGGCAACGACCTCGTACCGATGCCCGGCCGTGCGCAAGGAGCCCTCGAGACTCACCACCAGGAACGGCAGGGCCACGAAGGTTTGGGCCATCACCACCGCGATCGTCGAGAAGGCGATCTGGATGTTCATCACCTCGAGGACGTGACCGAGGAGGCCGCGTCTCCCGAAGGTGTAGAGCAGCGCCAGCCCACCCACCACGGGTGGCAGGACCAGTGGCAGCAGCACCAGCGAGCGCAGCAGGCGCTGGCCGGGGAACGACGTACGGGCCAGCACCAGTGCCATCGGTACACCGATGGCTACACACAGGACCGTGCTCGCGGCAGAGGTGCGCAGGCTCAACCAGAGTGCGGCCCGTGATGAGTCCGAGGTGATGAGGTCACCGAAGTGGCTCCAGTCGACCTTGGTGATGATCGCGATCAGGGGCAGCACGACGAAGGTCGCGCCGATCACGGCGGGCACGAAGACCCATCGCGGCAGGCTGACCCCTCTATCGCGACCCATCAGGTCAGGTTCATCAGGGCTGTGCGAATCCGGCGTCGGCGAGAACCGTCTGCCCGGTGCTGCTGAGGACCAGCTCGACGAACTCGGTCGCCAACGTGAGGTTCTTGCTGCCCTTGACGGTGGTGATCGGGTAGGTGTTCACAGCGGTGCTCGCTTCCGGGAAGGTGATCCCCTTGACCGTGGCACCGGCTGCCTTGACGTCGGTGACGTACACCAGACCGGCGTCCGCCTCACCGGAGGTGACCTTGGCGAGGACGTCCTTGACGGATTCCTCCTCGCTGACGGGTGCGAGGTTGATCCCGGCGTTGCTCGCCACTGCCTGCGCGGCACTGCCGCACGGCACCTCGGCAGCACAGATCACCAGGTCCACGCCCTTCTTCGCCAGGTCGGCGAAGCTGGAGATGTGCGCGGGATTGTCCGGGGGCGTCACGATCTCGAGGGTGTTGGACGCGAAGTTCTTCGGCGTCCGGCCGTCGAGATGTTCCGCCGTCAGCTTGTCCATGTTCCCCGCGTCGGCGGACGCGAAGACGTCTGCTGGCGCGCCCTGCTCGATCTGGGTCACGAGATCCGACGAACCGCCGAAGCTGAAGCTGACCTTCACGCCGGCATGGGCAGCCTCGAACTTGCTGCCGAGCTCAGTGAAGGTGCCGGTCAGCGAGGACGCGGCATAGACGGTCAGGGTCGTCGTCCTGGCCGACTTGCTCTTGTCGGAACCGCAACCGGCTAGGGAGGCCGCAACGACTACTGCAGCGAGCGCGGTCAGGATCGCGTTACGGAATCGTGAAGCGAGCACGCATACATCAGACCGTATTTGCGTTCGTTTGACCATAGGAAGTTCCGCAGACAAGGTCTGCGCTCGGGCTGGTACGGGCAGTCGGCGACGGCCGGCACCGGCCGGGAGGCTACGCTGCGTCCGCGAGACGCTGCGTCTCGCTGAGTCCGGAGGATGACCGATGGAGATGACCGCGTTCAAGCTCGTCGACGTCACCGACGCCGAGGTGGATGCCCTCGAGGCGCGCTACGGGCCCCTGGCAGAGGCGGTCCGCGGGCTCGTCGACGCCACGATCCGCAGCCGGACCGGCGACGACGTGGTCGGACCGGCGATCGCGGCCATCGAGGAGATCACCGCCCGCCTGCGCGAGGACCAGATCGACGGCCCGGCGGGGGTCAACTACAACGCCAGCGGCCGCGCGTGGAACTGGGGCAACGCGGCGATCGGGCTGCGCAACGGCGCGGCGCCGCCGATGGAGGTCGTGCACGGGGCGGACGGCAGCATGACGGCCGACGTCGATCTCGGCGCGGCCTACGAAGGTCCTCCGAGCTGCGTGCACGGGGGAGTCAGTGCGCTCCTGCTCGACCACCTGATGGGCGTCACCGCCAGCCAGATGGGCCGGGTCACGGTGACCGGGACCCTCACCCTCGTGTACCGCAACCCGCTGCCGCTCGGTCGGGTACGCCTGGTCGGGCGGATCGCGCGCGAGGAGGGCCGCAAGGTCTTCGTCGAGGCGACCATCACCGGTGGTGCCGGCGTCGCGCTCGAGGCGGAGGGCATCTTCATCATCCCGAAGTGGTCGGGCGACTTCGAGAGCGTCGTGCAGAACGACGCCGGGCCTTCCTGAGGCTGCTCAGGACAGACCCCGCAGCACGGTCCGCGTCATCTCGGTGGCACCGCGCCGGGTGAGCTCCTGGTGCGCGAGCACCCGGAACACCATTCCGCCGATGATCGCGTCGACCGCGTTGCGCCGCTGGCTCGGGGTCGTGCGGAGCTCGGGTGCGGCGGCGAGCCTGGCGTTCGCGTAGTCCTGGAGCGGACCGCTGAACTTCTCGTGCAGCCGGCGCGAGGTCTCCGGGTGCGCGGTCGCGGCAGCGGTCAGCATCCGCAGGGTCGCCGCCCCACGCGGGGATCCGAGGGACGCTGCCAGGTCTCCCGCCCAGCGCCCGAGGTCGGTGATCGCGTCGCCGGTGTCGGCCGGCGGGGCTGGTGCGAGGTCGTCGCGGTCGAGCAGCGCGTCGGCGATCAGGATCGCCCGGTTGGGCCACCAGCGGTAGATCGTCTGCTTGCCGACCCCGGCACGCGCCGCGACCGCCTCGATGCTCAGCTGCTCGAGACCGTGCTCGTGCAGGAGCTCGTTGGTCGCCTCGAGGATCGCGACCCGCGCTCGCTCGCTGCGCCGGCGGGGGGTCGTTGCTGCTGCGGTCACGTCGACCAGCGTAGGGCATCACGCGGCCGCAAACGAGACGCAGCGTCTCGTCCGGTGTTACCGTCGGCCCATGGTGAACAACGTCTTCGAGCCCGCTGTCCTCGGTCCGGTCCGGCTGCGCAACCGGACCGTCAAGGCAGCCACCTTCGAGGGCCGTACGCCGTACGGGCTGGTCACCGACGAGCTCATCGACTACCACCTGGCCCCGGCCCGCGGCGGGGTCGGCCTGACCACGGTCGCCTACCTCGCGGTCGCGCCCGAGGGCCGGACCCAGAAGGAGGTCATCGTCGTCAACGACGAGTCGGCCCCGGGTCTGGCCAGGCTGACCGACGCCATCCACGAGACCGGGGCGAAGGTGGCAGGGCAGCTCGGCCACGCGGGCCCGGTGGCGAACGGCCGCTCCAACGGCGTACGGGCGCTGGCGGCCTCGAAGATGCCGTCACCGCTGAGCATGCAGATGATCGGCTCGGCGAGCGCTGCGGACATCGCCCGGATCACCAAGGACTACGTCCGGACCGCACGGATCATGGTCGAGACCGGGTTCGACGTCCTCGAGATCCACATGGCGCACGGCTACCTGCTCAGCTCGTTCCTCGCTCCCGGCCAGAACCGGCGCAAGGACGGCTGGGGCGGATCGCTGGCGAACCGGTCGAAGTTCGCTCGCGATGTGGCCCGGGTCGTCCGCGAGGAGGTCGGCGACGCGGTCGCGGTCACCGCGAAGGTCGGCATGACCGAGGGATCCCCGGTGGGGTTCTCGATGCCGGAGACGCTGGAGTTCGCGCAGCTGCTCGAGGCCGACGGTCACCTCGACGCGCTCGAGCTCAGCGCCGGCAGCTCCCTGCTCAACCCGATGTACCTGTTCCGTGGCGACGTCCCGCTCAAGGAGTTCGCGGCGAACATGCCGCCTGCGGTCCGGCTCGGGCTCAGGACCCCGATCGGCAAGCGGTTCTTCAAGTCCTACGACTTCGAGGAGGCGTTCCTGCGGGAGAAGGCGCTCGCGTTCCGCGAAGCGGTCTCGATGCCGCTGATCATGCTCGGTGGGATCAACACCCGGGCGACCATGGACCGGGCGATGGCGGAGGGCTTCGAGTTCGTCGCGATGGGGCGGGCGCTGCTGCGCGAGCCCGACCTGGTCAACCGGATGCAGCGCGGCGAGACCGACCGCGGCATCTGCATCCACTGCAACCAGTGCATGCCGACGATCTACTCG
The DNA here is from genome assembly GCA_025965315.1 of Marmoricola sp. Classification (GTDB taxonomy): domain Bacteria; phylum Actinomycetota; class Actinomycetes; order Propionibacteriales; family Nocardioidaceae; genus Marmoricola. The sequence goes on from JAOPXD010000069.1 coordinate 40,321, forward strand.
GGCACCCGCTGCACGGTGCTGCAGCCGTCGCCCTGACCGCTACTGGTCCCCGGGAAGGGCCTTCTGACCCGGGGGATTGACCACCACGAAGACGGTGCCGTCGCGCTTGTCGCGCACCATCGTGCCCGAGACCGGACCGTCGAACGCAAGGTCCCAGCGCACCTTCTCGTAGCCGATCGTGTAGGTGACGTCGGTGCGCACGGTGAAGCCCATCTGGGGGAGCACCCGCTTGTAGAAGGCGATCACCTCGTCGGGGGTCTTCGTCGGGATGTCGAACTGCCAGGTGTCGTCGATCGGGCCGGGGTCCTTCACGTGCACGCCCGGCGGGACCGGGAACCCCTCGATCGTGCGGGGCGAACCGTGCGGCACCGGCAGATCGCTCGCGCCGGGAACGGCTGACAACGTGGCCGAGGGCGAGATCGTCGCCTTCGCCTTCGGCACCTCGAGCGTGGTGTTCGTCGGCTCGGGAGGGTCCAGGGCGGCGGTCGGGGCGGCCGGGCTGGGTGCGCTCGAGTGCGGCGCGACCGCTGCAGGCTTCGAGGAGCCGCCGCACCCGGCCACCGCGGCGACCGTGAGCAGCGTGACAGCGGCGGTGAGGGCACCACGACGGACGGACAAGGCTGGTTCCCCTAAGGTCGAAAGGTCCTTGCGGACGGTACCCGACAGGAGCCAGAGGATGACATTCGAGTTCGACCGCGACACCGCGGTCCGCCCTGTCGGCAACGGCCGGTACGACGCGGACCTCGGCACCGGCTGGGTGGTCGGCGGAGGGGTCAACGGCGGCTACCTGCTGGGGATCATCGGCAACGCCGTCCGCGCCGAGCTCGGTCTCCAGGCTCCGACCAAGGGCCACGTCGACCCGTTCTCGGTCAGCGCGCACTTCCTGAGCGCTGCGGTCGCCGGCCCGGCGTACGTCGAGACCCGGGTGCTGCGTTCGGGCGGCCGGTTCTCCACGATCGAGGCCACCCTGGTCCAGGACGTGGCGGGGGTGCCGGTCCCGCGGATCGCTTCGCACGCCACCTTCGGCGACCTGGACGCCCTCGACGCGACGCGTGACGCCGAGGCAGAACAGCTGGGCCTGGTCCTGAAGGCGCCCGAGCTGGCACCGGTCGAGGACTGCCTGCTGGCGTCCGACGCGCCCCCGGACTTCAAGAAGATCGCCCCGCTGCTCGATCGCTTCGGCACTCGTCTGGATCCTGCGTCGGCGTTGTGGGCCGTGGGTCAGCCGAGTCGCCAGGGCGTCATCCAGGGCTGGTTCAAGCTGGCCGACGACCGGCCGCTCGACCCGATCGCGCTGCTGATGGTCGTCGACGCGCTGCCGCCGGTCACCTTCGACCTCGGCTGGCCCGGGTGGGCCCCGACGCTCGAGCTGACCGCTCACGTCCGGGCGAAGCCTGCGCCGGGCTGGGTGATCGTGCGGCACCGGACCCGCACGGTTGCGGGCGGGTTGTTCGAGGAGGACTGTGAGGTCTGGGACTCCACCGGACGTCTCGTCGCCCAGTCGCGGCAACTGGCCCTGCAGCCGAGGAGCTGACGTGCAGACCGTCGTCGGCGTCGCGATCCTCGACCAGGGGCGGGTCCTGGCCGCTCGTCGCGCCTCCGGTCCTGACGCCGGTGGCTGGGAGTTCCCCGGTGGCAAGGTCGAGCTCGGGGAGAGTCCTGAGCAGGCGGCGGTCCGGGAGATCGGTGAGGAGCTGGGCTGCGTGGTCGAGGTGGTCGGCTGGTTCGACCGCACCGAGGCGATCAGCGCCGACCTCGAGCTCCGGGTGGCGCTGGGTCGTCTCGTCTCCGGCGACCCGGTTCCCCAGGCCGGCGACCACGACGAGATCCGCTGGCTGACGCTCGCGGAGCTGGGCACGGTGCCGTGGCTTGCCGCGGACGTCCCGTTCGTGAGCGAACTCACCGATCAGCCTGTGGGTGGCGCCCACTAGGGTCTGGAGCATGGACAAGCACCTGCTTCTCGTGCACGCACACCCCGACGACGAGAGCATCGGCCAGGGCGCCACGATGGCCAGGTACGTCGCCGAAGGGACCGGGGTCACCCTGGTCACCTGCACCGGGGGCGAGATGGGCGAGATCCTGGTGCCCGAGATGGCCCACATGGCCGCCGACCAGGACGACACCCTCGGCGACCAGCGCAAGATCGAGCTGACCGCTGCGATGGCCGCACTCGGGGTCACGGACTACCGCTACCTCGGCGGCTTCGGTACGTACCGCGACTCCGGGATGAAGTGGCACGACGACGGCTACGCGATCCCGGCCGACGACGTGCACGCGAACGCGTTCTGGCACGCCGACCTGACCGAAGCGGCCGACCACCTCGTCACGGTGATCCGTGAGGTCCGGCCGCAGGTGATGGTCACCTACGACCAGTTCGGCGGCTACGGCCACCCCGACCACATCCAGGCCCACCGGGTCGCCACCTACGCTGCCGCGCTTGCCGCGGTGCCGTCGTACCGGCCGGACCTCGGGGATTCGCACGACATCCCCAAGATCTACTGGGGCGCGATGTCAGCGAGCCGGATGCGCGAGGGCCTGCGCCGGCTGCGGGAGGCCGGCGACACCACCAGCTTCGAGGGCATGGATCCCGACAACCTGCCGCCCTTCGTCACCGAGGACGTCAACCTCAGCGCGATGGTCGAGGGCAACGCGTACTACGAGCAGAAGATGGCCGCGCTCCGCGCGCACGCCACCCAGATCACCGCGGACAGCCCGTTCTTCGTGATGGCAGAAGGCTCCGAGAGCGACTTCTGGGGCAACGAGTTCTTCCGGATCGCCAAGGGTGTCCCGGCCGCGCCGTTCAACGAATTCGACCTCGAGACGGACCTGTTCAACGGCCTCTGAGGTCAGGCGGGCGCCACCAGGTGCCGGTAGGAGTGGTGGTACTCGAAGCCCAGGTCCGCGTACAGACGCAGGGCGGCGTCGTTGTCGCCGACGACCTGGAGGAGCATCACCGAGGCGCCCCGCTCGGCGGTCCACTCGGTGAGGGCGGCCATCATCGTCCGGGCGAGGCCCTGGCGGCGGTGGTCGCGGCTGACGAGGAGGTCCGCGACGAAGGCCCAGTCGTCCTCGATGCTGACCCGGCCGTGGGCGAGCTGCGCGGACCCGGCGTCGATGGTGGCGAAGGTGGCCTCACGCAGCGCCAACGAGGCAGCGACCGCGTCGTAGTTGGCCAGGGCGCGCTCGTTGCCGGTGAGCCAGGCGCGGCTGATCCGGTCCTGGTGGGTCACCGTGCCGGTCTCGGTCCCGGCCAGCGCGCGTCGGACCGCGGAGACGCCGGCCAGCTGGACCTCGGTGTCGGCCTCGCCGGGGCGCAGGGCGGTCCAGCCGCGGGCCTCGAGCTCGACCTGCACCGGTGAGCCGACGACGACCTGGGCGCACGCCGAGCGGTCCCGCTCGGCGTAGAAGGCGTGGGTGCGGGCCAGCGCTTCGTCGAGGGTGGTGCGCGGATCGCCGACCGGGAGCAGCGAGTTCGGCCGGGCGTTCGCGCCCCCGGTGTAGCGCAGCACCCACTCGCCGACCTGCTCGGTCTCCTTCGGCACGAACAGGGCGCCGGCGCGGTCCTCGACCTCGTCGGCCGAGAGCCGGGTGAAGCGCGACGGCCTCGGCGGTACCGGTTTGCCGGACACGATGTCGGCCAGCGCGATCGTGGTCAGGGCGCCGTCCTCGCCGCGGATCGTGGCGCTGGTGGCGTCCCAGGACTCGCAGACACCGAGCAGGTCGGTCATCGCCGGACCGCCGCTCGGGCCCGTCCGGCCGGGCAGGATCCGGCGTACGACGACCCGTTGACCGACGACGTGCGGACCGAGGGTGTGGGCGGCTCCCGGTTTGATCACGTGTCGAAACTCGGGACTGCCTGTAGGACTCACGTTCGGGATACTAGGCTTTGCCCCAGTCCGTACCGGACGAGTACCTCAGGAGGATCCAGGTGACCTACGTCATCGCCCAGCCTTGTGTTGACCTCAAGGACCGTGCCTGCGTCGACGAATGTCCCGTCGACTGCATCTACGAAGGCAAGCGGATGCTGTACATCCACCCGGATGAGTGCGTCGACTGCGGCGCCTGCGAGCCGGTCTGCCCGGTCGAGGCCATCTACTACGAGGACGACACCCCGGGTGAGTGGAAGGAGTACTACGACGCGAACGTGCACTTCTTCGACGACCTGGGCTCTCCCGGCGGCGCGGCCAAGATGGGCCTGATCGAGCAGGACCACGCCCTGGTTGCTGCGCTGCCTCCGCAGGAACACGACGAAAGCTGAGCGTGTCCCTGCCTGTCTCCGGGGCGGTCTCGGGCCGGCTCCCGGATTTTCCGTGGGACCACCTGACGCCGTACGGCGATCGGGCGCGCGCGCATCCTGACGGGGTCGTGGACCTCTCGGTCGGTACTCCTGTCGACCCCACCCCCGCGGTGGTGCAGCGCGCCCTGATCGCTGCGGCCGACTCACCCGGCTACCCGCTGACGGTGGGGCTGGCCGCGACCCGGCAGGCGTGCGTCGACTGGCTCTCGCGCAGCTTCGGCGTGACCGGGCTCGGCATCGACGCCGTGCTCCCGGTGATCGGCTCGAAGGAGCTGATCGCGTCGCTGCCGACCCATCTCGGCGTCGGTCCCGGTGACCTGGTGGTGCAGCCGGAGCTGGCCTACCCGACGTACGAGGTCGGGGCTGCGCTCGTCGGTGCCCGGACCCTGGCTACCGACTCGCTCACGTCGATCGGACCGGAGACGCCGAAGATCCTCTGGATCAACTCGCCGTCGAACCCGACCGGACGGGTGCTGCCCGTGGAGCACCTGCGCAAGGTCGTGGAGTGGTGCCGTGAACGCGGGGTGCTGCTGGTCTCCGACGAGTGCTACCTGGAGTTCGTCTGGGAGCCGGGGCTCACCCCGGTCTCGGTGCTGCACCCCGAGGTCTGCGGCGACAGCACCGACGGCATCCTCGCGGTGCACTCGCTCTCGAAGCGCTCCAACCTGGCGGGGTACCGGTGTGCGTTCGTCGCCGGTGACACGGCCGTGATCGCGGAGCTGCTCGCGGTCCGCAAGAACCTCGGCCTGCAGCTCCCGGGCCCGCAGCAGCTGGCGATGATCGCCGCGCTCAACGACGACGTGCACGTCGCCGAGCAGCACGCCCGGTACGCCGCGCGCCGTACCCGTCTCCGAGCAGCGCTGGAATCGGCAGGCTTCCGGATCGACCACTCCGAAGGTGCCCTCTACCTGTGGGTCAGCCGTGACGAGGACTGCTGGGCCACCGTCGACTGGTTCGCCGACCGAGGGATCCTGGTCGCTCCGGGAACGTTCTACGGCGTCGCCGGCGCCCAGCACGTCCGGGTCGCCCTCACCGCCACCGACGAACGGATCGACGCCGCCGTCTCCCGACTCCGAGCCGGGTAGCTCAGCCGACGGAGACGGTGACCTCGCCGGAAGGGGCGTTCGACGTCTTCCAACCCTTCTCGGAGGCGCGACCGGTGTGCCAGGTCTTGCCGTCGAAGGAGACGGTGACGGCTTTCAGGGGGCCGGCGTACGCGACCAGGAACTGGGCGACCGCCCAGCCGCGGCGGTTGCCGTCCTGGTCGGCGGAGACGGCGACGCTCAGGTCCTGACGTGATCCGGTCCGGGTGATGTCGAGGGGTCCGAACGCCTTCGCCAGGGCGGACGAGATGCCGCTGGCGGTTCCCTTGCCGGAGGGTTGCTTCACCACGCAGGTGAAGGTGCCACCGGGGCTGAAGCCGGTGAGCGCAGAGGCGAGGGCCCGAGCGTCGGGTGCGTGCGCCTGGTACGCCTCGGGATAGCCCGAGCGCTGCACCCGCTGCGCGGCCTCGGTGATCCGCATCGTCTGGTAGCCGTCGATCTGCTCGAGCGCCTCGTAGAACTTGTTGATCGAGTAGTACGGGTTGCTGATCTGGGCCGGGGTGCCCCACCCCTGCGACGGCCGCTGCTGGAAGATGCCGATCGAGTCGCGGTCACCACCGGTCAGGTTGTTGATCTTGCTCTCCTGGTACGCCGTGGCCAGCGCGATCGACACCGCCCGGGCAGGCAGTCCGCGCTCCACCCCGATCGCCGCGATCAGGGCCGCGATCTGGCCCTGGCCAGGATCCAGGTCGACCGTGCGGCCGGCGACCTTCGCGTGGCAGCTCGCGGGGTCGGGCAACGGTCCGGTGCCGCGGTAGATCGCGACCCCGACGCCCGCCACCACGGCGATGACGAGCAGGAAGACGAAGTATCTAGTTCGCATGCAGATCGGCGTTGAGCGCGATGCCCTCGGCCTGCCACGGGACGGCCTCGACCGCGCCGCTCACCGAGTTGCGCCGGAAGAGGACGTGGTCGTGGCCGGAGAGCTCCAGAGCCTTGATCACCCGGGACCGACCCTGGTCGACGACGGTGACCTTGGTGCCGGCCGTGACGTAGCAGCCGGCCTCCACGACGCAGTTGTCGCCGAGCGAGATCCCGATGCCCGCGTTCGCACCGAGCAGGCAGCGCTGGCCGACCGAGACGACCTGGCTGCCGCCGCCGGACAGCGTGCCCATGATCGAGGCGCCCCCGCCGATGTCCGACCCGTCGCCGACGACGACGCCGGCCGAGATCCGCCCCTCGACCATCGACGCGCCCGTCGTACCGGCGTTGAAGTTCACGAAGCCCTCGTGCATGACCGTGGTGCCCTCGGCCAGGTGCGCGCCGAGGCGGACCCGGTCCGCATCGGCGATCCGTACGCCGGTCGGCACCACGTAGTCGGTCATCCGGGGGAACTTGTCGATGCTGAAGACCTCGACCGGGCCGTCGGCGCGCAGCCCCGCGCGGACCTCCTCGAAGCCGACGACCGAGCACGGCCCACGGCTGGTCCAGACGACGTTCGAGAGCAGGCCGAACAGCCCGTCCAGGCTCTGCCCGTGCGGGGCGACCAGTCGGTGGCTCAGCAGGTGCAGCCGCAGGTAGGCGTCACTCGCGTCGACCGGGGCATCGGTGAGCGTGATCGCGCGCAGCACCACCTCGGTGTGCACCTGGCGAACCGGGTCCTTGGTCACCAGGCCGGTCAGGAACCCGGGAGCGACCGCGTCGGTGGGGGCCTCGCCCAGGGCCGGAGCCGGGTACCAGGTGTCCAGGGTGGAACCATCATCGGCGATCGTCGCGAGACCGAAGCCCCAGGCGTGAGCGGGGGAGCCAGAAGCCGGTGCGGACATGCCGTTCAGGCTACCGGTGCGTCACCAAGCAGGAGGTGACAGGCTGGTGCCATGGGTATCGCGACCTTCAAGGAACTCTGTCTCGACACGCACCCCGCCGAGGGGCAGGACGTCAACGCGCTCGGCCGGTTCTGGGCCGCCGCGACCGGCTGCGACTTCGTCGCGGCCTCGAGCCCGGCTGACCCGGGCGACGTGGTCGGTGCCGAGGAGGGGATGGGGATCGCGCTCTGCCCGGTCCCGGAGCCGAGGACGGTGAAGCACCGCGTGCACGTCGATGTGGTCACCGACGAGATCGCCACCCTGACCGGGCTCGGGGCGACGGTGCTCCGGCCCCAGGACACCGGGCTTGACGAGTCGGGGATCCGCTGGACGGTGATGGCCGACCCCGAGGGCGGGGAGTTCTGCGCCTTCCTGCGCGAGCCCGAGGAGCTCGGCGCGTACCGGGCGATGGAGCTGTGCGTGGACTCGGTGGACGCGGACGCGATCGGTGGCTGGTGGGCCGAGGTCTTCGGCGTCGAGCTGCGCAGCGAGCCCGGCAAGCCCTGGAAGTGGATCGAGCACATCCCGGGGATGCCGATGGAGGCGTGGGTCTTCGACGACGACATCCCGGAGCCCAAGACGGTGAAGAACCGCTGGCACTGGGACCTGTACGGCGAGGTGGACGACTTCCTGGAACGAGGCGCCACGGTGCTGTGGGAGATGCCGCGCTGGACGGTTCTCGCCGATCCCGAGGGAAATGAGTTCTGCGTCTTCCCGGTGCACTGAGATGATGGCTCCATGCCCCTGGACCTGACTGCGGACGTCGTCGCGCTCACCGAAGCACTGGTCGACATCGAGTCGGTCAGCCGCAACGAGAAGTCGATCACCGACGAGATCGAGGCTGCCCTCGCGGGGCTCGCGCACCTGAGGGTGACCAGGATCGGGAACTCCCTGGTCGCGCGGACCGAGCTCGGCCGCGGTGAGCGGGTGGTGATCGCGGGGCACGTCGACACGGTCCCGCTGAACGACAACCTGCCCTCGCGCAACGACGGCACCCTGCTGCACGGCCTGGGCACCTGCGACATGAAGGGCGGTGTCGCGGTGGCGCTCAAGCTCGCCGCCGACGTCACCGACCCGGTCCGCGACATCACGTACGTGTTCTACGAGGGCGAGGAGATCGACGCCACCTACAACGGTCTCCGCCTGATCGGCGAGGCCCGTCCCGAGCTGCTGGCAGCGGACTTCGCCATCCTGATGGAGCCCTCCGACGGCGGCATCGAGGCAGGCTGCCAGGGCACCTTGCGGGTCGAGGTCACCACCCGCGGCGAGCGAGCCCACCCCGCGCGGTCGTGGCGCGGGGCGAACGCGATCCACGGTGCTGCTGCGGTCCTGGGCCGCCTCAACGGCTACGTCGCGCGCACACCGGTGATCGACGGGCTGGAGTACCACGAGGGGCTGAACGCCGTCCTGATCAGCGGGGGAGTCGCCACGAACGTCATCCCCGACGCCTGCGTGATCACCGTGAACCACCGCTTCGCCCCGGACCGGTCCGAGGCCGAGGCGCTCGCGTTCGTCACCGACTTCTTCGACGGCTTCGAGGTCGCCGTCACGGACTCGG
>JAOPXD010000136.1 GCA_025965315.1 Marmoricola sp.
GGTGAGGTTGCCACTCAGCGTCGCGAACAGTTCGCCCAGTCAGTCCGGACTCATCCGCACATGGTGTGTAGTCCACAGATCCGCCGACCTTGACTTGATGTCGTACGCGGACGCCACTCCCAGCCACCCGGGGTTGATGGAGCGCTACTTCACCTTGCTGAGGTGGACCATGGCGTCGTAGAGCTGCTCGTCGGTCATCGGCGGTTCAGGGATCGGGTGGGCGCGCTCTGCCCGGTACGCGTCGAGCATGAGGTGGAGCTGGCGTCGCCAGGCCGTGGGCGCCTTGGCGCTGGTGGCGTCGATGATCCGGCCGTTTGACCAGATCAGGTTGACGATGTCTGCCCGGGTGATGTCCGGGCGCGCCTTGCTAGCTTCCTGAGCCCGGGCGAGAACGTCGTCGATCTGTTGGCACATCACGTCGTGGATGTGCTCGGTCTCGGCGTTGCCCGGGAACCGGCGGGAGAGGAAGTCGTTGAAGCCTCGGTCTCCGGCCTGCACGGCGAACAGGTTCTCCAGGTAGGCGACGAAGGCGTCCCACGGGTCGTCGGTAGCCATGGCCTTGTCCGCGCCGTCGACGAACTCCTGGAGCCGTGGCCTCAGGGCAGCCATGAGCAGGTCCAGGCGCGCTGGGAAGTGCCGGTACAGGGTGCCGATGGCGACGCCGGCGTCGCGCGCGATCTTCTCCAAGGAGGCCTCGACGCCGCGGGCAGCGAACTCTGCCTGCGCCGCCGCAATGAGTTTGTCGTGGCTCTCCCGGGCGTCGCGGCGCAGGGGGCGCTGTCCCTGGTGGACGTCGGTCTGGCTCATGTGAACAGTCTACCAACTGTGCGGAGGCACCCCTCCGGAATAGAATGAGGCATGCCTCCGGTTACACCTCTAACTACCGGAGGGGTGCCTCAACTTGGCGCTCCGACTTGACCCGACCAGGAGTGAACAAGATGAGCCTCAACACCAGCGATCCCGCCGTGGCCGCCGGAGCGCAACCAGCCGCTCCCGACAATCCCCACCACCAGCGACGGTGGTTGGCCCTGGGGGTCATCCTCATCGCCCAGATGATGCTGCTGCTCGACGCCACGATCGTGAACGTGGCCCTGCCCTCGATGCAGGCAGACCTCGGCTTCTCCGACGACGCCCGCGGGTGGGTGGTCACCGCCTACCTGCTCGCCTTCGGCAGCTTGCTCCTGCTCGGGGGACGGCTGGCCGACGCGTTCGGTCGCAAGAACGTGTTCATCGTGGGTCTCATCGGCTTTGCGATCGCCTCAGCTGTGGGGGGCGCGGCCCCCAACATCGCGACGCTCATCACGGCGCGCGCCGTCCAGGGCGGATTCGCCGCGGTGATGGCGCCTGCGGCGTTGTCGCTGATCATGATCATCTTCACCGACCGCAACGAGCTCAACAAGGCGTTCGCCATCTTCGGTGCCGTTGCCGGGAGCTCCTCGGCAATCGGCCTGATGCTCGGTGGGGTACTGACCGACTACGCCGACTGGCGCTGGACCATGTACGTCAACGTCGTCTTCGCTGTCGTCGGGATCGTCGGCGCACTCGCGCTCCTGCACAACTCCACCGAGCCCAACAAGCCCAAGCTTTCCGTGCCCAGCACCATCCTCGGGACGGCGGGGGTCTTCGGGCTGGTCTTCGGAGCGTCGAAAGCCGCGACCGATGGATGGGGCGCTGCCATCACTCTGACTTCCCTCATCGCCGGCGGCCTCCTCCTGATCGTCTTCGTCACCTTCCAGAAGATCGACCGGAACCCGCTCGTGCCGCTGCGCGTGGTCGCCGACCGCAACCGCGGTGCCGGCCTCCTGACGCTCCTGCTGGGCCAGGCCGGGGTGTTCGCCCTGTTCCTGTTCCTGACGTACTACTTCCAAGGCGTCCTGGGCTACTCCCCGTTCAAGACCGGACTCGCGTTCCTGCCGATGATGGTGACCGTCGCCGTCGTCGCAACGGTGACCCAGAGCGTGCTGGTCAAGCACCTGACCATGCGGGCCATCGTCGCCGGCGGTCTGACCATTGGCGGAGCCGGCGCGGCGCTGCTGACCCAGGCCGACGCGAACAGTCACTACGCGACCTGGGTACTGCCCGGGCTGATCCTGGCCGGAGCCGGCATCGGGTCAGCCATCGTCTCCGCGGTCGCTCTCTCCCAGATGGGCGTCGAACCGCGTGACGCCGGTGCTGCGGGCGCGATCAACAACGTCGCCCAGCAGATCGGCGCAGCACTAGGAATCGCCGTGATCAGCACCTTCGTCGCCACGGCCACCAGCAACTACCTCGCCGACCACGGCAGCACCGCCATCGTCGACGCCACCGTGCACGGGTTCACCGTCGGCTTCTGGTGGGCCGCGGGCGCCTTCTGGGCAGGGGCAGCCCTCACCGGCGCCCTGATCCGCGGCGGCACCCGGTTCCACCAGGACAGCGGCCAGCCCGAGCCTCTCGACGAGATCGCCGGAGGACTCATCTGACAACAACAACGCCTGGCGGGTGGCACCCCGATGCCCACACCGATCGCGGTGCCACCGCCCGCACAAGCAGCCGCACCGCACCAACTCTGCACACCACCAACACGAAGGAACCCACATCATGACCACCATCAGCATCATCGGATCGGGCAACATGGCCACCGCGATCGGAACCCGAGCGGTCAACCACGGCCACACCGTCGAACTGCTCAGCCGCAACACGGCCACGGCCCAGGCTCTCGCCGACCGGATCGGCAACGGAACCACCGTCGGCACCTACGGCGACGTCCCGAAGGGCGACATCGTCATCGTCGCGGTCCTGTACGACGGCGTGGTCGACGCGGTCTCGAGCTTCGGGGACGCGCTGGCCGACAAGATCCTCGTCGACATCTCCAACCCGTTCAACGCAGACGCCAACGGTCTGGTGACCCCGAGCTCGGCTGCCCACGAGGTAGCCGCTGTCGCCCCCGACAGCGCCCACGTGGTGAAGGCGCTCAACACGATCTTCGGCCACGTCCTGGCGAAGGGCACCCCGCTGGACGCGTTCATCGCAGGCGACAGCGCCGAGGCGAAGGCCACCCTCGGCACGTTCCTGGACAGCCTGGAACTGAGGCCGCTCGACGCCGGCGGCCTGCAAGCAGCCCCGCTGCTCGAGCAGGCAGGTCTCCTGCTCATGGGCCTGGCACGCAACGGTGCCGGCTTCGAGCTCGCCCTGGGTGCGGAGGTCCACTGACATTGCGGCGCCGGGACCGGCGCACCCAGACATGACGAGGCGCTGGCCTCGGCCCAGGAGGCGGGTCGGGGCCTCGCCATCGTCGCCTGAACCCGCTAGTAGAGGACGGACCGCACTATGGCCTACGGACGCGCTCTGGAGTTTGGCTCCTTCATCAACCCCACCAGCAGCGCCCCTCAGCAGGCGGTCGAGCTCGCGAGACTCGCGGAGGATCTCGGCCTGGACCTGGTGGCGTTCCAGGAGCACCCCTACCTGCCCGGGTTGCGCGGAGAAGCACCACCACGCGGTCGGCCGGACACCGAGGCCGCCGGCGGCGTACACGTCGACGGGAGCCACTACCGCCTCAGCGGCGCCAAGCGGGGGCCCCAGGCAGCCCACCGCATGCCGATCCACGTGGGAGGCATGAAGCCGCGGATGCTGGAGCTCACAGGTAGAGCCGCAGATGGATGGCTCGTGAGCCAGGCCGCGATGACGTCACAGGCCCTCACCGAGGCCGGGACCCTCATCGACCAGGTGGCCGTCGTCGCCGGTCGCAACCCGCGTGAGATCAGGTGCGGGCAGCCCGGTATCGGAGATCTGACCGCCGAGTCGACCTGCAGACCCCTAGCAGCTTGTCCGTGAGACCGTCTCGAGCCAGTCCCAGAGCTCGCGTTCGCGATCGCTGTCATAGGACTCGACGGAAGACGCCACGACTTTCTCCCGATGAATGTAGGTGCCGGTCTCGGCGGGTGTGACGCCGAGGATGACGTCAGCGAGCTTGCTGCCTGCCGGAACCGGGGTGTCCACCAGGGACGTGACCGCGACCAGCGGGATGATCTTGCTCATCAGGAAGGGAAGCGCTCCCCCGGCCTCGCGCGCGAGCCCGGTTCCGACCACCAGGCTGGGGTTGTAGGCGAGGATGTCGACGCCGGCGGGCAGCAGCCGGGCCCATTCGTGGACCAGGTGCACACCACCGAGCTTGCTCGTCACGTAGGCACGACGGCCGGCTCGGACGCTTCCGGAGCGGCGGAAGGCTCCGGGGCGGGAGACCTCCGGGATGGCCCATCGTGGTGCGGGCATGGTTCCCGCGGTGTGCCGGAGATCGCCGAAGTGCGCGTCGCTGACCGTGACGACGATGCGCGCCGGCGCCTGGATATGGGGGTGAAGCTGCCGCAGCAGTTGGTGAGTGGACATGACGTTCACGGCGAACGTCCTCTCGTAGCCGTCCACCGTGGCCTGCAACGCATCGGAGAGATGGATCCCCGCGTTGAAGACGAGGCCCCGTAGTGGAGGCAGCTCGCCGGAATCGAGACGATCTTCCACCTGTGCGCCGGCAGCGTCGATGCTCGTCCTGCTCGACAGATCGACGTCCACGGTCGAGACGTGCGGAGAGATTTCTTGGAGGCCTGGCAGCACCTCGGCGGCCGAGGAGCCTCGCCCGAGCACCACGATGTGGGTCTCCGGGCTACGACGAAGGACCTCGCGCGCTGCAGCGAGACCGATCCCGCGGGTGGCACCGGTCATGACGAGCGTTCGGGCTGCGGGGACCATGTGATGCTCCTGATCTGGACTGGCCGGGTCGCGAGCACGATCAGGCGATCGGCTGCACCGTCAGTGTGTGGAACGTCGGGACAAGGAGGAAGGCCCCCTCCAGGCTGGTACCGAGAGGACCATGCAGCCGGGTCCGCGCCGATCGAGTCGGTGGAACAATGGGTCGATGGGACAGAACGGCCGACCGGTGCTCGGGGAGTTCCTGCGACACCGGCGGGCGCAGATGACTCCACCCGATCGGCCGGGCAACCTGCGGTCCTCCGTCCGGCGCGTGCCGGGGCTGCGGCGGCAGGAGCTCGCCGATGTCGCCGGTATCTCGGTCGAGTACTACACACGGCTAGAGCAGGGACGGGCACCGCGCCCATCGCGGGAGATCCTCGGCGCGCTGGGACGGGCTTTTCAGCTTTCCACAGCCGAGAATCTTCACCTGTTTCGTCTTGCCGGCGAACTACCTCCGCAGCCGCGAGCACCAGCCTCGCGCATCCGGCCGGGGCTCCAACTGCTGCTGGACAGCCTGGACGACACCATGCCGGTCACCGTTCACGACGGCCGGCTCGACGTACTCGCGTTCAACGTCGCTGCAGCGGACCTGTTCGGGCCCGCGTTCGGCGATGGGCCCTTCGGCCGCAACATCGCCTACCAGGCCTTCACATCGACGGAACTCCGAAAGATCCTCGGAAGCGACGGGGCAGCGCAGCTGGCCCGAGTGGCCGCTGCCGAGCTTCGCAAGGCGCTCAGCATCTACCCAGACGATGCTCGTCTTCATTCCTTGTTCAGCGAGCTCTCCGGGGTCAGTCCCGAGTTCAACAGCCACTGGCAGCGAGGAGAGATCGGGACTTGGACATCGGCGATGAAACGCGTCAACCATCCGACGAGAGGTCTGCTGGCGTTCGACAGCGAGATGCTGCACGACCCCGAGAGCGACCACTGGGTCATGCTCTTCACGCCGTGCTCCTCGCCAACTTTGACGCCGGCCGACTGATTGACTACGCACCTAGCCGATGTTCGGACGGGACGGGTCTGTGCCCGCCGCGACCCTGTGGTCCTCCCGGATCCCGCCGTCGCAGGTCCCTACCCCCGGTTCGCGTGCTGAGTCGTCCCGCCGGTGAAGTTGAACACCTATGCCCACCTCTGGCCGAAGACCGCACACGAAAGGCAGCTGCCGGGCCCGGCGCGCGAATCTCTGGCGGGCTGTGTGCGGACTGAGGGCGTGGGCCTAAGCCCCTGACCTGCGCAAACGCGCCGTTTCAGTAGTACCAGGGGTACGGCGACCAGTCCGGGTCGCGCTTCTCCAGGAACTGGTCGCGACCCTCCTGGGCCTCGTCGGTCATGTAGGCGAGCCGGGTGGCCTCGCCGGCGAAGAGCTGCTGCCCGACCAGGCCGTCGTCGATCAGGTTGAAGGAGTACTTCAACATCCGCTGCGCGGTCGGGCTCTTGCCGTTGATCAGCCGTCCCCACTCCAGACCGGTCTTCTCCAGCTCGGCGTGCGGGACGGCCCGGTTGACGGTGCCCATCCGGACGCCGTCCTCGGCGGAGTACTCGGCACCGAGGAAGAAGATCTCGCGGGCGAACTTCTGGCCCACCTGACGCGCCAGGTACGCCGACCCGAACCCGCCGTCGAACGAGCCGACGTCGGCGTCGGTCTGCTTGAACCGGCCGTGCTCGATGCTGGCGAGCGTCAGGTCGCTGACCACGTGCAGCGAGTGCCCGCCGCCAGCCGCCCAACCGTTGACCAGGCTGATCACGACCTTCGGCATGAACCGGATCAGCCGCTGGCACTCGAGGATGTGCAGCCGCGCGAGCTTCGCCTTGTCGATCGTGCTCGGTTCCTCGGCGCCCGTTTCGGCGGCGCCGATGGTCTTGTCCTCGTACTGGTAGCCGGCCTTGCCGCGGATCCGCTGGTCCCCGCCGGTGCAGAACGCCCACTTGCCGTTCTTCGCGCTCGGCCCGTTCCCGGTCAGCAGCACGCAGCCGACGTCTCCCCAGGAGCGGGCGTGCTCGAGGGCGCGCAGCAGCTCGTCGACGGTGTGCGGACGGAAGGCGTTGAGGACGTCGGGACGGTCGAACGCGATCCGGACCGTGCCGTGCGCCTTCGCGCGGTGATAGGTCAGGTCGGTCAGGTTCTCGAAGCCGGGGACGTCGTCCCAGTCAGCCGGGTCGAAGATTTCACTGACGCCCTCGATCGCACTCATGGGCCTGAGGCTATCGGTGCGGGAATGCGACGCGCCTCGCTGGGCATTGAGCCTGTATGACTCTTCAAGGAACGTACGTCCCCAGCAAGGCGGACTGGGTCCGCGACCAGGTCGAGGCCTACGAGGCGTCCGACGGCGCCGAGGCAAACACGCTGCGTGACTCCGGCGACCCGATCGTGGTGATCACCTCGGTCGGCGCGAAGTCCGGCAACCTGCGCAAGAACCCGGTGATGCGGGTCGAGCGCGACGGCAAGTACGTCGCGATCGCCTCCAAGGGCGGTGCCGACGAGCAGCCGGAGTGGTACTACAACTTCATCGCCAACCCCGTGGTGGACCTCCAGGACGGGCCGGTCAAGAAGACCTACAGCGTCCGGCTGCTCAGCGGCGCCGAACGGGCCGACTGGTGGGAGTACGCCGTGAGCACCTGGTCGACGTACGCGGAGTACCAGAAGAAGACCGACCGGGAGATCCCGGTGCTCCTGCTGGAGCCGCAGTGACGTCGGGGCCGGGCTAGGCGTTCCTGCGCAGCGAGGCCGCCATCGCCACCAGGTGGGCCAGCCGGGCGATCTCGGAGTCGAGGAACTCGGGCCCACCACGGCGGCCGACGACGACCAGCTCGTCGGCATTCAGCGGGGACGCAGCCACCACCAGGTCCTTCCACTCCACGGGAACGTCGATGGCCTGCGCCTTCTCGAGATTCGCCGGCCACAGCACGTCGGTCGGGATCTCGGTCGGTGCGGCCGGGGTGCCGTGCTCGATGGTGGCGCCGTCGCCGTGCCGGGTCAGGTGGATGCCCCAGTCGACGCGGAACACGTCCGGTACGGCGTCGACGAGCTTCTCGATCGCGGTGACCGGGTCCTGGGTCATCGACTCGACGGCCTCCAGGTCGAGGAACAGGTTGCCCCCGGCGGCGTACCTGGAGATCCAGAGCACCCGGACGCCGTCCAGCGAGGTGCAGGCGGAGACGATGCTGTCCGGCATCACGCCGTGGTCGGGAGTGATGAAGACGTCGTCGATGGCGACCCCGACGTCCTTGCCGACGATCTCGATCGCCTCGATGTTGGCCCCGGACGCACCGATGGCACTCGCCAGACGGCCCAGGGATCCGGGGACGTCCGGGAGTTCGACGCGCAGCAGGTAGGACATGGCTTCGACCCTACTGAACATGGGTTACCGGTGGGTTTCTTCGTCTCAGCACCGGCTTTGCCGGGGTCCCTAGGCTCTCCGGATGACGTCCGTGCTCTGGTTCCGCCGCGACCTGCGCCTGCAGGACCACCCGGCGCTGACCGCGGCAGCCGCGGACGGACCGGTGGTCGGCCTGTTCGTGATCGACCCCGTCCTGTGGGACGGAGCCGGGCCGGTACGGCGGGCCTGGCTGGCTGCTTCGGTCCGCGCGCTCGCCGACGAGACCGGCGGGCGGCTGCTGGTCCGGTACGGCGATCCGGCCGTGGTCGTCCCGGCGGTCGCGACGGAACACGGAGCGGACACGGTGCACCTGAGTCTCGAGACCACGCCGTACGGGGTGCAGCGGGACCGCCGGGTTGCCGACGCCCTGGACCGGGCCGGGATCGCCCGGGCCGGGACCGGCACGCCGTACGCCGTCGATCCGGGAACCGTCCGGACGCAGAAGGGCGAGCCGTACCAGGTGTTCACGCCGTTCAGCCGGGCCTGGCGCGAGCAGGGCTGGCCGGACCCTCTCCCCGTGGCCGAGGTGAGCTGGGTCGACGGCGCCTCGGACCCGGCAGCAGTCGCCCTGCTGGACGAGGCCGTCGACGCGTCACCGGTCCCGCTTCCAGACGCCGGCAACGCTGCCGCCCACCGACGCTTCGAGGAGTTCCTGGAGAACGGGCTGGACGACTACGACACCGCGCGGGACCTGCCGGCGACGGACGGCACCTCCCGGATGTCGCCGTACCTGAAGGTCGGCGCGGTGCACCCGCGCGAGCTGCTCGCGCACGTCGACGCGGCCAGCCGCTTCGCCACCGAGCTCGCCTGGCGCGACTTCTACGCCGACGTGCTCTGGCACCGACCGGCCTCGGCGTGGAGCGACCTGCGCCCCCTCACCATCCCGTACGACGACCCCGCGGACGAGACCTGGCACGCCTGGCGCGAGGGCCGCACCGGGTACCCGGTCGTCGACGCCGGGATGCGCCAGCTGCTTGCCACCGGCTGGATGCACAACCGGGTCCGGATGATCACCGCGAGCTTCCTGACCAAGGACCTGCA
>JAOPXD010000082.1 GCA_025965315.1 Marmoricola sp.
GGCGGAGGCGGGGGGATTTGAACCCCCGACAGGGATTAACCTGAACCCGCTTAGCAGGCGGGCGCCATAAACCGGGCTAGGCGACGCCTCCCAGACAGCGAGGGACACGTTACCCACCCGGTGACCTGACCCTGAAATCGGCCCTGAGATCGGGCTGTCCTTCAGGCGCGGCGGTAGCCGTGCCCGGCGTTGAGGCGCCGACGGAGCTCGTCGACGAACTCCTCCTGGTCGCCCTCGATCAGGTTCACCGGCACCGTCGTCGTACGGCCGTCGCGCAGGCGGATGATCACGCAGTCGCTGCCCGCGACGACGGTGGTCGCGAGGTCCTCCACGTCGAGCCAGCGGGCCTGGCCGACGCCGGCGCCGCGGACGAAACGCACCTGGTACCCGACGTCGTCGACCCGTACGACGTACCAGCGACGGGCCAGCACGAAGCCGAGGACGAAGACCCCGAGGACGACCAGCACGACCAACCCGCTGAGCACGTCACCCGGAAGGTTGAAGACCACCACGACGATCGTCCCGACCAGGAGGGTCACGCCGACGGCGGCGAGGAACGCTCCCATCAACCGCGCCCGCAGCTGGGGGGCGAGGCCGTAGTCCTGCGCGGTGCTGGTGCTCATCCCCCGATTACATCGGGTCGGGGCGCCGTCCGGCCACCCGGGGTCAGGACCCAGGTCCCTGATCGGCGGACAGCCCTTGCCTCTCGGTGTGGCCTGGGTCACACTCAAGGCTCCATCTGGGCACGACCTATTCGTGGAGGTGGTGACTCATGAATCTTGAGTCAGCGATCTCGGACCTGAAGAACACCCTCGGGGGCACCCGCACGGCCGCGAACTGGCGGTCGATGACACGGCACCAGCTCGCCGTCGTTCGCCAGGCACTCAGCGACGAGCGGTTCGCGTCCTGGGACGGCTGGCTGGCGGCACGCAGCGGCACCAGCGATCGGGAACGGATCCAGCTGCTCGCCCGGATCAACGCCCTGGGCGCCGGCGTCCTGGACCGGCTCGACACCGACCGCGCAGCCATCGAGGTACGCCGGCTGCTCAACGACGTCGAGCACTACCGGCAACGGATGCACAACCTGGTCTACGACTCCGTCTCGATGGAGATCGGTGGCTCGGAGTAGTCGGACCTGCAGTCAGACGAGCGCCCGCAGGTAGCGACGCGTGATGCGGCGCTGGACCGCGCGTCCGAGCGGCCCGGCAAGCCGGGCGAGCACGCCGGCCGGGCGGGAGAACGCTCGGATCGTGAGGGTGACGGCGTCGTCGCTGCCGAGCTCCAGCAGGAACAGCTCCTCGCCGCACTCCGCGTGACCGGGCAGGGTCCCGTAGGCGAAGCCCTTGCGACGATCCTCGTCCACGACGTACACCACCCGTACCGGCGCGCGCACCGACAGCGGCCCGGGCCCGAGCCGGACCATCGCGACCGCGCCCTCCTCGACCACGTCGTACGCCGCCCGGACGTGCAGGCCGGCGCCGGTCTGCAGGCCCCAGCTGAACAGCGCCGCACCGAGGCGGGCGAGCAGCTCGGGCCCTTCGCCGAGCCCGGCCGAGACCTCGAGGTGGTGGTAACCCACCGGGAGGTCGCCGCGGGTGGCGCCGACCTCGGGATAGGTCAGCGCCGCGGACCGCAGGAGATCCGCTTCGAACGGTCGGAGACGATCCATCAGCAGAGGGGGAGGGATTCGAACCCCCGGTAGGTTTCCCTACGATCGCTTTCAAGGCGATTCCGATCGGCCACTCCGGCACCCCTCCTCGTGACGACGATCCGAGGATCAGCCGCTCACCGGACGGTCAGTCTAGTGCTCCAGGACGACGAGGACGTCGCCCTCCTGGATGACGTCCCCGGGGACGACGCGCACCTCGAGGACGGTGCCGGCCCTGTCGACCAGCACCGGGATCTCCATCTTCATCGACTCCAGCAGCATCACGGTGTCACCCGCCGCGACCGGATCACCGGCAGCCACAGCGACGGAGAGCACGCTCGCGACCATTTCAGCGAGGATCTGGGACGTCGTCTGGGCCATGCTCGCGACGCTACCGCGGGCCGGCGGTTACTCGCGCGTTCACCGGGCGAGGATCAGTGCAGCGGGCGCAGCCGACCGGGCTCGGGGCGGTGCGCGATCGCTTCCTCGTCACGCCGGGCGCGACGGCCGTGCGTCCCCATGAAGGACTGCTCGACGCGGATCACCAGGTAGCCGACGACGATCCCGACCACCAGGCTGTAGACGGCACCGAGAACGACGCTCCGGGTACCGACCTCGGGCGAGACCAGCCGGGTCGCCGACGGTGCGGTGGCAGCGACACCGAACGCCGTGACCCACCATCCCTGGCGCCGCCGGGCCCGCATGAACACGCCCCAGAGCAGCGCGGGGTACCCGAGCAGCGCGACGATCGGGTGCGGCACCGCACCGAAGGTCGACTTGGTCCAGTCGCGCAGGTGGTGCCCGGTGGTGATCACGTCGTGCGAGCCCCACTGCGCGATCGCCTGGCTGTAGGCCAGTGCGATCACGAGCATGACGACGGCGCCCCCGGCGACCATGTACCCACGACGGCCGAGTCCGTGCAACCCGGCCCCGAGGCGGTAGACCAGCGCGAACGCCCCCGCCAGCGAGAGACCTATCACGACGTAGCCGAACCGGTCGAGGTCGACGGCGGCGCGCGAGGCAGGCTCGTACCCGACGACGCCGAGCGCACCGACCCAGGCCAGTGCCGTCGCGATCAGCACCTCGCGGATCGCGATGCCGAAGGTCGAGGCCGGAGTCGTCGACATCACCGCCAGGGTGGCGGCAAGGACGCCTGTCGCGATCGCCGTACCGGCGTGCAGCGGCTGCCAGCTGCTGCTCACGCCGCCGATGCCGAGGACCACCGCGAGGCCGGCCGCCCAGACCTGGCGGCCACCGGTCCGTACGGCCAGACCCCAGGCCAGCGAGCCGGAGACGACCACGGCGCCGACGTCGCGGATCAGGTCCGGGAGGTCGGGAGCGAAGCGGACCGCGGCAACCGCTGCGGCGCCGAGGAGCAGCAGCACGATCCAGCCGCGCTCACCGGTCAGCGTCGACAGCTTCAGGTCGGGGGTGGGACGGGGTTCGCGGACGGGGCGCTCCCGGACGGGACGCTCGCGGACGGGACGGGGCGGCCTCGGCTCGCGCGCCGGCTTGGGTTCGCGGACCGGACGCGGTTCGCGAACCACCTTCGGCTCGACGACCTTGGCTTTGGCCTCGGGTTCGACGACCCGGGGCGTCGGCGCTGCGGGAACCTCGACCGGGAGGTCGATCACGGGCGGGTCGGCCCGCAGCCCCGGGCTGTGCACCCGCGCGGTCGGCGCAGTCACAGGCGGCGCAGTCACAGGCGGTGCAGGCGGAGTCACGGGCGGCGCAGGCGGCGGCGTTGGCGCCGCTTCGACAGGGACCGGAGCCGGTGGCGCCGGCGGCTCAGGCACTTCCACCGGAGCACGGTGGCTCGGTGTGTGCGCCGGAGCAGGCGTCAGCGGTGTCACGTAGGTCAGCGGGTCGACGTACCCCGGCGGACGAGCGGCGCGTCGGGCCGGGTGGGCGGCCGGTCGCACTGCGGGCGGGAGCGCCGCGAACGGGTTGGCTGCAGGCGGGTGCGAAGCCGGGCGGGCGGCCGGGCGGGCGTGGGTGGGTGCCGGGGTCGAGCTCTGCGCCGGGCTGGTGTCCGCCGGTCCGGCGCGGCGTCGCCCGGGGGCGGATTCCGGCGCACGGTCAGGATCAGACACCCGCCCCACCTTCATCGCCATTGCTCACCGGATCAACGCCCCAGGGTAGCAACGGTTCACATCCGACGATTGCCAAGCGAGGAGTTCCGCTCCCGGGCAATTCGTACGGCTCCGAGGTCCAGCTCGGCGCTGAGCCAGGCCTCGTCGGCCCCGGCCTCGGCGACGATCTCGCCGGTCGGGGTGATCACCATCGAGTGCCCGCAGTACCGCGGACCGGGCTGCGCGGCCGCGACCACCCAGCACAGGTTCTCGATCGCCCGGGCCCGCAGCAGGGCCTGCCACTGGTCGACCTTCCCCGGGCCGCTCGCCCACGCGGCAGGCAGCACCAGCACCTCGGCACCAGCCGCCGACAACGCGCGTGCGAGCTCGGGGAAGCGCAGGTCGTAGCAGGTCATCAGACCGACCTGGAAGCCCGCGACCTCCGCCACCACCGGCGTGATCGGCCCGGGCGTCACCAGGTCCGACTCGCGCTGGCCGAACGAGTCGTACAGGTGGATCTTCCGGTACGACGTCAGGGTCCCGGCACCCGCGAGCACCAGGGTGTTGAACGGTCGCGCCGGATCCGCGGACTGCTCGAACATCCCGGCGAGCACCGCGGCACCACTCCGATCGGCGACAGACCGGACGGCACCCACCCAGGGACCGTCGAGCGGTTCGGCATACGGGCCGAGGGCGGAGCCGGGTACGCCGAAGTCACGAGCGGCCGCCTCGGGCAGGACCAGCAGGTCGGTCCCGGCCGGGACGTCGAGACCGGCCAGCGACGCACGGTTCGCGGACGGGTCGAGATCGGCTGCGTGCTGCCAGATCCCGACCCGCAGCACCTCACTCATGTCGCCTCATTCCAGCAAGGGTGCCACGGTGGCAGACTGCCGATGTGGAGACGCACAGGACCGGTGCGGTGATCCTCACCGGGGGAAGTGCCGTCCGACTCGACGGGGCCGACAAGGCGTCGATCGAGCTCGGCGGCCTGACGCTGCTCGAGCACGCTCTCGGGGCGCTCCTGGACATCGACGAGGTCGTGGTCGTCGGCGACCCGGTGCCGACCACACGTCCGGTCACCTTCACCCGCGAGGACCCCACCGGGGGCGGTCCGGCAGCGGGCCTGCTGGCCGGGCTGCGCTGCTTCGCCCGTCGGCCCACCTGGCTGGTCGTCCTCGCGGTGGACATGCCGCTGGTCACCAGCGCGACGATCCGCCGGCTCACCTTCGCGGCCGAGAACGACGGCGCCGTCCTGATCGACGACACGCACCAGCTCCAGTACCTGTGCGCCGTGTACGCGACCGATGCCCTCGACCGCGCCCGGCCGTCGTACGAGGACGAGCACGGGATGTCGATGCGCGAGCTCGTCAGCGGACTTCGCCTGGAGCACGTGCAGGCCTTCGGGCCCGAGACCCGCGACGTGGACACCTGGGCCGATCTTCTCGCTCTCCGGGAGACCTTCGGGGACTGAGGGTCTTGCATCTCCCCCGGGAGGTGAGTCATCGTTTCCGTGTGAATCTGCACGACTGGATCGACGAGCTCTGCGACGAGCTCGACGTGGACCTGGACTTCGACGAGGCACTCGTCCTCGACGTGGCCAGGGACGCCGCCCACAACGTGGACCGTCCCGCAGCGCCGCTCACGACGTTCCTGCTCGGGTACGCCGCAGCGCGGTCCGGCGGCGACCCGGAGACGCTCGAGCGGCTGGCAGTGGCAGCGACCGATCTGGCCCTGCGCTGGGACAAGCCGGCCGACGCCGTCGTCGAGGTCGAGGACCTGGAGGTCGACGTCGAGATCGACCCGGGCGTCGAGGACGAGCTCGAACCGCTCGAAGCCTGACCCTAGGCTGGGTGCATGCGAGCTGTCGTCGCGCCCGTCCCGGGCGGTCCGGAGTCCCTCACGATCATCGACCTGCCCGACCTGGTCCCGGCCGCGGACGAGGTCGTCATCGACGTCGTCGCCAGTGCGCTGAACAAGGCCGACACCCTGCAGCGGATGGGCTTCTACCCGCCGCCGCCCGGTGCGAGCGACGTCCTCGGCATGGAGTGCTCGGGCACGATCAGGGCCGTCGGGGCCGACGTCACCAGCTGGTCCGTGGGCGACGAGGTCTGCGCGCTGCTCGCCGCCGGCGGGTACGCCGAGCAGGTCGCCGTACCGGCCGGCCAGGTGATGCCGGTACCTGAGGGCGTGCCGCTCCACCACGCAGCAGCACTGCCCGAGGTCGCTGCGACGGTGTGGTCGAACGTCTTCATGACCGCCGGGTTGCAGCCCGGCGACACCTTCCTGGTCCACGGAGGCGCCGGCGGTATCGGGACCTTCGCGATCCAGCTCGCGTCCGCCCTGGGTGCCCGGGTCTTCGCCACCGCAGGCTCGACCGAGAAGCTCGAGCTCTGCATCAGCCTCGGTGCCGAGCGCGCGATCAACTACCGCGACGAGGACTTCCTCGAGGTGGTCACCGCCGCCGGCGGTGCGGACGTCATCCTCGACAACATGGGCGCGAAGTACCTGGACCGCAACGTCCGGGCGCTGGCCGACGAAGGTCGGCTGGTGATCATCGGGATGCAGGGCGGGAGCCGCGGCGAGCTCGACATCAACGCTCTGCTGCGCAAGCGCGGTGCCGTGATCGCCACCTCCTTGCGGGCCCGGTCGACCGCCCAGAAGTCCGCGATCTGCAGTGCCGTCGTCGAGCACGTCTGGCCGTTGGTCGCCGAGGGCCGGATCAGGGCCGTGGCCGACGTGGAGTTCGCGCTCGCCGACGTCGCCGCCGCGCACGCCCTGATGGATTCCGGCGAGCACAGCGGCAAGATCCTGCTGCGCACCTGACCCGTACCCGGCCTGGGTAGGCTTTCCGACATGTCGAGCCAGCACCCCGAAGACCCGGACCCGCGCGTGATGATCGTCGACCCGCAAGGGGCCCCTGCCGCCGCACTCGGCGCCACCGACCACGACGGGGACGAGCTCGACGACGCCAGCGGCGAGCAGCTCAGCGACCTGATCGAGGAGCCGGCGAAGGTGATGCGGATCGGCAGCATGATCCGGATGCTCCTCGAGGAGGTGAAGGCTGCTCCGGTCGACGAGGCCGGCCGCACCCGGCTCGCCACCGTGCTGGCCACGGCCATCTCCGAGCTCAAGCAGGGCCTGGCGCCCGAGCTCGGCGACGAGCTCGACCGGCTGATCGAGCCCTTCAGCGGAACCACTCCCTCGGAGTCCGAGCTGCGGATCGCGCAGGCCCAGCTCGTCGGCTGGCTCGAGGGCCTCTTCCACGGCATCCAGACGGCCATCTACGCCCAGCAGATGGCTGCTCGTGCCCAGCTGGAGCAGATGCGGCGCGCGCTGCCCCCGGGCGCGACGCCGCCCGGGATGGGTCAGCCGGCCCGGCTCGAGGACGCGTCCGAGGCCAGCTCCGGCGGGATGTACCTCTAAGCGGTTCCGCGGCGGCGTACGACGGCGGTGGCTCCGGCAACGACGAGCAGCGCCAGCACGGCGTAGCCGAGCAGGTGCCAAGTCGACGTGCCGTGATGACCTGGTCCTGCTACCGGGCCTGCGGGCGGCCGGACCGGTGCCTGCGGTGGGCCGGTCGCCGCTTGCACGGTAGTGACGAGGCCGGTCGAGGAGACCGTGGTGCCGCCGCAGGAATCGACCTGCATCTGGCCCGGGTGCTCCCCGTGCACGAAGAACACGTAGGTCTTGTCCACCGCCAGCTGGCCCAGTCCGCAGGAGGCGCTGTTCAGCGGGCTGAGAAGCTCCTCGCGTACGCCCGCACGACCCTTGAACACGCCGGCGACCTTGACGCCGTACCTCGTGCTGATCCCGTTGCTCGCGGTCCACACGACCTGACCGGTGAACACCGTGTCGGCGCGCTTGACCTGCTGGACCGGCGTGCTCGAGACACAGCTGCACGCCCACGACGTACCGGGGCTGAGCACCAGCAGACCGGCCGTCACCGCCAGCACGAGCAGCAGCCGCTTCACCCGACGAGCCCCTCGATGGTCCGGGCGAGGTCGAAGTCCTTCGCGGTCAGCCCTCCGTCCGAGTGCGTGCTCAGCGTGAAGGTGATCGTGCGCCAGCGGATGTCGATGTCGGGATGGTGATCGACCTCCTCCGCAGCGCGTCCGACGGCGAGGACCAGGTCGAGGCCGGCCAGGAACGAGTCAGCCTGGACCGAACGAACGATCGTCGCGCCGGCACGGTCCCAACCCGGGAGCGTGGCCAGCTCGCTCGCGACCTCGTCCGTGCTCAGCAGTGCCATGCAGCCATCCTCACCCGGAGGCGTTCGCACTGTCGAGGAGCTGCTCGATGACCTGAGCCACACCGTCCTCGTCGTTGGTCGCAGCGACGTGATCGGCGACCGCGTGGACGCTGGGGTGCGCGTTCGCCATCGCGTACGACGTCCCGGCCCAGGCGAGCATCGCGAGATCGTTCGGCATGTCGCCGAAGGCCACCACCTCGGCCGCGTCGATCCCCCGCTCGGCGCAGAACACCTCGAGCGTGGAGGCCTTGGTGACGCCGTACGCACTCATCTCCAGCAGCGTGGTCGCCGAGGACCAGGTGATCTCGACCAGGTCACCGACGGCCTCCCGTGCGCGGTCCCAGAACTCCTGCGGCTCGAGCTCCTCGTGCCGCACCAGCAGCTTGAGCGCCGGTACCGCCAGGATCTCCGCGACCGTCCCCCGACCGCTGCCCTCAGGGACCGGGTAGCGCTCGAGGAAGCCGTTCTCCAGCGCGATCCCGGACATCGTCTCGGCGGCGTACCGCGATCCCGGCACCGCGGTGCTGAGCCGCTCGGCGACCTGGACCGATACCGACGGATCGATCGGCCGGAACAGGTGCGGCCGTGCGTTCGCGACGTCCCAGACCAGTGCCCCGTTCGAGACGATCGCGAAGCCGTGGCCGCCGACGTGCTCGAAGACGTCCTCGGCCCACCGCAGCGGTCGACCCGTCACGAAGACGACGTCGATCCCGGCAGCTTCCGCGGCGAGAAGCACGGCACGGGTGCGTTCCGAGATCGAGCCGTCGGACCGCACCAGGGTGCCGTCGAGGTCGGTCGCGACGAGTCGCACCGGAGGGATCACGCACCGACCTTAGCCAGCGTCGGTCCGGGCTAGGCTCAGCAGGTGACCACTCCTGCTGAGGACCACCGCGCCGTCGCCCGCCACTTCGCCGACCTCGTCGGCTCCGCTGCCCCGGATTCCTGGGACGGACCGTCCCCGGTCGACGACTGGCGCGCCCGGGACGTGGTCGGCCACCTCGTGGGATGGCTACCCGCACTGCTGGAGGGTGGTGCCGGCATCACCCTGGACCCGGTGACCTCGGTCGAGACCGACCCGGTCGCAGCCTGGACCGAGCACGCCGCCCAGGTCCAGGCGCTGCTCGACGACCCGGCCACCGCCGACCGGATCCTGTCCAACCCGCACATCGGCGACATCCCGGTCGACCAGGCCGTCGCCCGCTTCTACACCGTGGACGTCTTCATGCACACCTGGGACCTGGCCCGGGCGACCGGTCAGCCGGTCGCGCTGGACGAGACACGCTGTGCCGAGATGCTCGCCGGGATGGAGCCGCTCGACGAGATGCTGCGCGCCAGCGGTCAGTACGGCCCGAAGGTGACGGTGCCCGCGGACGCGAGCGCCCAGGACCGGCTGATGGGGTTCATCGGTCGCGATCCTTTCGGTGGTTGAGGTGCTCCGGAGCGAGGCACGAGCGCAGGAGCCTCGAAACCCGGTGAGCTAGGCAGGGACCTCGCCCAGCGGACGCACCATCACCAGGTTGCCCTCGGCATCGGAACCGCGCAGCCCGGTGAAGCCGCACTTGGCGAGCACCCGGACGCTGGCCCGGTTCTCGGGAGCCACGCTGGCCCGGACCCGTACGCCGACCAGGTCGGTCTGCTCGAGCAGGCCGCGCAACGCCTCGGTGGCCGCACCGTGCCCACGGGCGTCGACGACCAGCCCGTAGCCGACCTCGGCCTCGACGACCCCGTCCTCAGCAGCGGAGGGCGGGCCGAAGAAGCCGATCGACCCGACCACCAGCCCGTCGAAGATCCGCACCACGTGCCGCGGATCCCAGCTGGTCGGCTCGGCGCCGATCATCGAGATGCCGTCGAGGTCGTCGCGACGGGGGTACTCCGGGTGGAAGTTCGGCCCGCGTTGACCGGCGAGCATCGCCCTGGCCTCGAGCGGGCTGACCAGCGGCAGCCGCAGCCGCGCGGTCGAGACCTGAGCGGGCAGGTCGCTCACGGGCTGGTCATTCACGGGCTGGTCATTCACGGGCTGGTCACTCACGGGAAGTGCCGACGCAGCTCGGTAGCGGCGCCGTCCAGGTGCACGGTGTCGGTGACGTGGTCGGCGGCGTCGCGGACCACCTGCGGGCCCTGACCCATCGCCACTCCACGGGCGGCCCAGGTGAGCATCTCGATGTCGTTGCGGCCGTCGCCGATGGCGAGCACGTCCGCGGCGTCGATCCCGAGGTCGTGGCAGACCCAGGCCAGGCCGCTGGCCTTGCTGACGCCCTCGGGTGCGAGGTCGAGCCACGCGGTCCAGCCGATGAAGTAGTTGGTGCCGTGCAGGCCGAGCTGCCTGGCCAGGTTCACGAAGTCCTCCGACGTGGAGTCGGGGTCGCGGATGATCACCCGGCTGACGTCCGTGGAGATCATCTCGTCGAGGTCGCAGATGATCATCTCGCCGTCCAGCTCACCCGGCGGGAACAGCCGGTTCACCCGGTAGCCGACCCCGTGCTCCTCGACCGCCACCGCAGCGCCCGGCACGTGCTCGAGCACGGTGCGGACCGCCTCACCGGCGTCGAAGGTGACCTCGTGGACGACCTCGATCGGAGCGTGCCGGAACACCACGGACCCGTTGGACGCGACGATGTGCAGGCGTTCCCCGGTCAGCTCGGCGACCAGGTCGGTCAGGCCGATCCGGTCGGCGACCCCGGCCATGCTCAGCGGTGCCCGGCCCGAGGCCAGGACGACGTGCGCACCGGCGCGGACCACGTCCAGGACGGCAGCGATCACCGGCTCGGTGACGTTCTCGGAGCTGAACCCGTGCTCGAAGTCCGGGATCAGCAGGGTGCCGTCGATGTCGAGCGCGACGAGCTTGGGAGTCCAGGGGTCTCGAGACGGTTGCTGCGCAACCTCCTCAACCATCGACAGGCTCCAGGACCTCGCACCCGAGCCACTTCTGCAGCGCCTTCGGGACCCGGACCGAGCCGTCGGGGAGCTGGTGGGTCTCGAGGATCGCCACGATCGTGCGGGTCATCGCGCACAGGGTCCCGTTCAGCGTCGAGATCGCCCGCACCTCGCCGTCGAAGCGGCCGCGGGTGTCGAGGCGCCGGGTCTGGAACTCGGTGCAGTTCGAGGTCGAGGTGAGCTCGCGGTACTTGCCCTGGGTCGGGATCCACGCCTCGCAGTCGAACTTGCGCTGGGCCGAGAGGCCGAGGTCGCCGGCCGCGACGTCGATCACCCGGTAGGCGAGCTCGAGCTTGTCGAGGAACATCTTCTCCCAGCCGAGCAGGCGCTGGTGCTCGGCCTCGGCGTCCTCGCTGGTGGTGTAGACGAACATCTCGACCTTGTCGAACCAGTGCACCCGGATGATGCCCTTGGTGTCCTTGCCGTGCGAGCCGGCCTCCTTGCGGAAGCACGGGCTGAACGCGGCGTACCGGAGCGGCAGCTTCGAGCCGTCGAGGATCTCGTCGGAGTGGTACGCCGCCATCGGCACCTCGGAGGTACCGACGAGGTACATGTCCTGCCCCTCGATCCGGTAGACGTCGTCGGCGGCCTGGCCGAGGAAGCCGGTGCCATCCATCGCCCGCGGCTTGACCAGCGACGGTGCGATCACCTGGGTGAAGCCGGCCTCCTTGGCCTGCTCCATCGCCAGGTTGATCAGCGCGAACTCGAGCTCGGCGCCGACGCCGGTGAGGAAGTAGAAGCGCGACCCGGAGACCTTCGCCCCGCGCTCGATGTCGATCGCCCCGAGGATCCGGCCGAGCTCGATGTGGTCCCGCGGCTCGAATCCTTCGGCCGCGAAGTCGCGCGGCGTACCGACGGTCTCCAGGACGACGAAGTCGTCCTCGCCGCCGGCAGGCGCCTCGGGGGCGGCCGGGTTCGGGATCGCCAGGATCGCGTTGTTCCAGGCCTCCTCGGCCTCGCCCTTGGCCGCCTCGGCGGCCTTGACGTCGGCCGCCAGCGTCTTGGTCCGGGCGAGCAGCTCGGTCTTCTCGTCCCCGGTCGCCTGCGGGATCAGCTTGCCGAGCTGCTTCTGCTCCGCGCGGAGCGTCTCGAAGGCGGTGATCGCGTCCCGGCGGGACCCGTCCGCGGCGAGCGCCACGTCGACCACGTCACCGGACAGGCCGCGCTTCGCCTGGGCGGCACGGATCAGGTCGGGGTCGTCGCGGAGGATGCGGGGATCGATCACCACGCGAGGATATCGGTCCGCGGGCGATAGCATCCGCCAGTGATCGAGACACCGCGCCAGCGCCACGACGTCGCGGGTGGAGCGCTGGTCACCGGGGCCCTGTTCCTGATGCTCGCCGGTCTGGTCAGCGACGGCGCCCAGGGGATCTTCAACGTCGACCGCAAGCTCGGGAAGTGGCCGCACGACGTCACCTACGACCACCACTGGCTCCGGTCGGTGTTCGTCTGGATCGGACACCTGAGCGGATCCTGGGAGCTCGGCGGACTGACCGTGCTGGTCGCGATCGCACTCGCCCTGAAGACCTACCGCCGGGCTGCGGTCTGGACGATCCTAGTGATGTCCTCGACCGGGCTGGCCACCCGCGGCCTGAAGCTGCTGATCGCCCGCGACCGCCCGCACTGGCAGCACCCGGTCGTGACCCTGACGAGCTACTCGTTCCCCTCCGGGCACTCCAGCGGGATCGCTGCGGCCGCCGGGGTGGGGATCGTGCTGTCGACGATGCTGATCCGCCGGCGCGGCCTGCGGCGCCTGGTCGCCGGCGCCGCGATCGCGGTCGCCCTCGTCGTCGGCGCGGACCGGATCTTCCTGGGCGTGCACCACGTCTCCGACGTCGTCGGCGGCTACCTGCTCGGCGCGACCGCGGTGATGGGCATGCTGGTCGCGTTCGACCCGCGGCCGCGGTCGATCGCCCTGGCCAACGAGCCGTTCGCGGAGGCGTACCCGATCCGGCACCGCAAGATCGCGGCGATCCTCAACCCGATCAAGGTCGACGATCCCGGCGGCTTCCGGACGATGGTCGAGCGGATCGCCCGTGAGTCCGGGTGGGCCAGCGTCTCCTGGTGGGAGACCACCGTCGAGGACACCGGTTACCGGATGGCGCACGAGGCCGCGGTCTCCGGTGCGGACCTGGTGATCGCGATCGGCGGCGACGGCACCATCCGAGCCGTGTGCGACGAGCTCGCCGGGACCGGCATCCCGGTCGGGATCGTGCCGGCCGGGACCGGCAACCTGCTCGCCCGCAACCTGTCCATCCCGCTCTACCTGCGGGCTGCCGTCGACGTCGCGATCAACGGCCAGGACCGTGCCGTCGACATGGTCCGGGTGTCCGGCGATGCGATGGAGGACGCCACCTACCTGGTGATGGCCGGGATGGGCTTCGACGCCGCGATGATGGAGGGCGTCAACGAGGACTTCAAGAAGAAGGTCGGCTGGCTCGCCTACGCCTGGTCCGCCCTCAAGGCGCTGATGTTCCCGGCGATCCGGGTCGAGGTGTCGATCGACGACGGCCCGTTCACCAAGCACCGGGCCCGCACGGTCGTGATCGGCAACGTCGGCAACCTGCAGGCCGGGATGCCGCTGATCCCCGACGCCGCCATCGACGACGGCCAGCTCGACGTGGTGCTGCTCTACCCGCGCCGGTTCCTGTCCTGGGTCCCGCTGGCGGCCAGGATCCTGACCAAGAGCAAGCGCACCGACGAGACCATCACCCGGATGACCGGTCGCACGGTCGTCGTACGGGCCTCGGCGCCGACGCCGCGCCAGCTCGACGGTGACCTGATCGAACCCGGCCGCGAGCTCCACGCCGTCTGCGACCACGGCCGCCTGCTCGTGCGGGTCCCGCGCTGATGGCGTCCCCTGCGACCGGGAACCTGCTGACCCCGGTGGCGATCTGGATCGGGGGCATCTCCTGGGTGCCCCGGTTCCTGCGCCAGATCACCGCGATGGACAAGCTCCTGCAGAGGATCACCCGGGGACGGCTCTCGTTCGTCGGCATCGCCGGGCTCCCGAGCATGATGCTGACCGTCGTCGGCCGGAAGTCGGGGATCGCCCGGTCCACGCCGGTGCTGTGCGTCCCGTACCAGCACGGCCACCTGATCGCCGGATCCAACTTCGGCGGCCCGACCCAGCCGGTCTGGGTCCTCAACGTCCGCGCGGCACAGGCCGCTGGACAGCCGGTCGGGGTCCGGGTCGACGGCGTCGAGTCCCAGGCCCTCCCGCGCGAGGTCGAGGGCGCCGAGCGCGAGGTCGTCTGGACCCACATGCTGAAGACCTGGCCCAACTACGCCAAGTACGCCGAGCGGACCGGTCGCACCATCCCGGTCTTCTTCCTGGGCTAGTCCCTAGCGCCCACGGGCGTAGGCGAGAGCCTCGGTCTCCTGGAGCGACAGCGGCTGGTCGCAGGCCCAGCCCTCGATCGACTTCGCGTAGGTACGGGCCTCGGTACGACCGTGGATCGAGGTGAGCACGGTCCCGGTCCCGTAGTCGTCGACGAGCGCGAGCGACCACGAGAGCTGACCGCCGGTGCCCTCGAACGCGTCGTACCGGACGACGGCGATGTTCTTCAGCGCGCTCGCCGCCTCGGCCCGCAGGGCCGCGACCTCGTGCCTGAGCCCGAGAGCGTCCTCGGGCAGGTCCGAGACATCGGCCAGATCGTTCTCGGTACGCCGGAACCGCGGGAGCAGCTGCAGGACGAGCGCCACCAGGGCGACCAGAAGCGCGAGGACCGAGAGCGCTGTGTTCACACAAGGAGGTTAACGAGCAAACCTGTTCGGC
The DNA here is from genome assembly GCA_025965315.1 of Marmoricola sp. Lineage (GTDB taxonomy): Bacteria > Actinomycetota > Actinomycetes > Propionibacteriales > Nocardioidaceae > Marmoricola. Next base: position 14,682 of record JAOPXD010000082.1, read on the forward strand.
CAGCGATGGCTTGCCGTGGGAGCATCGGCTCCGTGACCACACGTTGCAACCCGGCTCAGCGCATCGCCTACCAGGGCGAGCCCGGCGCGAACTCCCACATGGTGTGCAAGCAGCACTATCCCGACTGGGAGTCGGTCCCGTGCGCGTCCTTCGAGGACGTCTTCGCGGCGGTGGAGAACGGCGACGCCGAGCTGGCGATGATCCCGATCGACAACTCGATCGCAGGCCGGGTCGCCGACATCCACCACTTCCTGCCCGCCTCGAACCTGCACATCATCGGCGAGCACTTCCTGCGGATCCAGTTCCAGCTGATGGCGATCCCGGGCGCGAGCCTGGAGACGATCAAGACGGTGCACAGCCACGTGCACGCGCTGGGGCAGTGCCGGCGTGCGATCCGGGAGTACGGGCTGGTCCCGGTGATCTCCGGGGACACCGCGGGTGCCGCCCGCGAGATCGCGGAGGCCGCCGACCCGACCCAGGCCGCGATCGCGCCCCCGCTGGCGGCGGAGATCTACGGGCTCGAGGTGCTCGCCACCGACGTCGAGGACGAGGACCACAACACCACCCGGTTCGTGGTGCTCTCGCCGACCTACGTCCAGGCAGCGCGCGGTAACGGCCCGGTGGTGACGAGCTTCATCTTCAACGTCCGCAACCTGCCGGCCGCGCTCTACAAGGCCCTCGGCGGCTTCGCGACCAACGGCGTCAACATGACCAAGCTGGAGAGCTACATGGTCGGCGGGCACTTCTCCGCGACCCAGTTCCTCGCCGAGGTTGACGGGCACCCCGAGGACCCCGGCCTGGCGAACGCGCTCGAGGAGCTCGAGTTCTTCACCACCGACGTCAAGATCCTCGGGGTCTACCCCGCGGCTGAGTTCCGCAACCCCTGACGACTACTCCGACGGCGCCTGCATCAGGTTGAACATGGCGCCCTGAGGGTCGGCGTAGATGCCCATCCGGCCCACCCCCGGGACGTCGAAGTTCGCCGAGACGAGCTTGCCGCCGAGCTCGACCGCCTTCGCGCCGGTCGCGTCCGCGTCCTCGACGTTGAAGTAGACGTTCCAGTGCGGCGGGATGCCCTCCATCATCGGCGGCATCGCACCCCCGACGACGTCGCCGTTGACGTTGCTGACGGTGGTGTAGCCGTCCATCAGCTCGCTGGACTCGCTGCCGATCCCGACCACGTCGGCGTAGAACTGCAACGCCCGCGGTACGTCGGGGCTGATCAGCTCGTTCCAGATCGGCGTGCCGGGCTCGTTGGCGCGCTGGGTGCCGATCGAGGTCCCGGCCTGCCACAGGTTCACCCGGGCACCGGTCGGGTCCTGGATCGCCGACATCCGACCGGCGTCCATCACGTCGAACGGACCGCCCTCGACCTTGCCGCCGGCGGCCTCGACCTTCGCGGTGGCCGCATCGACGTCCTCGACGGTCAGGTACACGCCCCAGAAGGCGGGATGGCCTTCCAGACCGGGCATCTGACCGCTGATCCCGCAGACGGTCTCGCCATCGACCTGGCCCTGGCGGTAGACACCGCCGCCGGCCTCCTCGGGCAGCGGCATCTCGGCGATGTCCCACCCGAAGAGGTCCTTGTAGAACTCGGCTCCGGCTCCGGGGTCCGGCGCGCTGAGCTCGACGTAGCTGGGTGTCCCCTGGTGGTACTCAGTGAATGTCGGCATGCCCCAGTCCTACTACCCCCCACCGACACCCACAACCCAACAGCAGGTGACCGGTTAGGTTGGCGCCATGGATGAGCGCGCCGAGCGAACCGCCGACCTCGGCTTCGCACGCCTCGACGTCGACCGGGCCCGACGTACCGGGGACCCCGAGGTCGTGTACGGCGCCGGCAAGACCCCGGAGCAGGTCGTCGCCATCCTCACCACGCTGCACGACGCGAACCCGACCCGCGCGGTGCTCGCGACCCGGCTCGACGACGCCGCGATCGACCTGGTCGGCGTCCGGCTTCCCGAGGCGCGCCTCGACCGGGTCGCCCGGGCGGTGACGCTCGGTCCGCTACCGGCACCGGTGGGCACGGTGGCCATCATCGCCGCGGGTACCAGCGACGCCCCGGTGGCCGCCGAGGCCGCCCTGACCGTGCAGGTGCACGGGTCCGCCGTACGCCGGATCGACGACGTCGGCGTCGCCGGGATCCACCGCCTGCTCGAGGCGCGCGACGAGTTCGCGGACGCCGACTGCCTGATCGTCGTGGCCGGGATGGAAGGCGCCCTGCCGAGCGTCGTCGGCGGCCTCGTCGGGGTGCCGCTGGTGGCGGTGCCGACCAGCGTCGGCTACGGGGCTTCGTTCGGAGGCCTGGCGGCACTGCTCGCGATGCTGAACTCGTGCGCTCCGGGGATCAGCGTGGTCAACATCGACAACGGCTACGGAGCCGGCGTCTTCGCCGCTCGGGTCGCGCGCAACGCCCGGACCCGCGGATGAGCCGGGTCGGCTGGTTCGACGCCTCGTCGGGCGCCAGCGGGGACATGGTCCTGGGCGCGCTGCTCGGTGCCGGCGTACCCCTCGAGGTGCTTCGGACAGCGGTCACCGCGGTGACCCCGGAGCCGGTCACCCTGGAAGCCGGAGCAGTGCTCCGGAACGGGTTCACCGCCACCCGCTGCACGGTCACCGTCGCGGACTCCGCGACCGCCCGCGACTGGGCCACCATCCGGGACCTGATCGCCGGCGCGCCGCTGGACGAGCCGGTCCGCGACCTCGCGCTGGCGATCTTCGCGCGCCTGGCCGAAGCCGAGGCCGAGGTGCACGGCGTCGACGTCGAGGCGGTGCACTTCCACGAGGTCGGCGCCCTGGACTCGATCGCCGACATCGTCGCCGCGGCGGCCGGGTTCGCCCACCTCGGCCTGACCCGGCTCGCGTGCTCACCGATCGCTCTCGGGGGCGGGACGGTCGCGATCGGGCACGGTCGCGTCGGCGTCCCCGTACCAGCGGTCACCGCGCTGCTGCGCGGGATCCCGTCGTACGGCGGCCCGCTCGACCGCGAGCTCACCACCCCCACCGGGGCCGCGATCCTGGCGGTGCTCTGCGCGGGCTTCGGGCCGCAGCCGGCGATGGCGGTCGAGGAGATCGGGGTCGGCGCCGGAGGCGCTGATCCCGCAGGTCACGCGAACGTGCTCCGGCTGTGCGTGGGTGAAGGTCCCGACGTGCCGGAGCCAGCCGGTGAGGCGCTCGTGATCGAGACGAACGTCGACGACCTGGACCCACGGCTCTGGCCGGACGTGATCGCGGCGCTGCTCGCGGCCGGCGCCTCGGACGCGTGGCTGACGCCGATCCTGATGAAGAAGGGTCGCCCCGCGCACGCCCTCAGCGTGCTGGTCGGAGCTGCCTCCGCGGACGCCGTCCGACGCGAGATCTTCCGGCAGACCTCGACGATCGGCGTCCGGGAGCGGACCTTCACCAAGCACGCCCTGGACCGCGAGTTCACCGAGGTCACCGTCGGCGGGCACCGGATCCCGGTGAAGCTCGCCCGGCTCGACGGCGAGCTGCTCAACGTCCAGCCCGAGTACGACGACGTGGCGGCCGCAGCGCGGGCCCTGGGACGCCCGGTGAAGGACGTGCTCGCCGAGACCGCTGCTCTCGCCCGCACGGTCACCTCGTAGGTTGGACCGATGGACCTGGCCGTCATCGCGCTCACCTTCGGTGCGATCTTCGTGGTCGAGCTCCCGGACAAGACCTTCATCGCCGCGCTGGTGCTCTCGACGCGCTACCGCCCGTTCCCGGTCTGGGTCGGCGTGGGTCTGGCGTTCGGGATCCAGTGCCTGATCGCGGTCACGGTCGGCAAGGCGGTCTCGTTCCTACCGACCGACCTGGTGCACGGGATCGCCGGCGCGATCTTCCTGGTCGGCGCGGTGATGCTGCTCCGCGAGGCCCCGAAAGCCGATGCCGGGGAGAAAGCGACCGAAGCGGAGTACGAGGGCAAGTCGACCACCTCGCGGACCGGCTGGAGCGCCGTGCTGGCCTCGTTCCTGGTCCTCTTCGCCGCTGAGTGGGGCGACCTCTCCCAGCTGCTCACCATCAGCCTGGTCGGCAAGTACGGCGAGCCGGTCAGCGTCTTCATCGGGGCCTGGGCCGCGCTGCTCGCCGTCTCCGGGCTGGCGATCGTCGCCGGCCGCGTCCTGCTCCGGCACGTCCGGCTGGCCACGATCCACTACGTCGGCGCCGGGGTCTGCCTGCTGCTGGCCGGGGTCACGGTGGTCGAGCTGCTGACCTGAGCACAACCGATCCACACCGTCGCGGCGTCATGGTGTCGACGAAGGAGGCGGCCGTGACCGGCGGGTACTGGGAGGACGCCACCACCGTGGTTCTCACGGTCCAGCAGAAGCGAGCCGCGGTCCACCTGGTGCGCTGCGACGTCCGCACCGACGGCGGGCGGGTCGAAGCCCTAGGCTCGAGCTATGCCCCTGGGAGCCAGTAGTGAGGTCGGCTGGTTGAGGACGGTGATCCTGCACCGGCCCGGACCCGAGCTCCAGCGACTCACCCCGCGCAACAACGACAAGCTCCTCTTCGACGGGATCCCGTGGGTCAGCCGGGCCCAGGACGAGCACGACGCGTTCGCGGCTGCGCTGCGCGACCGGGAGGTCGAGGTGCTGTACCTGATGGACCTGCTCGTCGAGACCCTCGGTGCCGCGGAGGCGCGAGCGCGGGCGGTCGACGACGTCCTCGGCTCGCTGCACCTCGGTGACACCCTGCGCGACTACCTCCGGAGCTTCCTGCTCGAGCTGGCCCCGGGCGGGCTGGCGACCGCGATCACCGCCGGCATCCGCAACGACGAGGTCCGCGGCGGCTTCGGTCTGGTCACCTCGTTGCTGGCCCACGACGACTTCCTGATCGACCCGCTGCCCAACCTGCTCTTCACCCGGGACTCGAGCGTCTGGGTCCGGGACCGGGTCGTGATCACCTCGTTCGCGATGCCTGCGCGGATGCGGGAGACCCAGCTCACCGACCTCATCTACAGCGCGCACCCGCGCTTCGCCGGGACCGAGCGGATCCACGGCGCCGGCGCCGAGCACGTCGAGGGCGGCGACGTGCTGCTGCTGGCCCCTGGGGTGATCGCCGTCGGGGTCGGGGAGCGGACCACGCCGGCGGGGGTGGAGCACCTGGCCCGGCAGGTGTTCGAGCGCGGCCTGGCTGAGACCGTCCTGGCCGTCCCGATCACCCAGGAGCGGGCGACCATGCACCTCGACACCGTGTGCACCATGGTCGACGTCGACAAGATCGTGATGTACCCGAACGTCGCCGACCAGCTGCTCGCGCACGCCGTCACCCAGTCCGGGCCGGGGGTCCTGGACGTCGCCGGGGCGGAGCCGTTCCTGGTCGCGGCAGCGAAGGCGATGCAGATCGACACGCTGCACCGGATCGACACCGGCCTCGACCCGGTCACGGCGGAGCGCGAGCAGTGGGACGACGGCAACAACACCCTGGCGATCGCGCCCCGGCTGGCAGTGGCCTACGAGCGCAACGTCGAGACGAACTCACGGCTCGAGGCGGCCGGGATCGAGGTGATCGCGATCTCCGGCTCGGAGCTGGGATCAGGTCGCGGCGGGCCGCGGTGCATGAGCTGCCCGATCGCCCGCGACGAACCCCGTCCGGGCATGTGAAAGCCCGACCGATGTTGACGGGGGATGCAACACCGGCCGGGCATTTCGAACTCTAGAACACCGGAGCGATTTGCGCCAAGGATTCCGATACTGCGGTGTTCCTCAACGAATGGTCAGCTGCCTGCTGGCAAGCCCGGAACGTACCGAACGTTCCTCGGTATCCAGCGGACGGCCCTCGGCAAGAGTCTTCGCGAGCTTCTGCTCGAACGCGGCCACCGGCCCGAGAAGTGCGTCCGCGCCCGTCCCGGGCGGCAGGTCCCAGACAGGGACCAGTACGCCGTGGGCACGGAACATGCCGATCAGCCGGGAGTCCTCGACGAGCCGGTCCTCGCCGGCGGCGTGCAGCCGGGCGAGCGCGTCCAGCAGCGCGTCCTCGTTCTCCGGACGCACCCAGCGCAGGAACTCCCGCTCCCCCAGGGCCGTCCAGTACGCCGCCTCGACCCCGGTGAGCCGGACGGTCGGGGAGGCCGCCGTGTTCGCCTGCTCGAGGACGGCAGCAGTGGTCTCGTCCGGGTCGACGTCGGCGAACCAGTAGTCGAAACCGTCGTGCACGCTCACGTCGAGGTCGCCCGTGAGGAGGTCCTGCAGGTTCGGCCCGTCCTCGGGCGCCTGGGTCAGCCCGACCATCTCGCCGGGTTCCGCCGCCAGCGCCGCGGTCAGGACGGCAGCGAGGTCGCGGCTCGGGTCGCCGTACGCGTGCTGGACCTGGAGGCCGAGCCAGATCGCGCCGTTCTCGCGGACCATCGCCGGTGCGGCACCGGGCAGCAGCGTGCAGAGCACCACGCTGCGGTGGGGATGGTCCTTCAGGGTCAGCGGGGCCGTCGCAGCAGGCACGAACTCCCGCAGCGCGATCAGGTCGCACTCGCCGGGCATCCCGGCGAACGGGCGCGGGTTGAACGCGGCCGGCGGTCCGGACGGGCTGCCGTGGCAGGACTTGTAGCGGCGACCCGACCCGCACGGGCACGGTTGCCGCGGGCCGACCTCGCCCGCTGCTGCCTCGCCGGACTGTGCTGCTACCGATCGCGCCTTGACGCGTGAACTCTTACCCATGGGGCGAAGGCTACGTGTCAGACCAGGGCGACGAAGGCGTGCACCGCGCGCAGCCACGGCCGGCGCTCGACCCACCACCGCGACGTCAGCGACTCCACGATCGCCAGGCCGCGGCCGTGCTGGTCCTCCTCGGCCGCGATCACCACCTCCGGCACCGTTCCCGAGCCGCCGTCGCAGACGGTGAGCAGCAGCCTGCCCTCGTCCAGGCGCCACCTGACCAGCAGCTTCCCGTTGGCGAGCGGGGACGCGTGCCGGACCGCGTTCGCGACCAGCTCGGTCGCCACCAGGCGGGCGTCGTGGACGACGTACGGGCCTGCGCCCTGGTGCTCGAGCCACGAGCCGAGCGCCTTCCGCACGGTGCGTGCACTGGTGACGTCGAACGGCAGGCTCATCGAGACCGGTCCCGACAGCGGTGCCGCGACGGGCGCGGCACCGGCGAGTACGACGTGCATCGGGTCCTCCGGCAAGGGCGACGGTGATGAGGACACGGTTCCCCACCCACGGACACGGCAAACCTGTCCGCGTCAGGCTCTGCGTTCGAGGTACTCCAGGGTCTCGCCCGGCTTGTCGGTGATCACCGCCGAGACCCCGAGCTCGCGGCAGAGCTCGATGTCGGACGGCTTGTTCACGGTCCACACGTGCAGCTCGGTCCCGGACTCCCGGATCCGCCGGATCAGCTCGGGGTGCTTGCGCAGCAGCTTCACGCCGGGTCCGGCGATCCAGTCCGGATCGGCGATCGGTCGCGACCGGGCCCACTGGGTCGGGCCGTCCATCAGGTAGACGAGCCGGAGGTCCGGCGCGAACCGGCGGATCCGCTTCAGCGCCACCCAGGAGAAGCTCATCACCCGTACCGGGGAATCCGGCCCGGCCCAGCCGAAGTCCTCGAGCATGTCCACCAGACGTCGCTCGACCAGGCCGCCGTACCGGGTCGGGTGCTTGGTCTCGATCGCGAGCTCGACGGGTCGCGGGTACTCGGCCGCGGTCTCCAGGAGCCGGCGCAGGGTGAGTACCTTGCCGAGCTCCGGATCCATCTCGGGCGCCTCGTCGTCGAGCTCGGACCACGGGTGCTTCCAGCTGGCGAAGTCGAGCTGCTCGAGCTCGGCGAGCTCCATCGAGGAGACCAGCCGCTTCTGGTGCGCGGTGCGCTTCAGGTTCCGGTCGTGCACGCAGACCAGGTGCCCGTCAGCGGTCAGACGAACGTCGCACTCGAGCGCCTCGGCGCCCTCGTCCAGCGCAGCGACGTAGGCGCCCAGGGTGTGCTCGGCGTTGGTCGCGCTCGCACCACGGTGTGCCACCACTTGTGGGCGGGCCTCCTGCATGGGACCCATTCTGCAGCCTGGACGTAGGATTCGCCGGTGACCCACGCAGACGGGACCCTCCCCGGGATCGATCCTGCCGAGCTCGCGGTCACCGTGAAGGTACTCGCGCAGCTGCACGAGCTCGACGAGGACCACCCCGACATCACCGTCGTGAAGCGGGCGGCCTCGCACATGTACAAGGCGCTCAAGAAGGAGCGCCGGATCCGCAAGCGCGAGGCCGAGCTCGCGGCCGACCGCGCCGTCACCGAGGCCACCGCGACCGGTTCGGCGATGCGGATCGACGACGAGACCCAGGGCATCCCGCTGGTCTCGACCACCCGGGGCGCCTTCGCCGGGGAGCTGATCAACCCCCGGGGCTGCTACATCTGCAAGAACGACTACACCCTGGTCGACGCGTTCTACCACTACCTCTGCCCCGACTGCGCCGCGTTCTCGCACAGCAAGCGCGACCAGCGCACCGACCTCTCCGGGAAGCGCGCGCTGCTCACCGGGGGCCGCGCGAAGATCGGGATGTACATCGCGCTGCGGCTGCTCCGCGACGGCGCGCACACCACCATCACCACCCGGTTCCCCAAGGACGCCGTACGCCGGTTCGCCGCGATGGAGGACAGCGCCGAGTGGCTCCACCGGCTGAAGGTCGTCGGGATCGACCTGCGCGACCCGACCCAGGTGGTCGCGCTGGCCGAGGACGTCGCCGCCGCCGGCCCGCTGGACATCCTGATCAACAACGCCTGCCAGACCGTACGCCGCTCCCCCGGCGCCTATTCCCAGCTCGTCGAGATGGAGTCGGCGCCGCTGCCCGACCTGCCCGGCTTGTCTTCCGGGCTGCCGGAGATGGTCACCTTCGACCGGATCTCCGATGCGCACCCGGCCGCGATCTCGGGTGCGCTCGCCGCACACGCCGTGGCCCACCACGAGGGCGAGCCCGAGGAGCACGCACTCGCCGCGCACAACGCGGCGTCGCTGACCGCGTTGGCGTTGAAGGCCGGCAACGCGTCCCTGGACGCGCACCTCGCCGGGACCGCGGTCGACGCCGGTGGGCTGCTGCCCGACACCCAGACCAACAACTCCTGGACCCAGGTCGTCGAGGAGGTCAACCCGCTGGAGCTGCTCGAGGTGCAGTTCTGCAACTCGATCGCACCGTTCCTGCTGATCTCGCACCTGCGCCCGTCGATGCGGGCCGCGGTCGCCGCCGGCGCCCGGCGCGCGTACGTCGTGAACGTCTCCGCGATGGAGGGCCAGTTCTCGCGCCGCTACAAGGGCCCCGGCCACCCGCACACGAACATGGCGAAGGCGGCGCTGAACATGCTGACCCGGACCAGCTCCGAGGAGATGTTCGAGACCGACCAGATCCTGATGACCGCCGTCGACACCGGCTGGATCACCGACGAGCGGCCGCACGCCGAGAAGCTCCGGATCGCTGCCGAGGGCTGGCACGCGCCCCTCGACCTGGTCGACGGAGCCGCTCGGGTCTACGACCCGATCGTGATGGGTGAGGCCGGCGAGGACGTCTACGGCTGCTTCGTGAAGGACTTCAAGCCCAGCCCCTGGTGAATCAGGTACGTGCCTGTCGGATCTCGGTCTCCAGCGTCGGGTACGGGTCCGCCAAGGGCTGACGATCCGCGCGAATGCTGTCCCGAATGGCTAGCACCGGGTCACCCGCCACGTACGAGCGGCCGCGCCGCTCCCCCCTCGCCGCCAGGAGGCCCGCTTCTGCCAACGCCAGCAGGTCACGCGTTGCGGTCCGCTCGACCACGCCGGTGCGCTTCACGTACGTCGGCCGGTTCACCCGCAACCCGAGCATCACGTCGAACACTGCATCAGCGGTTCTCTCGGGCAGCTTGTGCTCGGTCAGCAGGGAGTCGATCGCGCGCCACTGGTCCTCGGCTTCCCTGAATCGTCGTTGCACGGTCTGGGCCTGCATGTGATGAGCGCGCAGGTTGAACTTCACCCACAGTGTCGCGTCGTTGCCTGGATTCCAGCTGCCCTGGCCCACCGCGGCGAGGACGTCGTTGTAGGCCTGCGTGTTCGCCCCTAGCCATTCCTCGATGCTGGAAAAGGTCGGTTCCACCACTTGGTCCTGAGCGAGCACCATCGTCTGCAGAGCGCGCGCCATCCTCCCGTTACCGTCCTTGAACGGGTGGATCATGACCAGGTTGAGGTGGGCCATCGCTCCGCGGATCAACGCATCGTCCTGAGATGTACGGGTCAGATCTGCGGACAGCGCCTTCATCAACCGAGGCACGTTGTCGGAGTCCGGCCCTTCGTACACGTTCTTCTCAGCTCGATCATCGCGGACGAAGACCGAGCCTGCGCGGTACCGTCCCGGCGCCTTGGAGAGCTCGTGCTCGAGGAGCATGAAGTGCAACGAGCGCAACGAGGTCTCGTCGATCACGAAGCCCGGCTCGGTGGCGACGTTCAGGACGTAGGTCAGCACCCGGCGATAGCCGAGGATCTCGGCCCAGGTGCTCTCGTCGGCGCTCAGCGGTGGCTCGTCGTCGACAGCCGCAGCGGCATCCTCGTCCGAGACGGTGTAGCCCTCGATCGTGTTCGAGCCCTGGATCGCGCGCGCCGACGATGTGCGGCGCAGTCCTCCGGTCCAGCGTTTGGGCGCGCGCAGAACCGACGAGAGCTCCGCACGGGTGGCGCGAATCTCGTCGATCACGTGCTGGTCCTGCAGGTCGGGATCGGGCGTTCTGAACAGTTCAGTCATGGCACTTTGTCCTTTACTAAGTGCCAATCCTAGCGAATTTCGCCGTCATTTGGAACTTAATAAGTTCCAAAGTGCCACGAATGCTCAACCCCGGTCCCGGAGGTACCTCCCGAAGTGCGGAACCGTGAAGGTGATCCGACCGCGCTCCCCCGAATAGATCAGGCCCTTCTTCAGCAGCGCGTCGCGGGCGGGCGAGAGCGACTGCGGCTTCTTGCCGAGGACCCCGGCCACGTCGGCCGTCGAGACCGACCTGATGTCATCCAGCTCGACGCCGTCCTCGGCCAGGGCGACGGCCGCGTCTGCCATCGCGCGCAGGTACTCGCGCTCGCCCGGGGTGGCGCGCTCGTAGCGGCTGCCGAAGAACCCCAGCGCGAGCTCCGTCTCGGCCTCGGGGGCAGCGACCTCGACGTCGCGCACGGTGATCGGCGAGGACGGGGCCACGTCCCAGACCGCCTTGCCGTAGGCCTGGACGAAGTACGGGTAGCCGCCGGTCGCCGCGTACATCGCCTCGAGCGCGCCCGGTTCGTACGCCGTGCCCTCGTCATGCGCCGGCGCCGTCAGGGCGCGATCGGCCTCCTCGCGCACCAGCCGGTCGATGCGCTGGTAGCGGAACAGCCGCTCGGAGTAGGACTTGCTCGCCGACAGCACCGCCGGGAGGTGCGGCAGCCCGGCTCCGACCACGATCACCGGCAGCCCCGACTGGCTGATCTCGTGGCAGGCCGCGCACAGCGCCGAGACGTCCGCGGATCCGAGGTCCTGCATCTCGTCGATGAAGACCGCGATCCCCTTGCCGACGTCGGCAGCCAACCCGCCGACGTCGGTGAACAGCTCGACCAGGTCGATCTCCACGTCTCCGGAATCGGCCCGACCGATCGCCGCCGGAGCGTCGATGCCCGGGTTCCACTGGTCGCGGAGCTTCGTGCCGGGAGCCGAGTCGCGCTGGGCGAACGCCCGGATCACGCCGAGAACCTGCGCGACCTGATCGGGTTCAGGATGTCCGAGCTCCCGGATCGCCTGGTGCAGCGCGCTCGACAGCGGCCGGCGTAGGCTCTGGTCGGGCCTGGCCTCGAGCTTGCCGGTCCCCCACCCGCGTCGTACGGCGGCCGAGCGCAGCGCGTTGAGCAGCACGGTCTTGCCGACCCCGCGCAGCCCGGTCAGCACCAGCGAGCGCTCGGGCCGGCCGGTGGCGATCCGCTCCAGCACGACGTCGAAGGCGGCGAGCTGCTCGTCGCGGCCGGCGAGCTCAGGCGGGCGCTGGCCCGCTCCGGGCGCGTACGGGTTCTTGATCGGGTCCACGCTCGGACACTATCCCGCTCTCTAGGTATTTCGTTAGATTGAACTAGCGAGTCGTATCGCCCAGAGAACCGTGGCTGACCGACCTTCGGGAGCCACATAGGATCGTTGCTTCTTGGGATCAACGGAAAGAAGCCACTGATGGCCGTCACCCTCGTCTCCGACGTACAGACCGATGCCGAAGTCACCGACGGCATCGGGGCCGGCGACCTCGACGCAGCCGGACGACTCTGGGCCAGGTACTGGCCGGTCGCCCTGGAAACAGCGCGCGAGCTCGTCGTTCCCGGGGAGGTGCCCGGGCTCGCCGCCGAGGCGCTGATCGGGACGATCGCGGCGATCGCCGTCGGGCGCGGACCGCGTGAGGACGTCACCGCATTCGTGCGCAGCGCCGTCCGCGAGCTCGGCGAGGACGACGAGCTCCCGCCCGGACTTCCCGGCCCGCAGTACCCGGACGTGTTCGTCTCGCCGATGATGAGCCAGGCCTTCGCCGGGCTTCCGGCCGAGACGCAGAACCTCCTCGTCACGGCCGGTACCGACGACCAGCAGCCGTGGACGGACCCCGACCGCGCCCAGGCACTGACCGCGCTCCAGCGCGACTACCTGGCCCTGCACGCGGCCCGTGCGGAGACCGAGGACTGCCGCGACGCCCACGCCCGGCTCGCTGCGATCGTCGAGGGCACCGGACCAGCGGGACTTCCGGCCGAGACCTGGGTGCACATGAGCGAGTGCGCCTGGTGCACCGAGGCGTTCCACGAGCTGGTGTTCAGCAGTGTGTCCCTCGGAGCCCTGGTCGAGCTTCCTGCCGCGGTCCCGGCCGCCGAGGCGGAGACCGTGGTCATCGCGGCGGTCCCGGCCGCTGTCCCCCCCGCTGTCCCCGCCGCTGTCCCCGCCGCTGTGCCCGCCGCTGTGCCCGCCGCTGCACCCGCGGCCGACTTCGAGATGCCGCACGTCGGTAGTCATGCCGCCTCCGGACCTGCCTCTGCCGCGTTCCTACGTGGACCCCGCGGCCGCCTCGTCGCGATGGTCGCGGGCGGTGTCGCCGCGCTCGCTGCCGTGGCTGTCGTCGGCGTCCTGGTGCTGAACCAGGGCGGCGGCGACGATGCCCCGGCAGCAGCCACGGCGCACCAGACCCAGACTCCCTCGGGGCTTCCGGACGTGTCGCCGACGACGACCCCGACCAGCTCGCCCGGCGCGAAGCAGTCCAGGACCGCGGCGCCCGGTAGCAGCACCGACCCGTCGCCGACGAGCCTGCCGACGAGCGTGACCGACGCGCCGACCCCCAGCGCGACCCCGACGCCGTCCAGGGCCCCGACGAAGTCGACCGGCCCGACCGCGCCCGCGTCGTCGTCGACGGCGCCACCCGGGTCACCGTCCTCGAGCCCGACCGCGACGCCGACCAAGAAGCCCTGCAACCCGCTGAAGCACCTGTTCAAGATGTGCTGAGGTTCAGCGGCCGGCCTCGCCGGGTTCCGCTTCCGCCCACGCCGGTGGTTCCCAGGTCTGTCCAGCCCGGTGCTCACCCGACCGGGCGACCGTGTGGTCGAGGGTGAGCCTCCTGGATCGCGGAAGCACCCCCAGGATGGCCATCGCCGCGCGACGCCGGCCGGTGCGGTAGCCGAGGACGAAACCGGTGGCGCCCCAGCTGAGCGCGAGAGCAAGGCCGAGAGCGACGTACAGAAGCATGGCTCCACCGTAGGCCGAAAGCGCCTTCAGGATCGGTGTATTTCATCAGAAAACGGCCACGCGTCGCACCTGACGAGTCGCAGCGGATACATTTCCGGCATGCCTGAGCTGCCCGAGGTGGAGGCGCTGGTCCGCGACCTGACGAACCGGCTCGACGGGCGTGCGATCGTCCGGGTCGACATCGCGAACTTCAGCTGCCTGAAGACCTACGACCCGCCGATCACGGCGCTGGCCGGCGGGATGATCGACGGGGTCAGCCGGCACGGCAAGTTCCTCGACTTCGACGTCTCCGGGACGCACCTGGTGCTGCACCTGGCCAGGGCCGGCTGGATCCGCTGGAAGGACGAGGTCCCGAAGCTGCCCGCGAAGCCGAACAGCAAGTCGCCGCTCGCGGCCCGGATCATCCTGGACAACGGGTCCGGACTGGACATCACCGAGGCCGGCACCCGCAAGAGCCTGGCCCTGTACGTCGTCCGCGATCCCGCCGACGTCGAGGGCATCGCCAGGCTCGGGCCGGATCCGCTCTCCGACGACTTCACCCTCGACCTGCTGACCAGCATCCTGGACGAGGCCGGCCGTGCCCAGATCAAGGGCGTGCTGCGCTACCAGAGCACGATCGCCGGGATCGGGAACGCCTACTCCGACGAGATCCTGCACGCCGCGAAGATGTCCCCGTTCAAGCCGGCGAACAGCCTGACCGACCACGAGAAGCAGCTGCTCCTCGACACCATCCGGACCGTGCTCGGCGACGCGGTCGCGCGCTCCGACGGGCTGCCGGCCAGCGAGCTCAAGGGCGAGAAGAAGTCCCACATGGCCGTGCACGGGCGCACCGGGCAGGCGTGTCCGGTTTGCGGAGACATCGTCCGCGAGGTGTCCTTCGCCGACCGGAGCCTGCAGTACTGCGCGACCTGCCAGACCGGTGGGAAACCGCTGGCCGACCGGCGGATGTCCAAGCTCCTCAAGTAGCGTCTGCTGACATGAACGACATCCCGACCACCACGGTGGACCAGCTTCCGGACCCGCTGCCCGAAGGCCTCACCGTGCTCGACGTGCGCGAGCCGGTCGAGTGGGCGCACGGACACATCGACGGTGCTCTGCACATCCCGTTGTCCGAGATCGTCGAACGCGTCGGTGAGGTCGGTGCGGGCCAGGTACTGGTGGTGTGCAAGGTCGGAGTCCGGTCCGCGCAGGCGACCGGGTACCTGCTGCAGTCCGGGCACGACGCCGTGAACCTCGACGGCGGGATGCTCGAGTGGGCCGCTGCCGGACGCCCGATGGTGTCCGACGCCGGCGACCCGATGGTCGTCTGAGCCGCTACCCGAACGCGGCCGGCAACGGCAGGGTGAGTGCCTCGGCGAGCTTCGCGAGGTAGCGCGCCCGCGGGATCTCGACCACGCCGAGGGTGGCCAGGTGGTCGGTCTGCCACTGGGTGTCCAGGATCCGCTGGCCGGCGTGCTCGTCGGTGAGCAGCGCCACCAGGTGCACCAGCGCGACCTTGGACGCGTCGGTCCGGTGCGAGAACATCGACTCCCCGGCGAACAGTCCGCCGATCGCGATGCCGTACAGGCCGCCGACCAGCTCGCCGTCGTACCAGGTCTCCACGGAGTGCGCCCAGCCCAGCTCGTGCAGGCGTCGGTACGCCGCCGCGATCGAGGTGTCGATCCAGGCCCCGTCGCGCGACGGGTCCGCGCACCCTGCGACCACCTCGGCGAACGCAGTGTTCACCCGGACCTCGTAGCGACGTACCGAGACCCGCAACGAGCGCGAGACGACCAGGCCGTCGAGCGGCAGCACGCCGCGAAGGGCCGGGGACCACCACGCGACCTCGTCGTCGTCCGCGTCCACGTCGGCCGGCATCGGGAACAGCCCGCCGCGGTACGCCGCCAGCAGCGTCGCCGGGTCCAGGTCGCCCCCGAACGCGATCAGGTCCGGCCCGCGCCTCGGTGGCGTCGGCAGCACCCAGCGCGAGGGTCCGGGATCGATCGGCACCCGTCCATCCAACAGGACCCCACTACGATTGACCCATGGGTGCTGCCAAGAAGCTCGGAGCCGCTCTCGCCCCGCACGCCGTTACGGCAGCGCCGGGGCTGTCCGCCGCGTTCGTCCACCAGGCCCTCGACAAGGCGATCACCGGGGTCGGGCCGCTGCCGAGCGCAGCGGCCGCCGCCGACAAGCAGGCCGCCCAGCACCCGGGCGACGTCCCCGGCGGCATCCACGACGTCATCGAGAACCACGTCCGGTACGCCGGGGCCCAGGGGTTCGTGACCAACCTCGGCGGCCTGGTCACGATGGCGGTCAGCGTGCCGGCGAACATCAGCGGTCTGGCCCTGCTGCAGTGCCGGATGGTGGCTGGGATCGTGCACCTGCGCGGCCACGACCTCGACGACCCGCGCACCCGGGACGCGATCCTTGCCTGCCTGCTCGGCGAGGAGCGGATCCTCAAGCTGATCAGCGCCCGCACGCTCCCCGGGACCCCGCTGGAGATCGCCGAGGCGCTGACCCACGACCCGGCGCTGGACCGGGTGCTGGCCACCGAGGTGGCCTCCGAGCTGATCACCCGGGCAGCGGGCAAACGCCTCGCCACCACGGTCGGGCGCCGGATCCCGGTGGTCGGCGGCGTCGTCGGCGCCGGCACGGATGCCTACGTGACCTGGAAGATCGGCCGGTACGTCGACCGCGAGTTCCTGTCCCGGCAGTGACCCGACGTTGGGCGTGATGTCACGCCCGGTGAGCGCCGAGCGGGCGTGTTTTCACGCCCGGTCGGCGACAGTGGCGGGTCAGAACCTGCCCGGTCGGCGATCGGGCGTCAGCGGCGCAGGCGGCGGTAGACGTCGAGGCCGGTCGCGGCGACCCTGCTCTCTCCGGCCTTCGCGACCAGGCGCTGCTTCATCCGGTAGACCCGGGTCGCGTAGAACGCCTCGAGCTCTTGGTGGACCTCGGTGATCTCCTGGTCGCGGTCGGCGACCTCGTCCCGCAGCCGGGCGGCCTCGACGGTCATCGCGGCCAGCGCCCGGACCAGGATGGTCGCGCGGTCTTCGGCGGAGACCGTACCGGGGTCGACGTACGGGGGGCCGGGTGCACCGATCAGGTCGTCGAGGTTGCCGACGACGTCGTACCCGCGCAGCGCCAGCTCCGCGACCCAGCGGCGGCTGAGCTGGTCGGTCCACTTCCACACGTCGTCGGGCAGCGACAGCGCCGCAGTCGTGCGCTCGCGAGACAGGTTCTGGTGCACCAGGCTCTCCCGGACCAGCGCCCGGTAGTGGTGGTTCGGGACGCTGGTGGCGATCTGCTCGTTCAGCGAGCGCACCACCGCAGCCTCCCCGACACCGAGCGAGGCGTTGGCCCGGTCGCCGGGCGCGAAGTCGTCGGGAGCGAGCTCGAAGACCTTGGCGAACCGGCGCCAGAGCAGGTCCGGTTCCGAACCGGCCGGCGGCACCGTGACCAGGTGCACGCGCTCACGGGGCAGCGAGGACCCCCACCGGTCGAGCACCTCGGGGGTCTCCTGGACGCCCCAGAACCACTGCGCCAGGATCGTCGGCCGGGCCGGGTCCTGGATGCTCTCGAGGAAGTCCGCGTAGGAGCGGGTACGCCGGTGCTTGACGTTCTCCTGCCACTCGGCAGGGATCTGCCGTGCGAGGTCGCGGGCCGAGACCACGACGTGCACCTCGCCGCCGAGCGAGTCCAGCGCCCGGGCCACCTCGGCCGGCCTCGCGCGAGCCAGGATCTCGTGGCTGATGATCGCCGTCCCGGGCCATTCCCGGACCTGGGCGGCGAGCCGGTCCCAGGCCCCGACGGCCTCGGCCTCGAGCCCGCCCCACTTCAGCTGCATCAGGTCGAGCGCTGCCAGGAAGTGCTGGTCGAAGCGATCCGCGGGATACAAGATCCCGCCGGCACGTAGCCGGGCGCTCTCGGTGAAGAACATGTCCTGCAGGAACGTGGTGCCGGTTTTCGGCGAGCCCACGTGCAGGATCACCTTCTTGGCCATCAAACCTCGCTGCAGTACGACGATCCCCGGACGGGTTCGGCGAGCCTACCAACCGGCTGATCAGCCACGGAGGAGACGACGGGCCAACCGGCGTACCACCGGCTTCTCCTCGGACTCCTGGACGGAGATCACCGCAGCGAGGGCGGCCAGCGCCGCGTCCGCGACGGCAGCGTCCGGCGGCGAGTCCGGGTGCACCCAGACGTGATCGGCCCCGGGCCGGACCGGACGCAGCTCGTCCAGGTCGCCGACGATGTCCACGCCGGAGCCCTCGAGCCACTCACGCCATTCCTGGGTGACCTCCTCGACGAAGTCCCACCTCGCCTCGGGCAGGACGACCGGGATGGTGTCCTCGCGAGGGCCCAGCGTCTCCCGGGCGATCAGCTCCCGGACCAGCTCCACGTAGCGCTCGCGGGGAACGCCGCGGCCGGCGATCAGCTTGTTCAGCCGCCGGATCGTCGCTGCTTCCGCGACCCCCAGCGAGGCGTTGAAGCTGGTGCTCTCCACGCCGGCGATCGCCGGGTCGATCCCGACCAGCTGCGAGAACCGTTCCCAGAGCGCTCCCGGCGGCGCGTCCGCCGGTGGCACGGTCACGACGTGCACCTGCGACGGCGGCAGCCCGTTGCCCCACCGGGTGAGGATGTCCGGGATCGCCTGCACCCGCCAGAACCAGAGACTGGGGGACGTACGCCGGGCGTCGGCGACCTCGGTCATGAACGGCTTGAACGCGCGACGTCCGCGGTGCTTGACGGTCTCCTGCCACTCGGCCGGGATCTGGCGGCCCAGATCGCGCGCGGTCAGGATCACGTGCACCTCGTCCTCCTCGAACGCAGCCATCGCGGTGGCCACCTGGGTCGTACTGGCAGCGGCGAAGATCTCGTGGCTGATCAGCACGTCCCCGCTCGTACGACGAGCTTCCGCCACCAGCGCCGGCCACTGCCCGCGAGCGACCTCGCGCTGACCGGCCCAGCGCTCCTCGATCAGGTCGAGGGCTGCCTCGAAGTGGTCGCCGGTGCGGGTGAGCGGGTAGGTCAGGCCGGCCTTCGCGATCGCGTCGCGGTTCAGCGCGAACCTGTCCTGCAGGTAGGTGGTCCCGCTCTTCGGGGTCCCGATGTGCAGGAAGACGCGGCGTGCCATTCCGGCATTGTGCCGCACCTCGGGGGAGGGACCCTCAGCCGAGCGCGGTCACGACCCGGGAGGGGCTGGGACGACCCAGGATGCCGGCCATCCAGGTGCTGGTGGCGACCAGCGCTCCGAGGTCGACACCGGTGTCCACGCCGAGTCCGTTGAACATCCAGACCAGGTCCTCGGTGGCGAGGTTGCCGGTCGCGCTCTCGGCGTACGGGCAGCCGCCGAGGCCGCCGGCGCTGGCGTCGAACGTCCGGATGCCGTGCTGCCACGCGGCGTACGCGTTGGCCAGCGCCTGGCCGTAGGTGTCGTGGAAGTGCACGGCCAGGACGTCGTCGGGCAGCCCGGCCGTGTTGAACGCGTCGAGCAGCGTCCCGACGGCTCCGGCGGTGCCGACGCCGATCGTGTCGCCGAGCGAGAGCTGGCTGGCGCCGAGGTCGAAGAGACGCTTGCCGACCGCGACCACCTGGTCGACCGGGACGTCGCCCTCCCAGGGATCGCCGAAGCACATCGAGACGTAGGCACGCACGTCCATGCCGGCGGCACGGGCCCGGGTCACGGTCGGGGAGAACATCGCGAACTGCTCGTCCAGACTGCGGTTGAGGTTCTTCTGGGCGAACGTCTCGGTGGCGCTGCCGAAGATCGCGATGTGTTCCAGACCGAGCTCGAGGGCGCGGTCCAGGCCACGCTCGTTCGGGACCAGCACCGGCAGGTGCCGGCCGTCCTCACCGAGGATCTCCATCAGCTCGGCGGCGTCGGCGAGCTGCGGGACCCACCTCGGGTGCACGAAGGACGTGGCTTCGACGATCGGCAGGCCGGCCCCGAGCAGCCGGCCGATGAACTCGGCCTTCACCTCGACCCCGACGATCGTGTCCTCGTTCTGGAGGCCGTCGCGGGCACCGACCTCGTAGATGGTCACGTCATTCATGCGGACACCTCACTCTTCTCAACCAAGAACAGCACCTGCTTCAACGCGACCTGGTCGCCGACTGCGGCTCCGACCAGGGCGACCGTGCCGTCGAAGGGTGCCTTCAGCGCGAGCTCCATCTTCATCGCCTCCAGGACGCCGAGCCGCTGACCGGCGACGACCAGGTCGCCCTCGGCGACGTCGACGGCGAGCACGGTGCCCGGCATCGCGGCCAGCAGCGCGCCGTCGCCTGCGGCCGGGCCGCGTTCGGCGAACGGGTCGGGGCGCTCGAACACGAAGCGCTGGCCGTGGTGGACCGCCTCGAGGATGGTCGGCTGGACGTTCACGACGACCTGCTCGCGAACGCCGTCGACGGTCAGCACCAGCACGTGGTTCTCGGCCGACACCTGGACGACGTCGTGGTCGTCGACGCGGCCGTGGACGCGGTCGACGCGGACCATCCGGTCGAGCTGGACCTGCACCGGCGCGTGCTCGCCGGCACCGCGCCACCCGTCCGCGTGGAAGGGGTGCGTCGCGTCGCCTTCGGCGAGCATCGCCGAGACCCAGGCGACCGCGACCCGTGCCACGTCCGCTGCCGGTGCTTCGACGCTGTTCCGGTCGAGCCAGGCCGTGTCGATGGTGGCGTCCCGGAACTCGTCGCCAGCCACCAGGGCTCGCAGGAATCCGACGTTCGTGGTCAAGCCCAGGATCGCGGTGGCGTCGAGCGCAGCCACCATCGCGCGGCGTGCTGATTCGCGAACGGGACCGTGCACGATCACCTTGCCGAGCATCGGGTCGTAGGCCGTGCTGACGACCTGCCCGGACTCGAGGGCGTGATCGACGCGGGCGTTCTCGGGCCAGCGCACCAGGCTCGTGGTGCCGGCCTGGGGAAGGAACCCGCCGAACGAGTCCTCGGCGTACACCCGGGCCTCGATCGCGTGCCCCCGAGGACGGATCGACGCCTGGTCCCACTCCATCCGGCGTCCGAGCGCGATCAGCAGCTGGTCGAGGACCAGGTCGTAGTCGTCGAAGACCGCCTCGGTGACCGGGTGCTCGACCTGGAGACGGGTGTTCATCTCGAGGAAGTACGCCTCGCCGGTGGCGTCGTCCAGCAGGAACTCGACGGTGCCGGCGCTGGTGTACCCGACCTGGCGCGCCAGCGCGACGGCCGAGGTGGTGACCAGCTCGCGTACGGCGTCGCTGATCGTCGGCGCCGGCGCCTCCTCGAGCACCTTCTGGTGACGGCGCTGGGTCGAGCAGTCGCGCTCCCCGAAGTGCACGACGTTGCCGTGCGCGTCCGCCAGGATCTGCACCTCGATGTGCCGGCCGCGCTCGACGTACTTCTCGACCAGCATCGTGTCGTCGCCGAACGCGGACAACGCCTCGCGCTCGGCGGCCGCGACCGCCTCGTCGTACTCGTCGGCGGAGCGCACTACCCGCATGCCCTTGCCGCCGCCCCCGGAGGCCGCTTTCACCAGCACCGGGTACGCGAGAGGTCTCGACCCGGGCGCTTGCGCGCCCTGCTCGACCAGCGGGAAGGACGGGACCACCGGGACCCCTGCGGCGACAGCGATCTCGCGGGCGGCGTCCTTGCGTCCCATCGCATCCATCACGTCGGCCGACGGGCCGACGAAGACGACGCCCGCTGCCACGACCGCGCGGACGAACGCCGACCGCTCGGAGAGGAAGCCGTAGCCGGGATGGATCGCCCGCGCACCGGTGGCCACGGCAGCAGCCACGACGGCCTCGATGTCGAGGTAGCTCTCCACCCTGATCGCGTCGTCCGCGGCACGCACGTGCGGAGCGTCCGCATCCAGGTCGGTGAAGATCGCGATCGTGCGGATGCCGTGCTCGCGGCAGGTCCGGAAGACCCGCAGCGCGATCTCGCCACGGTTCGCGACCAGGACTGATTCCAGCTCGCCGGAGAGATCGATCGTCATGTCCCTCACATCCGGAAGATGCCGTAGCGGGGCTCGGGGACGGGCGCCTGCGCAGCGATCGCGAGGCCCATCCCGAGCACCCGGCGGGTGTCCGCGGGGTCGATGATGCCGTCGTCCCAGAGCCGGGCGGTCGAGTAGTACGCCGAGCCCTGCTCCTCGTACCGGGCGCGGATCGGGGCCCGGAAGGACTCCTCGTCCTCAGCGCTCCACTCACCGCCCTTGGCCTCGATGCCGTCGCGCCGCACGGTCGCCAGCACGGCGGACGCCTGCTCGCCGCCCATCACCGAGATCCGCGCGTTCGGCCACATCCACAGGAACCGCGGGTCGTAGGCGCGACCGCACATGCCGTAGTTGCCGGCGCCGAAGGAACCGCCGATCACCACGGTGAACTTCGGGACGACCGAGCAGGCGACGGCGGTGACGAGCTTGGCGCCGTCGCGGGCGATGCCGTTGTTCTCGTACTCACGGCCGACCATGAAGCCGGAGATGTTCTGCAGGAAGACGATCGGCGTCTTCCGCTGGTTGCAGAGCTCGATGAAGTGCGCGCCCTTGAGCGCCGACTCGGAGAACAGGATCCCGTTGTTCGCGACGATCCCGACCCGCTGCCCCCAGATGGTGGCGAAGCCGGTCACCAGGGTCTCGCCGTAGAGCCGCTTGAACTCGTGGAACCGGCTGCCGTCGACGATCCGCTTGATCACCTCGCGCACGTCGTACGGCGTCCGGGTGTCGGTCGGCACCACGTCGTACAGGCTCTCGGCGCTGAACAGCGGCTCCTCGACCTCCTCGGTCATCGAGCTTGTCGAGCTGCTCGGGACCGGCAGCGTCCCGACGATCGACCGGACGATCGCCAGCGCGTGCGCGTCGTCGTCGGCGAGGTGGTCGACCACCCCGGACCTGCGAGCGTGCACGTCGCCGCCGCCGAGGTCCTCGGCGGTGACGATCTCGCCGGTGGCGGCCTTCACCAGCGGTGGACCGCCGAGGAAGATCGTGCCCTGGTCCTTGACGATCACGGACTCGTCCGACATCGCCGGTACGTAGGCGCCGCCAGCGGTGCAGGAGCCCATCACCGCCGCCAGCTGCGGGATCCCCTCGGCGGACATGTTCGCCTGGTTGAAGAAGATCCGGCCGAAGTGCTCCTTGTCGGGGAACACGTCGTCCTGCATCGGCAGGAAGGCACCGCCGGAGTCGACCAGGTAGATGCACGGCAGCTTGTTCTGGCGCGCGACCTCCTGGGCCCGCAGGTGCTTCTTGACGGTGATCGGGTAGTAGGTGCCGCCCTTCACGGTCGCGTCGTTGGCAACGATCATGCAGAGCCGTCCGTCGATCCGTCCGACGCCGGTGACGATGCTGGCGCTCGGCACGGCGTTGGTCTCGCCATCGGCGCCGTACATCCCCCAAGCCGCCAGGGCACTGAGCTCGAGGAACGGGCTCCCGGGGTCCAGCAGGACGTCGATGCGATCGCGAGCGAGCAGCTTGCCGCGGGCGGTGTGCTTGGCGCGCGCGCCCTCGCTGCCGCCCTGACGGACGACAGCCAGCCGCTCGCGCAGTTGCGCGACGAAGTCCTTCATCTCTGACGCCACGAGCCACCCTCAGCCGAAGTTAACGATCGTTAACCTATCGTATTCTGCCCTCCGCGCAGCCTGTCACGGATCCGGCGGTCAAAGCGGGACGAAGAGCGCGATTACACTTCCCCCGGTGACGACGACCCGGCGCGAGCAGATCCTCGAGACTGCGGCTGCGCTGTTCGCCGAGCACGGCTTCCACGGTGTCTCGATCGCCGACCTCGGTGCTGCCTGCGGATTCTCCGGACCTGCTCTGTACAAGCACTTCCGCGGCAAGCAGGCGATCCTCTCGGAGATGCTGGTCTCGATCAGCGAGGAGCTGCTCCGCGAAGGACGGCAGCGGGTACGCGACGCGGACGACAGCGACGGCGCCCTGACCTCGTTGATCGCCTGGCACGTCGACTTCGCGCTCGCGCACAAGCCCCTGATCGTCGTCCAGGACCGCGACTGGGCCGCGCTCCCGCTGGAGGCCCGGGAGAAGGTGCGCGACACCCAGCGCAAGTACGTCGAGGTCTGGGTCAAGGTGCTCCGGTCGCTGCATCCCGACCTGGCACCGGCGCAGGCCCGGGCGACCGTGCACGCCGCCTTCGGGCTGATCAACTCCACCCCGCACAGCGCCCTGGTCTCCGACGACGCGATGCGGCAGATCCTGACCGGAATGGCACGGCGCGCTCTCACCGTCGGCTAGAGCAACCGGCTGACCTCGTCGTCGTACGCCGCGACCGCGGTGTCCGCGAGGCCGTGCCCGGTGGGCGCGTCCTCGGCGAGCGCCAGGATCGTAGCCGCCCGGGCAGCGGCCTCGCCGGGCTCGACCTCCCGGGAACGGCCGGGGTCCTGCACCTCGGCGCGGGTCCGGCCGCGCAGCAGGAACAGCACGTACGGGTCGTCGTCGAGGTGCCGGGCGAGCTGGTAGAGCAGCGCCAGCACGTGCAGGCACGGCTGCGCCCAGGACTCGCACTCGCAGGCCGAGTCCAGGTCCGCAGGGCCCGGCACGATCTCGACCCCGGCCTGGTCGGCGTTCTCGACCAGATCGGTCGGCAGCTCGCCCGCCTCCAGCGCTGCCAGGTGCCCGGCCTCACGGGCCACCTCGGCGTCGAACGCGGCCCACTGCGCGGCATCGAGGCGCCGGACCCGCACCTGGGCGATCACCGCGCCCGGGCTGCCCGGGTCCATCACCGCCGACGCCATCCCGGAGAGCACCATCACCGCGCCGAGCCGACCCGAGCGCGCCAGCGCTCGAGCAGCGGTCAGGTCGCTGGCCTCGAGAACGTTCTCCTCGAAGGTGCGCACCCAGGCCCGCCCCCACCAGGTCCGGCTGAGCACCGACGGTCCACGGACGCGGGCTCGGCGCGGGAACACCAACGGGTCGCCGGTCACCTCAGCCATGGGGTGTCCGCAACGAGACCAGGTCCCGGAGCTCCTCGTCCGACAGCTCGGTCAACGCACTCAGCTCATCATTGGCTCCGGCACCGAGGACGGCATCGGCGAGGTTGCGCTTGCGGGTGAGCAGCTCGCCGATCTTCTGCTCGATGGTGCCCTCGGTGACGAGCCGGTGCACCTGCACCGGCCTGGTCTGGCCGATCCGGTAGGCACGGTCGGTGGCCTGGTCCTCGACGGCCGGGTTCCACCAGCGGTCGACGTGGATGACGTGGTCGGCGCGGGTCAGGTTGAGCCCGGTCCCGCCGGCCTTCAGGGAGAGCAGGAAGACCGGAGCCTTGCCGGCCTGGAACTCGTCGACCATCTCCTCGCGCCGGCGTACCGGGGTGCCGCCGTGCAGGAACAGGGTCGGTACGCCGGCCGCGGCGAAGTGCCGCTCGAGCAGCCGCGCCATCGCGACGTACTGGGTGAAGATCAGCACCGAGCCGTCCTCGGCCAGGATCGTGCCGAGCAGCTCGTCGAGGAGCTCGATCTTCTCCGAGCGACCCTTGAGCCGACCGTTCGGCTGACGCAGGTAGTGGGCGGGGTGGTTGCAGATCTGCTTCAGCCCGGTGAGCAGCGCCAGCACCAGGCCTCGGCGGGCGTCCTCGTCGGCGGACTCGATCCGCTCCATCGACTCGCGCACCAGCGCCTCGTAGAGGACCACCTGCTCCCGGGTCAGCGCGACCAGCTGATCGGTCTCGGTCTTCGGAGGCAGCTCTGGCGCGATCCCCGGGTCGGACTTGCGCCGGCGCAGCAGGAACGGTTCGACCAGCTGGGCGAACCTGCGCGCGATCGCAGGATCGACCCCGGCCTCGATCGGAGCTGCCCACGCTTTGCGGAAGGCGTTGCGCGATCCGAGCAGGCCCGGCGTGGTCCAGTCGAGGATCGCCCAGAGCTCGGTGAGGTTGTTCTCCACCGGCGTCCCGGTCAGCGCCACCCGGCACTGCGACCCGATCAGCCGCAGGTTGCGCGCCGTCGAGGACGTCGCGTTCTTCACGTGCTGGGCCTCGTCCGCAACCACCAGATCCCAGCCCACGCCGGCGAGCGTCTCGTGGTCGACGCGCATGGTGCCGTAGGTGGTGAAGACGAAGCCGTCGCCGATG
Organism: Marmoricola sp.; assembly: GCA_025965315.1. GTDB lineage: Bacteria > Actinomycetota > Actinomycetes > Propionibacteriales > Nocardioidaceae > Marmoricola. The sequence goes on from JAOPXD010000082.1 coordinate 40,384, forward strand.
CCGTCGAGGTCGCGCTGCGACCCGTGGAACCTCCGGGTCGGTACGCCGGGGGCGAACCTCTGCACCTCGCGCTCCCAGTTGCCGAGCAGCGAGGCCGGGCAGATCACCAGCGTCGGACCGACGGCCAGCCCGCGGTCGCGCCGGTGCAGGTGCAGCGCGATCACGGTGATCGTCTTGCCCAGACCCATGTCGTCGGCCAGGCAGGCGCCGAGCCCGATCCCGGTCAGCTCCGCGAGCCAGGTGAAGCCCTGGCGCTGGTAGTCGCGCAGGGTGGCGTCCAGCGCTGCCGGGGTCGCGAGCGGGCTCACGGTCGACGCGTCGACGATCCGCTCGCGGACCTTCTCCAGCGTGGCCCCGGGATGCACCTCGACGGTCGCGCCGTCGTAGTCGATCGCGCCGGTCAGCGCGGCCTGGAGAGCCACCGCCGGAGTGACCGTGCGGCGCTTCGCGGCCGCTGCCCGGGCACGCCGGGCCAGCACCGGGTCGATCACCATCCAGTTGTCCCGCAGCCGGATCACCGGCGTGGTCGCATCCGCGAGCCGGGACATCTCGTCGTCGGTCAACGGGTCGTGGCCGAGCGCGAGCCGCCAGTCGAACTCGAACAGGGCATCGGGCCCGAAGAGCCCGGTCATCAGCGGCTCGCCGCGGGCACCGCTGGCCCGCTTCGCCTCCACCCGGGCCTGCGGAACCAGCTCCCGGCGCAGCCCGCGCGGCCAGTACACCTCGACCCCGATCTCGCCGAGCGCGCCCAGACCCTGCTCGAGCAGGTCCGCGAGCTCGTCGGCCGAGAGCACCAGCCGGTCGGGGACCCGGCGCCGCAGCAACCGGTCCAGCACCGGCCACGCCTTCGCGGCCTGCCGCAGTGCGACGCTCGCGTTGACCCGGGCCTTGCGGGAGAACCCGTGCCCCTCGGAGAACCACAGGTCACTGGCATCGGCGACGTGGGTCGCGACCTCGACCTCGTGCACCTGCGGCACCACGCTGAGCGTGCCGGCCTCGAGCAGCTCCTCGGGTGCCTCCACCCGCAGGCTGAGGTAGACCTCGGCGGGCAGGTCCGCGTCCGAGCCGCGCTCGACGCGCTCGCGGAGCCGGTCGGCCAAGGTCGCGGAACCCGGCGGCGCACCGGCCAGCGTCGGCGACGTCGACGGCGTCGCGCCGGGGGCCACCGGGCGCGCGGGCTGGCGGGTCATGGTGTCTGCGACGGCGTCGAGCACCGCCCGGATGATCCCCTCGGCCTCGACCGGTGCGACGCCGTCGTACGAGCGGGACGCCGCGAGCGAGCGCACCCGGTCCTCGTCGTCGGCGCCGAGCGGCCCGACCTGCCAGGCCTCGCCGTTCTCCGAGCGGCGCAGCCGGCCGGAGGCGACGTACTTCATCGCGAGCATGGTGGCGGCGCTGAGCAGGCTGACCGAGTCGTGCGCGTCCTCGGCGCGCATCGCCCGGGTGAGCACCGGGATCGCGCCGCGCATCGGAAGGCGCAGGGACCGCTGCGGCCCGGTGAACTCGATCTCCGTCTCGCGCGGCGGATCGGCGATCACGAGCGTCGCCGTACCTTGCAGCGGGACGAAGCTCACGCAGGGCCTCCGGTCGGGTGGGGACTGCAATCTAACCTCGGCCACGGACACTGGCCGACTCGTCCTGCAGGACAGCGGTCCGGTACCTCAGGGGGAGGTATCGGCGGCGCGCGCTGACGAGGCTGGACCCATGACGATCCTCCTCTCCGACCCTCGCGTCAGCGCCGTCCCGGTGACCGAGTGCGGCGAACCCCTGGTCACCCTCGACGCCTCGTTCGGTCCGGCTCGTGCCCGGGTCCGGGCCTCGCTGGGCAGCCGGCTCGCCGTCGCCCGCGACCTGCTGCCGGCAGGAATCGGGCTGCGGGTCGTCGAGGGGCACCGACCCGTCGCGGTCCAGCAGACGATCATCGCCCGCTACTCCGCCGAGATCTGCGCACTCCGTCCGGGAGTCTCGCCCGACGACCTGGCCCGGCTGACCAGTCGCTTCGTGGCTCCCGTCGAGGTCGCACCGCACGTCGCCGGCGCCGCGGTCGACCTGACCCTGGTCGATGCCTGCGGCGACGACCTCGACCTCGGTACGGCGATCGACGCGACCCCGGAGCAGTCGGCCGGGCGCTGCTACTTCGCTGCCACCGACCTCACCCCGGACGCGCGCGCGAACCGGGACCTGCTGGCCGAGGTGCTCGAAGCGGCCGGCCTGGTCAACTACCCGACCGAGTGGTGGCACTGGTCCTACGGCGACCGGTACTGGGCGCTGGTCAGCGGTGCCGACGCGGCGCTCTACGGACCGGTCGACCGGCCTGTCGTCGACGCGAGCGCAGCAGCATGACCCTCGCCGCGCCCGCACCGTACGCCGGCACCGCGGTCGCGACCCGCCCGACACTGACGGTCGACCTCGCGGCGATCGCCGAGAACACCCGCTTCTTCGCCCGCCGTACCCCCGGTGAGGTGATGGCGGTCGTGAAGGCCGACGGTTTCGGGCACGGTGCTGCGGCCGTCGCCCGGACCGCCCTCGGGGCCGGCGCGACGCGTCTCGGCGTGACCTCGATCGCCGAGGCGCTCGACCTGCGTGCCGCCGGACTGGTCGCCCCGATCCTCAGCTGGCTGAACCCGGTCGACGCCGGGTGGGCCGACGCGGTGCACCACGACGTCGAGCTCGCGGTGGCGTCCCGCGAGCACCTCGACGCCATCCTCCGCGACGCCCCCGGCGCCCGGGTGCACCTGCACCTCGACACCGGTATGGCCCGGGACGGCGTCGCCCCCGACGCCTGGGCGGGGCTGTGCCTGGCTGCCCGGCGCGCGGAGCAGCGCGGCCAGCTCGACGTCGTCGGGGTGATGGGGCACCTGGCGTGCGCCGAGGACCCGGAGTACCCGGACGCCACCGGACGGACCCGGTTCGCCTGGGGCCTCCGGGTCGCCCGCGCCACCGGCCTGCGCCCGAGCCAGCACCACCTGGCCGCGACGGCGGCCACCATCCTCGACCCGCTCGCGCAGCACACGATGAGCCGGATCGGCGCCGGCCTGGTCGGTATCGACCCGACCAGGACCGTGCCGCTGGGCGGCGCTCTGACCCTCACCGCTCCGGTGGTCGGGGTCAGGTCGGTCCGCGCCGGAACGCCGGTCGGGTACGGCCACACCTGGCGGGCTCCGACCCCGACCCGCCTCGGCCTGCTGCCGCTCGGGTACGCCGACGGCCTGCCCCGGGTCGCCTCCGGGCGGGCCTCGGTCAGCATCCGCGGTGTCCGGGTCCCGGTGGTCGGCCGGATCTCGATGGACATGACGGTCGTCGACCTCGGTGACCTCGCCGTCGTACCCGGAGAGGTAGCGACCGTGTTCGGTGCCGGCGACGACGGAGAGCCGACCGTCCGGGATTGGGCCGACGCGGCCGGCACCCTCGAGCACGAGATCGTCACCGGCCTCGGGCCGCGCCTCGACCGGGTCGTCGTCGGCGCACCCGCACTGCGGAGCCTGCGATGAGGCCGCGGATCGCGGTCGTCGGTGGCGGCCAGAACTGCGAGCACGAGGTCTCGCTGGCGTCGGCCGCGTCGATCGCGAACGCCCTGGACCCGGCGGCGTACGACGTGGTGCGGCTGACGATCGGCGCCGACGGTGGCTGGTACGACGTCGCGGCCCCGGTCAGCCTCGCTCGCGCTGTCGGGATCATCGGGACCTGCGACGCAGTGATCCCGGCGCTGCACGGACCGCGTGGCGAGGACGGCACCCTCGCCGCGCTCTGCGAGCTCGCCGGAGTTCCGTACGTCGGCTCGGGAGTGGGCGCCGGCGCGCTGGCGATGGACAAGTGGGCGACCAAGCTCGTCGCGGAGGCGATCGGGGTCGCCACCGCTCCGGGGATCCTGCTGACCGGAGCGACCGCGGCGGCGTACTCGTGGAGCCGTCCGGTGGTCGTGAAGCCCGTAGCCGCAGGCTCGAGCCAAGGCGTGACCCTGGTACGGGTCGCCGCGGACCTCGCTCCGGCGATCGCGGTGGCGCTGGCCTTCGACGACCGGGTCCTGGTCGAGGACGTCGTCATCGGCCGGGAGATCGACCTCGCCGTCCTCGGTCGCCCGGACGGCTCGCGGTTCGTCGCGCCCGCACTCGAGATCGTCGTCGAGGGCCTGTTCGACCTCGCCACCAAGTACGGCGGAACGGCGGACCTCCGGATCCCGGCGGCCCTGGAGGCGGAAGACCTGAAGGCGCTCGAGGACAGCGCGGTCGCCGTCTACGACGCCCTCGGGTGTGCCGGTGTCGCCCGGATCGACTTCTTCCTGACCGACGCGGGACCGGTGCTCAACGAGGTCAACACGATGCCTGGCTTCACCGAGCAGTCCCAGGTCCCGAAGATGTTCGCCGCCGCCGGGACGTCGTACGCCGACCTCCTGGACCTGCTGCTGCACGACGTGCTCGCCCGCTCCGCGTGATTCCATTGCGAGGTCACGCCGCCACCTACCGGGCAGGAGGTTCCGCATGAGCGCTGTGTCGCGCTCGGAGCTGCGCTGGGACCAGCTCCGGGAGCAGTGGCGTACCTGGCTGCCCGACGCCCTGCTCGGACTCGCCGTCCTGGTCGCCGGGCTCGTCGAGGCCGGGGAGTCGGCCACCTACACCTACGTCAGCCCCTACCGGGGCGGGGGTTTCCACGACTCCTGGGCCGCGATGGCCCTGGTCACGGTGGGTACCGCGATCGCCGTCGGGCTGTGCCGGCGGGCGCCCGCGGCGGCGCTGCTGCTGGTCTGGATCACCTGCAGCCTCCAGGTGGTGTGCGACGTCCCGGTGATGCTGACCCAGCTCACGGTCGCAGCAGTCTCGTTCGGGACGGCCCGCTGGGGACGACCGCTGACCGTCCTGGTCAGCGCGGTCTCGATCCCCGTGGCCGGGATCGTCGCCGTCCTCTTCGCCGGCGGCAACATCTTCCTGAGGCTGATCGACGTCGCCCAGTACCGGACCGTGATCGACGCCGCGCACCGTCTCGGGGACACCTGGCAGATCGGCGCAGCCATGCTGGCGATGGCGGCCCTGGGGGTGCCGTGGCTCGCCGGCCTGACGCTGCGGTTCAGCATCCGTGCCGCCTCCTCGCAGGCGTCCCAGCAGGTGGCCGAGCGCGAGGCCGCGCAGGCCCAGCGCGAGACCGAGCAGGCCCAGGAGATCGCCCGCCTGCGCGACGACCAGGCCCGGATGGCGCGCGACGTCCACGACGTCGTCGGTCACTCGCTGGCGGTGATCCTGGCTCAGGCCGAGGCCGCGCAGTACCTGCCGGACAACGACACCGAGAAGCTCAAGTCCACGATGGCGACCATCGCCACCTCGGCACGGAGCTCGTTGCAGGACGTCCGCCAGGTGCTCTCGGAGACGCAGAAGCAGACGGCTCGGACGGGCGGCCTGGACTCACTGATCGACGGCGTCCGGACCAGCGGTCACGAGATCGACTCGACGGTGATCGGAACCGCGCAGCCGTTGCCTCCCGAGCTCGACGTGGTCTCGTTCCGGGTGTTGCAGGAGATGCTCACCAACGCCATCAGGTACGGGCGGCGCGGGCAGCCGGTGAGCGTCGAGCGGCACTGGGACAGCCTGCAGGGCGGTGACCTCCGCCTCGAGGTGCGCAACCTGGTCGGCAGTCCTGACGACGTAGCGCGCCCGACCGGAGGCGGCCAGGGTCTCGAGGGCATGCGCCGTCGCCTCGAAGCGGTCGGCGGCCGGCTCGACGTACGGCGCCGCGACGAGGCCGACGGCGTCAGCTTCACCACCACTGCCTGGATCCCGGTGAGGCCGCGATGACCGACCAGCCCGACATCACCGTCCTCCTCGTCGACGACCAGGACCTCTTCCGCGAGGGCGTCACGGTGATCGTCGACGCCCAGGAGGGCATGCACGTCGTCGGGTCCGCCGCGGACGGGCTCGAGGCGCTCCGGCTGGTCGACGAGCTCACACCCGACGTCGTCCTGATGGACATCCGGATGCCGGAGATGGACGGGGTCGAGGCGACCCGGCAGATCTTCCTGCCCGACCGGGTGGCCCGCCGCTCCAAGCCGGTCCGGGTGATCGTGCTGACCACCTTCAACCTCGACGACCGTGCCGCCACCGCGATCCGGTACGGCGCCAGCGGCTTCCTGCTCAAGGACACCACCCCGCTGATGCTGCGGGACGCGATCCGGACCGTGCACTCCGGCAACGCCGTGCTCGCACCGACCGACCTCTCCGCCCTGCTCGACCAGCAGTTCCTGACCGCGACCCCCGCCCCGGCGGCGTACCTGGCGCTGACCGAGAAGGAGCGCGAGGTCTTCGACGCGGTCGCGCACGGGCTCTCCAACAGCGAGATCGCGGAGCGGGTCTTCGCCAGCGAGTCGACCGTGAAGACCCACGTCGGATCGATCCTGCGCAAGCTGGCCCTACGCGACCGGGTCCAGATCGTCGTCTTCGCCCACGAGCACGGGCTGGTTCCCTAACGCGCCCCTACGGGCAGGTGACGCTTCCGTTGACCACGACCGACTTCTTGCTGATCAGGTCGATCAGGGTGGCGTTGTGGACCGTGAACGTGTTCCCGTCCGCGGAGACGGTCGGCTTGGCGTCGCCTTCCTTGAGCGTGTAGTCAGCGGCCGCCGGACCGACGAATCCCATCTCGGTCGCGCTGATCGACCCGTTGTAGGTCGTGGAGTCACCCTTCACGGTGACCTTGATCGAGGCGACGGGGCCGCTGCACAGGTTGACCGAGACGGACCCGGAGAAGGACCCGGTGAACGTCATCGTGGCCGTGCTGCCTGACGGGGTGCTGGGGGTCGAGCCCGTCGAGCCCGATGTCGAGCCCGTCGGGCCGGAGGCCGGCGGCGTCGAGGAGCCCGACGAACCGCCTGACGAGCCGCAGCCGGCCAGGGTCACCAGGGCCAGGGCCGTCACAGCTACGCGTGCAGTTCTCATCACGATCTCCTCCTCGTCGGTGTGACTGCAACGTAGTCGACCTCGGCGCGTACGGGAACAACCAGCGCGGACCCGCCATGATGGACACGTGAGCAACCCAGGAGGGACCGAGACCGTCGGACCGGTGCGCGCCGCGGTCCAGGCGTTCGCCGAGCTGCAGCCGCAGCTGGTCCCGGTCACCGAGGCGTACGTCGACCTGATCACCCAGCTCCTCGACGACGCCGGCATCAACTACCTCTCCGTCACCGGGAGGGCCAAGAGCGTCGCGTCGTTCGCGGCCAAGGCCGACCGGTCGACCCCGGGCACGCCCGCGCACGAGGACCCGCTCGCCGGCATCACCGACCAGGTCGGCGTCCGGGTGATCACCTACGTGCTCAGCGACGTCGCCGCCGTGGCCGACCTGCTCTCGGACCAGCTGGTCGTCCTCGACGACCGCGACATGGCCCAGGAGACGGCCAGCAAGGGCAGCTTCGGCTATGCGAGCCGGCACGTGCTGGTCGATCTCAAGCCCTCCTCCGATGAGCCGCTGATCCGGCCGGCCTCGGTGCAGATCCGGACCGTGCTGCAGCACGCGTGGGCCGAGTTCGAGCACGACATCCGCTACAAGGGCACCATCCCCGAGGAGTACGTGCCCGACCTCGACCGGCGGTTCACCCTCGCGGCCGGCCTGCTGGAGCTCGCCGACCGGGAGTTCTCCGAGATCCGGGACCGGTTGCAGGCCGCGACCCCGAAGCACCCCGACGGCGAGGACCCCGGCGACCCGCGGCTCTCCGCGCAGGACCTGGCCTCGTTCCTGTCGGGCCAGTACGCCGACGCCGGCTGGTCGCGCACCGACCACTACGCCTGGATCTCCGGGCTGCTGCTCGAGCTCGGGATCACCTCGCTCGAGGAGCTCGCCGGGTTGCTGACCTCGGTCGACAGCGCGGTGATCAACGAGCGGCTCGCGTACAAGTACCCGCCGGGTGCGGTCCGCCGCCTCGACGACTCCCTGCTCGCCGTCTTCGGGCAGAGCTACGTCGACCTGCACGGCAACGCCCACCGGACCGGACTGCTCCGCGCCCGGCTGGAGAAGCTCCGCTCCGAACCCGAAGCCGAGTAGCGCCGTACGGACGCCGACCGGGCAGGTTCCGACGCCGTACGGACGCCGACCGGGCAGGTTCCGACGCCGGCCAACCCTCCACCTCCTGGACGGTTCTTGCCCGCTCAGTGCTCGGTGAGCGAGAGAACACGCCCGCTCGGCGACATGCGCGCGCGAGAACCTGCCCGCTCAGCGTCGTGGCTCGAACCGGTACCCCATCCCGGGTTCGTTGACCAGGTGCTCGGGGCGGGTCGGATCGACCTCGAGCTTGCGGCGCAGCTGGCCCATGTACAGCCGCAGGTTGCCACGGGCAGTCTCGTACCCGGGGCCCCAGACCTCCAGGAGCAGCTGCTTCTGGCTCAGCAGCCGGCCGGGGTTGCGGACCAGGACCTCCAGCAGGTGCCACTCGGTCGGGGTCAGCCGGACGTCCTCGCCGTCGCGGGTCACCCGGCGGGCAGCGAGGTCGACGGTGACGGCTCCGAACTCCACCAGCGGTTCGTCCTCCTTGGCGCCGCCGCGGCGCAGCATCGCGCGCAGCCGGGCCAGCAGCTCGTCCATCCCGAACGGCTTGGTCACGTAGTCGTCGGCACCGGCATCGAGCGCCTCGACCTTGTCCCCGCTGTCCGAGCGCCCCGAGAGCACCAGGATCGGTACGTCGGTCCAGCCGCGGAGCCCGGCGACGACCTCGGTGCCGTCCATGTCCGGCAGCCCGAGGTCGAGGACCACCACGTCCGGGGGGTGTGCGGCCGCCTGCTGCAAGGCGTCCGCGCCGTTCTGTGCCGTGCTCACCTCGTAGCCGCGGGCGCGCAGGTTGATCCCCAGCGCCCGCAGCAGCTGCGGCTCGTCGTCGACGACCAGGACCCGGGTCACGACGGTGCCCACGACCGTTCCCCGGATCGTTCCCCGGATCGTTCCCTGCGGCCCGGGGACTGTTCGGTCCGCGGAGCGGCCGGCAGGGTGAGCACCATCGTCAGCCCACCACCCGGTGTCTCCTCCGGTTCGAGGCTGCCGGACATCGCCTCGGCCAGCCCGCGCGCCAGCGCGAGTCCGAGGCCGATCCCGGTGGTGTTGTCGGTGTCGCCCATCCGCTGGAACGGCAGGAACACCCGCTCGCGGTCCTCGCTCGGGATACCGGGTCCACGGTCGATCACCCGGATCTCGACCCGGTCGTCGTGGTGGCTGGCCATGACCCGCGGCGGTTGGCCGACCGGCGCGTAGCGCACCGCGTTGACGAGCAGGTTCGCCACCACCCGCTCCACCAGGCCGGCGTCGGTGAGCGCGAGCGGCAGGTCCGCTGCGAGCTCGACGATCACCCCGGCACCCTCGGTCGCGAGGTCGTCGACCGCCCGCGCGACGATCTCCTCGACCGGCACCGGCTCGAGGTCGATCGCGAGCGCCCCTGCCTGCAGGCGGCTCATGTCGAGCAGGTTGTCGACCAGCGCGGCGAGCTTGTCGAGCGACTCCTCGGCTGCGGTGAGCAGCTCGGTCCGGTCGGACTCGGTCAGGTCGAGATCGGTGCTCGCCAACGTGGAGACCGACGCCTTCGCGGCGGCCAGCGGGGTCCGCAGGTCGTGCCCGACGGCGGCGAGCAAGGCGGTCCGCATCTTGTTGGCGTCGGCCAGCGCACCGGCGGAAGCCGCCTCGTCACTGAGCCGGATCCGGTCCAGGACGACCGCGACCTGGGAGGCGAAGGCCCCCAGCAACCGCTGGTCCTGGGCCTGGAGCGTGCGCCCGTACAGGTCCAGGACGACGTCGGTCGCGACCGCCACGCTGGTCTCGGGAGGGGTCCCGGGAGCAGTCCCGGCACTGGTACGCACCTGCCAGTCGGCGCCGTCCTTCTCGCGCACCGTCACCGCGGTGAGCGCGAACGTCTCCCGGACCCGTTCGAGCATCTCGGCCAACGCGTCCGACCCGGCGAGCACGCTGCCGGCCAGGTTGGCCAGCGTCCGCGACTCGGCGGCCGCGCGCGCGGCCTGGCGGGTACGGCGGGCAGCCAGGTCGACGGCCGAGGAGACCAGCATCGCGACCAGCACGAAGACGAACAGCGCGAGCGCGTTGTTGGTGTCCCGGATCGTCAGGGTGTGCAACGGCGGGGTGAAGAAGTAGTTGAGCAGCATCGATCCGCCGACCGCCGCGATCAGCGCCGGCACCAGGCCCCCGACCAGCGCCACCACGACGGCTGCCAGCAGGAACAGCAGCATGTCGCTGACCAGGTTGAGCTCCCCGCGAGCAGGGATGAGCGCGATCGTGAGCAGCACCGGCAGCAGTACCGCCAGCGCGAAACCCCGGGTCCGTCGGCGGCGCGGGACGCTGCCCCGGGCCTGCGGCACCGCCAGCAGGTGACCGACCTCGCGGTGCCGGACGATGTGCACGTCGATGTCCCCCGACTCGTTGATCGTTGCCGAGGCCGCGCTCTGGCGAAGCAACCTGCGCCAGGCCGGACGACCGCTGTCGCCGAGGACCAGCTGGGTGGCGTTCTCGGCCCGTGCGAACGCGAGCAGCGCCTCGGGCACGTCGTCACCGAGCACCTGGTGGTAGCTGCCCCCGAGCGATTCGACGAGCAGCCGCTGCTGGGCGAGCGTGCCCTGGCTGGCACCGGTCAGACCGTCGGAGCGGGCCACGTGGACGGCGAGCAGGTCACCGCCACCCGAACGGGTCGCGATCCGGGCACCGCGACGGATCAGCGTCTCGCCCTCCGGACCGCCGGTGAGGGCGATCACCACCCGCTCCCGTGCTTCCCAGGTGCCGGCGATGTCGTGCTGCTCGCGGTACTTCTGCAGCGCGTCGTCGACCTGGTCGGCGGTCCAGATCAGCGCGAGCTCGCGTAGCGCGTTCAGGTTGCCGGCCCGGAAGTAGTTGGCCAGCGCCGCGTCGACCTTCTCCGGCGCGTAGACGTTGCCGTGCGCCAGCCGTCGCCGCAGTGCCTCGGCGGTCATGTCGCGCAGCTCGATCTGGTCCGCGGCCCGGACGACCGCGTCCGGCACGGTCTCCTGCTGGGGAGCGCCGGTGATCTTCTCGACGACGTCGTTGACCGAGGCCAGGTGCTGGATGTTGACGGTCGTGATCACGTCGATGCCGGCCGCCAGCAGCTCCTCGACGTCCTGCCAGCGCTTCTCGTTGCGCGAACCCGGCACGTTGGTGTGCGCGAGCTCGTCGACCAGCGCGACCCGGGGCCGGCGGTCGAGGACAGCGGCGAGATCCATCTCGGTGAAGGTCGCCCCGCGGTGCACGATCTCCTTGCGCGCGACGACCTCGAGCCCGTCGACCATCTCGGCGGTGTGCACCCGGCCGTGGGTCTCGACGAACCCGACCACCACGTCGGTCCCGCGCTCGGCCCGCCGGTGACCCTCGCCGAGCATGGCGTAGGTCTTGCCCACGCCCGGCGCAGCGCCGAGGTAGACCCTGAGCTTTCCGCGGGTACCCACGCTCTCAGTCTGCCGTGCCGGCGGCTCTGTCGAGGGCCAGGTTGAGCAGCAGCACGTTCACGGCGGGTTCGCCGAGGAAGCCGAGCCCGCGGCCGACGGTGTACGTCGCGACCAGCCGACGTACCGCCGCGGTGCTCAGACCGCGGACCTTCGCCACCCGCGCCACCTGCTGGGCGGCGTACGCCGGGCTGATCTGCGGGTCCAGCCCGGAGCCGCTGGCGAGCAGCGCATCCGGCGCAACCCGGGCGGGAGCGGTGCCGTCCAACGTCACCGCGGCAGCACGGCGCTGCTTGATCAGCGCGAGCAGGTCCGGGCTGTTCGGACCGAGGTTGGAGGCGCTGCTGGCCAGCGGGTCGTAGCCGGTACCCGCTGCCGAGGGCCGGGACTGGAAGTACTGCGGCTCGCCGGTGAAGGACTGGCCGATCAGTGCGGACCCGACGACGTGGCCGTCGTAGGTCACCAGGGACCCGTTGGCCCTGCCGTGCGCGGCCACCTGCGCGAAGCCGGTCAGCGCCAGCGGGTAGGCGATCCCGGTGAGGACCGTCAGCACCAGGAGCATGCGGAACGACGGCCAGAGCTGCCTGAGGAATGACGAGGTCATGTGCGTGTCCTTCTGGGTGGGAGGTTCAGCTGATCCCGGGGATCCGGGAGACCACCAGGTCGAGGAGCTTGATGCCGACGAACGGAGCGACGATCCCGCCGAGCCCGTAGATCGCCAGGTTTCGGCGCAGCATCGCGCCCGCCGAGGACGGCGTGTAGCGGACGCCGCGCAGCGCCAGCGGGATCAGCCCGATGATGATCAGGGCGTTGAAGATCACCGCCGAGAGGATCGCCGACTCGGGGCTGTCCAGGTGCATCACGTTGAGGCGCTGCAGCGACGGGAACACCCCGACGAACATCGCCGGGATGATCGCGAAGTACTTCGCGACGTCGTTGGCGATCGAGAACGTCGTCAAGGCACCGCGGGTGATCAGCAGCTGCTTGCAGATCTCGACGATCTCGATCAGCTTGGTCGGGTCGGAGTCCAGGTCGACCATGTTGCCGGCCTCCTTGGCGGCCGACGTACCGCTGTTCATCGCGACCCCCACGTCGGCCTGGGCCAGCGCCGGGGCATCGTTGGTGCCGTCGCCGGTCATCGCCACCAGCCGACCGCCCTCCTGCTCCTTCTTGATCAGCGCCATCTTGTCCTCGGGGGTCGCCTCGGCCAGGAAGTCGTCCAGGCCGGCCTCCTGCGCGATCGCCTGCGCGGTGAGCGGGTTGTCGCCGGTGATCATCACGGTGCGGATGCCCATCAGGCGCATCTGGGCGAAGCGGGCTGCCATCCCGGGCTTGACCACGTCCTTGAGGTGGATGACCCCCAGCGCCCGGGCCACCCCGTCGACCGACTCGGCCACGACCAGGGGCGTGCCGCCGCTGGTGGAGATCTCGTCCACGGTGCGGCTGAGCTCGGGGCCGGCGGCGCCGCCCTGCTCGCGGACCCAGGTGCCGACCGAGGCCGCTGCACCCTTGCGGATCTGACGATCTGGCAGGTCGACGCCGGACATCCGGGTCTGCGCGGTGAACGGGACGAACACCGCGTCGCTCCCGACGCGCGATCCCGCTGGAACGCCGTACGACGACTCCGCCAGCACCACGATCGACCGGCCTTCGGGCGTCTCGTCAGCGAGGCTGGAGAGCTGGGCGGCCCCGGCGAGCCGACCGATCTCGACCCCCGGCACCGGGATGAAGACCGCTGCCTGACGGTTGCCGAGGGTGATCGTCCCGGTCTTGTCCAGCAGCAGGGTGTTCACGTCACCGGCAGCCTCGACGGCCCGCCCCGACATCGCCAGCACGTTGTGCTGGACCAGGCGGTCCATCCCGGCGATGCCGATCGCGGAGAGCAGCGCGCCGATCGTCGTCGGGATCAGGCAGACCAGCAGCGCCACCAGCACGACCACCGACTGCGGCGAACCCGAGTAGATCGCGAACGGCTGGAGGGTGGCCGTGGTCGCGACGAACACGATCGTCAGGCTGGCGAGCAGGATGTTCAGGGCGATCTCGTTCGGGGTCTTCTGCCGGCTGGCGCCCTCGACGAGGGCGATCATCCGGTCGATGAAGCTCTCGCCCGGACGCGCGGTGATCTGGACCAGGACCCGGTCCGAGAGCACCCGGGTACCGCCGGTCACCGAGCTCCGGTCACCGCCGGACTCGCGGATCACGGGGGCGGACTCGCCGGTGATCGCCGACTCGTCGACGCTCGCGATGCCCTCGACGATGTCGCCGTCGCCCGGGATCACCTGACCCGCCACGACCACGACGACGTCGCCGAGCCGCAGGTCGCTGGCCATCACGTCCTCGGTGACCGCCGCGACCCCGTCGGTCGCGGGCGAGACCACCCGGTGCGCGGTCGTCTCCGTCTTGGCCCGGCGCAGCGTCGCCGCCTGCGCCTTGCCGCGGCCTTCGGCGACCGCCTCGGCGAGGTTCGCGAACAGTACGGTCAGCCAGAGCCAGACCACGACCGACCAGGCGAAGACGCTCGGGTGCGTCACAGCGGTGCAGGTCGAGAACACCGCGCCGATCTCGACCACGAACATCACCGGGTTGCGCATCATCACCCGCGGATCGAGCTTGCGGACGCTGTCGGGCAACGAGGTCAGCAGCATCCGCGGATCGAGCAGGCCGGCTGCGACCCGGGCTGGCTGGTCAGTGCTGTGCGCGAGCGTGGTCATCACAAGCCTTCCGCGAAGGGTCCGAGAGCGAGTACGGGGAAGAACGTCAGCCCGGCGACGATGATCGTCACGCCGGTCAGCAGTCCCACGAAGAGCGGTCCGTGCGTCGGCAGCGTGCCGGGGGTCTCCGGGATCCGTTGCTGGCGTGCGAACGCACCGCCCAGGGCGAGCACCAGGACCATCGGCACGAACCTGCCGAGCAGCATCGCGATCCCCAGAGCGACGTTGAAGAACGACGTGTTCGCCGAGAGCCCGGCGAAGGCGGAGCCGTTGTTGTTCGCCGCGGACATGAAGGCGTAGAGCACCTCGGAGAGTCCGTGCGGTCCGTGGTTGAGCATCGAGGACCGCGGGCCGGGGAACGCCATCGCGATCCCGGTCCCGGTGAGCACGATCATCGGCATCGCCAGGATGTAGAGCGAGACCAGCTTGATCTCGCGGGCGGTGATCTTCTTGCGCAGGTACTCCGGGGTCCGGCCGACCATCAGGCCGGCGACGAACACCGCCATGATCGCCAGCACCAGGATCCCGTACAGGCCGGAGCCGGTACCGCCGGGAGCGACCTCGCCGAGTCCCATGTTGAACAGCAGCGCGCCGCCGCCGAGGCCCGTGTACGAGGAGTGGAACGAGTTCACCGCTCCCGTCGACGTCCCGGTGGTGGAGACCGCGAACAGTGCCGACGACCACTCCCCGAAGCGGGTCTCCTTGCCCTCCATCGCCGCGCCCGCAGCCTGCAGCGCCGTCCCGGAGTGGTGCACCTCGAAGGTCGTCACCGCCACCACCAGCGACGCCCACAGCGTGGTCATCACCGCCAGGACGGCGTACCCCTGACGCTTGTCTTCGACCATCTCCCCGAAGGTGCGGGTCAGCGCCACCGGGATCAGCAGCAGCAGGAAGATCTCCAGGATGTTGCTCAGCGGGGTCGGGTTCTCGAAGGGGTGTGCCGAGTTGGCGTTGTAGAAACCACCGCCGTTGGTACCGAGCTCCTTGATCGCCTCCTGGGACGCGACCGGACCGCCGGTGATCGTCTGGTGCTGCCCGGCGAGCGTGGTCAGGTGCTCGCCACCCGAGAAGTTCTGGACGGCTCCCATCAGGATCAGCGCGATCGCGGCCAGGACGGACAGCGGC
Source organism: Marmoricola sp. (assembly GCA_025965315.1). Taxonomy (GTDB): domain Bacteria; phylum Actinomycetota; class Actinomycetes; order Propionibacteriales; family Nocardioidaceae; genus Marmoricola. The sequence continues at coordinate 55,640 of JAOPXD010000082.1, forward strand.
AGCAGCACCCGGACGATGATCCGGACCAGGTCGACCCAGAAGTTGCCGAGCCGGTCGGTGCGCGATCGCACGAACCCGCGGATCAGGGCGACCGCCACACAGATACCGACGGCGGCCGAGATGAAGTTCTGGACCGCGAGGCCGGACATCTGGACGACGTGGCCCATCGTCGACTCGCCCGAGTAGGCCTGCCAGTTGGTGTTGGTCACGAAGGACACCGCGGTGTTGAACGCCAGCGCCGGGTCCACGTTGCCGAAGCCGAGCGACAGCGGCAGGTGCGACTGGGTCCGCTGGAGCGCGTACAGAGCCAGGACGCCGACTCCCGAGAACGCGAGCAGCGACGCGGCGTACGTCTGCCAGCGCTGGTCGGACCTCGGGTCCACCCCCACGACGCGGTACATCGCCCGTTCGACGCGAAGGTCGCGCTCACTGGTCAGGACCCGGGTGAGGTAGCTGCCGAGCGGCCGGTAGCAGAGCGCCAGCGCAGCAACCAGTACGCCGGCCTGGAGGAGGCCGGCCGTGGTGTCGTTCATGTCAGAACCTCTCCGGGAACAGCAGCGCCACCACGAGGTAGCCCAGGACCAGGACGCACAGGATCAGACCGATCAGGTTCGCAGGACTCACAGCCGGCCGACCCCCTTCAGGACGAGCAGGATCGCCACGAACAGGCCGACGGTCAGGACGAGGTACAGGACGTCACCCACGGGAGTGCTCCGTTCGCGTGCGGATCACGCCGGCGATGAGGACGGTCGCGAGTGCGAACACCGTCAGCCGGACGAGATCGGGATCGTGGAAGGTCAGCTGGCCGAAGCGGTTCTCGTCGAAGCCGGTGAAGAACGCCCACGCGATCACACCGAGGGCCGCGACGACCGGTCCGCGCAAGCGGGACGCCACCAGGCCGGCGACGAGGACTGCGGTGCACGCGGTACCGGTGGTGCCGAGGCCGGCAGCCGCGGTGACCAGGAGCGCAGCCACGATGCAGCCGGTCGCGATGCCGAACCAGACTCCCGGTTCGTCGACCATCTGGGGTCGGATCTGAGTTGCCATGACTCCAGGGAAGACCCTCCGGAGCCCGCCGACGCCGGCCCTAACAGGTCCCTAACCGGGAGTGCTCGAATCCTGACGGAACCTCGGCACGGTGCGCTGGCGGCACCCGCGTTAGGAAGTTGTTAGAGCCGCGTTAGGACGGTTGCGCCGGTGCTTCGATGATGGAGTGACCCATCCTTCGGCCCCGCCCGCGGTCGGCCCGTACGCCCACCAGCAGGACGACGAGCACCGCGAGCCGTGGTGGAAGGTGATGTGCCTGACCGGCGTCGACTACTTCTCGACGCTCGGCTACCAACCCGGGATCGCGGCCCTCGCTGCCGGCGCCCTGGCACCGATCGCCACCATCGTGCTGGTGCTGCTGACCCTGTTCGGCGCGCTGCCGGTCTACCGCCGCGTCGCCGGCGAGAGCCCGCACGGCCAGGGCTCGATCGCGATGCTGGAGAAGCTGCTGCCGTTCTGGCGCGGCAAGCTCTTCGTGCTGGTCCTGCTCGGGTTCGCGCTGACCGACTTCATGATCACCATTACGCTCTCGGCCGCGGACGCCGCCGCGCACGCCGTGGAGAACCCGAACGTTCCGTCCTTCGTGCACGGCCACGCGATCGTGATCACGCTCGCGCTGGTCGCCCTGCTCGGAGCTGTCTTCATGCGCGGCTTCGGTGAAGCGATCGGGGTTGCCGTCGTCCTGGTGGTCGTCTACCTGGTGCTCAACCTGGTCGTCATCAGCGTGGCGTTCTGGCACGTCGGCATGCACCCGCACGTGGTCGGTGACTGGGTCGACCTGCTCAAGGTCCAGCACAGCAGCCCGCTCGCGATGATCGGGGTCTCGCTGCTGCTCTTCCCCAAGCTCGCCCTCGGCATGTCCGGGTTCGAGACCGGCGTCGCGGTGATGACCCACGTCGAGGGCGACGCCGACGACACCGAGGACCAGCCGACCGGGCGGATCCGCAACACCCGCAAGCTGCTGGCCACCGCGGCCGTGGTGATGAGCCTGTACCTGATCGCGAGCAGCCTGGTCACCACCTGGCTGATCCCGCCCGCGCAGTTCCACAACGGCGGTAAGGCTTCCGGCCGGGCGCTGGCCTACCTGGCGCACCAGTACCTCGGCAGCGGGTTCGGCACCGTCTACGACATCTCGACGATCGCGATCCTCTGGTTCGCCGGCGCCTCCGCCATGGCCGGCATGCTCAACCTGATCCCGCGCTACCTGCCCCGCTACGGAATGGCACCCGAGTGGACGGCGGCGGTGCGACCGCTGGTTCTCGTGCTCACCGTGATCGGGTTCGCGATCACGATCGTGTTCAAGGCCGACGTCAACGCCCAGGGCGGCGCCTACGCCACCGGTGTCCTGGTCCTGATGACCTCCGCCGCCGTCGCCGTGGGGCTTGCCGCACGCCGGGCCGGACAGCGCAAGCTGATGATCGCGTTCGCCCTGATCGCGGCCGTCTTCGTCTACACGACGGTCGACAACATCAAGGAGCGCCCGGACGGGCTCAAGATCGGCGGCCTGTTCATCGCCGCCATCGTGATCCTCTCGATCGCGTCGCGGCTCTTCCGTGCGTTCGAGCTGCGTACGACGGAGGTGCGGCTCGACAGCACCGCAGAACGCTTCCTGCGCGACTGCGCCCGCCGCAGCATCCGGATCGTCGCCAACGAACCCGACGCTCGCGACCGCGAGGAGTACCGCCGCAAGGTCGCCCAGATCCTGGACGACAACGACCTCCCCGACGCCCAGGACGTCCTGTTCATGGAGGTCACCCTCACCGACCCCTCCGACTTCGAGTCCGTCATCGAGGTCAGCGGTGCGGTGCTGCACGACAAGTACCGGGTGCTCACGTTCTCGTCACCCACGGTCCCCAACGCCCTCGCCGCGGTCCTCCTGCACATCCGGGACCTCACCGGCGTCCGCCCGCACATCTACTTCGAGTGGACCGAGGGCAGCCCGTTCCCGAACCTGATGCGGTTCCTGCTCTTCGGGGTGGGTGAGGTTGCGCCGGTCACGCGCGAAGTCCTGCGTCGCGCCGAACCCGACCCGGCACGACGCCCTCACGTCCACGCCGGGTAGT
>JAOPXD010000137.1 GCA_025965315.1 Marmoricola sp.
CGACGTACGCCGAACCCGAAAGTGCTCCTTGTCTCCCCATGTGACCCTGCCCCAGCCGGGCAAGACCGATCCCGCGATCATCCGGAATTTCTGCATCATCGCGCACATCGACCACGGCAAGTCGACCCTCGCCGACCGGATGCTCCAGCTGACCGGGGTCGTCGACGAGCGGGCAGCGCGGGCGCAGTACCTGGACCGGATGGACATCGAGCGCGAGCGCGGCATCACGATCAAGAGCCAGGCAGTCCGGATGCCCTGGACGGTCAAACCGGACAACGCGGCCGGCGCCGCGCCGGACAACTACGTCCTGAACATGATCGACACCCCAGGGCACGTGGACTTCACCTACGAGGTCTCCCGGTCGCTGGAGGCCTGCGAGGCCGCCGTCCTGCTGGTCGATGCCGCCCAGGGCATCGAGGCGCAGACGCTGGCCAACCTGTACCTGGCCCTCGGCGCGGACCTGCACGTGATCCCGGTGCTCAACAAGATCGACCTGCCCTCGGCCAACGTCGAGAAGTACTCCGCCGAGCTCGCCGGCATCATCGGCTGCGAGCCGTCCGACGTCCTGCACGTGAGCGCGAAGACCGGCTTCGGCGTCGAGGCGCTGCTCAACCACATCGTCGCGCAGACCCCGGCACCCACCGGCGACCCGGACGCACCGCCGCGGGCGCTGATCTTCGACTCGGTCTACGACACCTACCGCGGCGTGGTCACCTACGTCCGGGTGATCGACGGCAAGCTCTCGCACCGCGACCGGATCAAGATGATGTCCAACGGTGCCGTCCACGAGATGCTCGAGGTCGGGGTGATCAGCCCGGAGCCGGTCAAGGCCGGGGATCTCGGGGTCGGTGAGGTCGGGTACCTGATCACCGGGGTGAAGGACGTCCGGCTGTCCCGGGTCGGCGACACCGTGACCAGCCAGCACCACGGCGCGACCACCCCGCTGGGCGGCTACAAGCACCCGAACCCGATGGTCTACTCGGGGCTCTACCCGATCGACGGCGACGACTACCCGACGCTGCGCGACGCGCTGGAGCGGTTGCAGCTCAACGATGCCGCACTGGCCTACGAACCGGAGACGTCCGGGGCGCTCGGCTTCGGGTTCCGCTGCGGCTTCCTCGGCCTGCTGCACATGGAGATCGTCCGGGAGCGGCTCGAGCGCGAGTTCAACCTGGACCTGATCTCGACCGCCCCCAACGTGGTCTACAAGGTGATCAAGGACGACGGCTCCGAGATCGTCGTGACCAACCCCAGCGAGTACCCGAACGACGGCAAGATCTCCGAGGTCCGCGAGCCCGTGGTCAAGGCGACGATCCTGTCGCCGAGCGACTACATCGGCGTGATCATGGAGCTCTGCCAGTCCAAGCGCGGCCAGCTCGAGGGGATGGACTACATCTCCGCCGACCGGGTCGAGATGCGCTACACGCTGCCGATGGGCGAGATCGTCTTCGACTTCTTCGACCAGCTGAAGTCGCGCACGAAGGGCTACGCCTCGCTGGACTACGAGGTCTCCGGGGAGCAGGCGGCCGATCTGGTCAAGGTGGACATCCTGCTGCAGGGCGAGACCGTGGACGCGTTCAGCGCGATCGTGCACCGGGACGCGGCGTACGGGTACGGCGTGATGCTCGCCGGCAAGCTGCGCGAGCTGATCCCGCGGCAGCAGTTCGAGGTGCCGATCCAGGCCGCGATCGGTGCCCGGGTGATCGCCCGGGAGACCATCCGCGCGATCCGCAAGGACGTGCTGGCCAAGTGCTACGGCGGCGACATCACCCGCAAGCGGAAGCTGCTCGAGAAGCAGAAGGAGGGCAAGAAGCGGATGAAGATGGTCGGTCGCGTCGAGGTCCCCCAGGAAGCGTTCATCGCCGCCCTCTCGACGACGGCAGGCGCTGAGAAGCCGAAGAAGTGACCCTGCCGCCCGCCGTGCTGGCGATGGCCGGACGTGGACCGGCCTGGGCTGACTGGGTGCAGCAGCTGCCGGCCGCGGTCGAGACCCTTCTCGGCGAGTGGGAGCTGCGCCGTGACGGCGAGGCGATGTCGGGGTACACCGCGATCGTGGTCCCGGTCGTCACCCGGACCGGACTGATGGCGGTCCTCAAGGTCGGCTTCCCCGACGAGGAGTCCGCGCTCGAACACCTGGCGCTGACCCGCTGGGACGGGAACGGCGCAGTGCGGCTGCTCCGCGCGGATCCGCACCGCCGGGCGCTGCTGCTCGAGCACCTGCGGGGGAGTGTCAGCCTGATCGACGCCTGGGACATCGAGGCCTGCCAGGTGGTGGCCGGCCTCTACCGGCAGCTGCACCTGCCGGCGCCGAACCAGTTCCGACGGCTGTCCAGCGCGCTGGTCGGTCAGGTCACCCAGCTGCGCGCCCTGGAGCGCAGCGCGCCGCTGCCGCGCCGCCTCGTCGAGCAGGCGGTGTCGCTGGCCGGGGACTTCATCAAGGACGAGGCCACCGACGGCACCCTGATCCACACCGACCTGCACTACGCGAACGTCCTCTCCGGCGGGCGCGAGGCCTGGCTGGCGATCGACCCGAAGCCGCTCTCCGGCGACCCGCACTACGAGCTCGCCCCGATGCTGTGGAACCGGACCGACGAGCTCGCCGGTGACCTCCGCAACGGCGTACGACGACGGTTCCACGCACTGGTCGACGCCGCCGGCCTCGACGAGGACCGCGCCCGGGACTGGGTGGTCGTCCGGATGATGATGAACGCGCTCGACCTGGACGCCGACTGGGTGACGCTGTGCATCGCGGTCGCGAAAGCCGTCCAGGACTGATCAGGCAGGGAGCGATGCGCGGCGCCGGCGAAGGTGCGCCTGCTCGGCTTCGTTGTCGATCAGGGCGAGCGCGGCGTCGTAGGCGCTGCGCGCTTCGGCATCGCGGTCGAGGCGGCGCAGCAGCTCGGCGCGGGTGACGTGCCAGGGGTGGTACTTGTCCAGCTCGAGGCGCTCGACGATCGCGAGGGCCACGTCCGGTCCGTCGAGCTCGGCGACGGCGACGGCTCGGTTCAGGGCGACCACGGGGGACGGTTGCAGGGCGAGCAGCTGGTCGTAGAGCTGCACGATCTGGGACCAGTCGGTCATCGAGGCGTCCAGGGCGTCGGTGTGCACGGCGTTGATCGCGGCCTGGAGCTGGAACGGGCCGGGCCGGTTCGCCGCCAGGCAACGGCGTACGAGCTGGTGGCCCTCGACGATGAGCCCGGCGTCCCAGAGGCCACGGTCCTGCAGGTCGAGGGTGACCAGGACGCCGTCGCGGATCCGTGCGGCGTGGCGAGCCTCGGTGAGCAGCATCAGCGCGAGCAGGCCGTCGACCTCGGGATCGGCCACCAGCGTCGCGACCTGGCGGGTCAGCCGGATCGCCTCGGTGGACAGGTCTGCCCGCAGTCCGGGGCCCTCGGTCGCCAGGTAGCCCTCGTTGAAGATCAGGTACAGCACGGCCAGGACACCGCCGAGGCGGGCGACGAGGTCCTGCTCGCGAGGGATCCGGTAGGGGATGTGGGCGGCCTTGATCTTGGCCTTCGAACGGGTGATCCGCTGCGCCATCGTGGTCTCGGGCACCAGGAAGGCGCGGGCGATCTCGGCCACGGTCAGGCCGCCGAGCAGCCGCAGCGTCAGGGCGACCCGGTTCTCCAGGGCCAGTGCCGGGTGGCAGCAGGTGTACACCAGCCGCAGCCGGTCGTCGGCGACCGGGCCCTCGTCGGGGTCGGGTGCCGGTGAGTCGTCGATGAGCATCAGTGCCTCGGTGTGCTTGGCGTTGCGTTTGCCCTCGCGCCGGATCCGGTCGATCGCCTTGTTGCCGGCGGTCGTGGTCAACCAGGCCCCCGGGTTCGGTGGGATACCGGTGGTGGGCCACTTCTCGAGCGCCGTCACCAGCGCCTCGGAGACGGCGTCCTCGGCCAGGTCGATGTCGCCGAGACGACGGATCAGGGTCGCCACCACCCGACCGTGCTCGGCACGCACGATCTCGGAGATCGCGCGGTCGAGGTGTGCCGGGTCGAGGGCGGCGGGGTCGACGTCTGGCACGGGCAGCCTCAGGCTTGGTCCGGCTCGGCCTGGAAGGGCCGGACCTCGACGGGGTTCCTGCAGGCGGCTGAACCCGCCTTGGCGATGTCGAGGGCTTCGTCCAGGTCGGCGGCCTCGACGATCCAGAAGCCGCCGAGCTGCTCCTTCGCCTCCGAGAACGGGCCGTCCGTGATCAGGACGTCGGCGCCGGCAGCATCGACGACGGTCGCGCTCGACGGCGGCTGGAGCCCGCCGGCGAACACCCAGCGGCCGCTGGCGAGCAGCTCGTGGTTGAAGGCGTCGACGGACGTGAAGGACTCCTGGACCTCGTCCTCGGACAGGTGCGGCAGGCCTTCGGCGTGGATCACGGAAAGCAGGTACTGGGTCATGACGTTCTCCTCGGTCGCGGGGCCTCGGCCCCATCTTGTCGGGTCACCCCATCCACGAACGGTTCCCGGCCGATACGACAGCGTCGAGCGAGGCATTTTCAACGCGACTGCCGCGTCCGGCAGACTGGGCCCGTGGCCAGGGTCGTCTCCGTCAACGTCGGGATGCCCAAGCGCGTGCCGTACGAGACGACCTCGCTGCCCACCACCGGGATCGAGAAGGTCCCCGTCGACGGCCCCGTGCGGGTCACGTTCGCCGGCGTCGAGGGCAACGCCGTCGCCGACACCCGCAACCACGGCGACGAGCACATGCGGGTCTACGCGTACTCCGTCGAGGACTACGCCTGGTGGGCCGCCGAGCTCGGACGGGTCCCGGAGCCCGGGCACTTCGCCGAGCAGCTCACCACCGAGGGGATCGACCTCAACACCGCCGTGATCGGTGACGTCTGGCGGGTCGGGACGGCGCTGCTGCAGATCGCGCACGTGCGGATCCCGTGCCAGACCTTCAAGGGCTGGATGGGGCACACCGGCTACGACCCGACCTCCTGGGTGAAGCGGTTCGTGCTGGCCGGTCGGCCGGGGCCCTACTTCCGGGTTCTCGAGGAAGGTGTGCTGGCCGCGGGCGACGCCATCACGGTCGTCGAGCACGCGGTCGACAGCGTCACCGTCGCTGACCTGTTCGCCGCGGTCACCATCCGTCCGCAGCTGCTGGCCGGCCTGGTCGACGTACCGGGCCTGAAGCCGTGGATCCACGAACGAGCGGTGATCGCCGCCTCCCGCTGAGCCTGTGCGGGTTCTGCTGTAGGTGAACGCCCGTTAACTAGTCGCGCTCACCCCGGGTGATCTAGGTTTGGTGGAGCCGTTTGGACCACCGGACCAGAAGTGAGAAACGCCCATGTCGCCCGACCTCCGTGACACCTCTTTCATCGAGAAGCGCTCGCCCAACCTGGCGGTGCAGTTCCGGGACCGGGTCGCCGCCAGCCCGGACGCCGAGGCGTTCCGGGTGCCGGCCGAGGACGGTCAGCCCTGGGTGTCGTCGACCTGGAAACAGGCCGGTGACCGGGTCGAGAAGCTCGCCGCCGGCCTGCTCTCCCTCGGGATCGAGTCGGAGCAGCGGGTCGGGATCGCTGCTGGGACCCGGCTCGAGTGGATCGAGGCCGACCTCGCGGTGCTCTGCGCCGGTGCCTCGACCACGACGGTCTACCCCTCGACGATGGCAGCAGACGTCGCCTACATCCTGGCCGACTCGGGCTCGCGGATCGTGTTCGCGGAGAACGACGAGCAGGTCCAGAAGCTGCGCGACCACCAGGCCGACCTGCCCGACCTGTTCAAGATCGTCGTCTTCGACCCTTCGACAAGCTCAGGACAAGAGGGGGATGAGGGCCTGATCATCAGCCTCGACGACCTCGTCGCGCTCGGTGAGAAGCACCTGGCCGACCACCCGGACGCCGTGGACCGGGCGGTCGCCGGCATCGTCCCCGACCAGCTCGCCACCCTGATCTACACCTCCGGTACGACGGGCAAGCCCAAGGGGGTCCGGCTGACGCACGCGTCCTGGACCTACGAGGGCGCCGTGGTGCAGAGCCAGAAGATCCTCGACGAGAACGACCTGCAGTTCCTGTGGCTGCCGATGGCGCACTCGTTCGGCAAGGTGCTGCTCTCGGCCCAGCTCGCGTGCGGTTTCGCCACCGCGATCGACGGCCGGGTGGACCGGATCATCGACAACGTCGGCATCGTCCGTCCGACCTTCATGGGTGCCGCGCCGCGGATCTTCGAGAAGGCCTACGCCCGGATCATCACGATGCAGGAGTCCGAGGGCGGCGCGAAGGCGAGGATCTTCAACGCCGCGTTCGCCGTCGGCAAGAAGCGCGACGCGCTCGTCTTCGCGGGCAAGCCGGTGCCGCTCACCCTCAAGCTCCAGCACGCGGTCTTCGACAGACTGGTCTTCTCCAAGATCCGCGACCGGTTCGGGGGTCGGATCCGGTTCTTCCTCTCCGGCTCGGCAGCGCTGAACCGTGAGATCGCCGAGTGGTTCCACGCCGCCGGTCTGCTGATCCTCGAGGGCTACGGTCTGACCGAGACCACGGCCGGCGCGTTCGTCAACAGCCCCGACGACTACAAGATCGGCACCGTCGGTCCGGCGTTCCCCGGCAGCCAGGTCAAGCTCGGTGAGGGTGACGAGATCATGATCAAGGGCCCGAACATCATGGCGGGCTACCACAACCTGCCGGAGGAGACCGCGAAGACGCTGACCGACGACGGTTGGCTGCACACCGGCGACAAGGGCTCGATCGACGCCGACGGCTTCCTGACGATCACCGGTCGGATCAAGGAGCTCTTCAAGACCTCGGGCGGCAAGTACGTCGCTCCGCCGGCGATCGAGGCGAAGATGAAGGCGCTCTGCCCGTACGTCAGCCAGTTCATGGTGTTCGGCAACGAGCGGAACTACTGCATCGCTCTGGTCACCCTCGACCCGGACGCGATGGCCGGGTGGGCCAAGGAGAACGGCAAGGCGGGCGCGTCGTACAGCGACGTCGTCGGGTCGGCGGAGGCGCAGACGATGGTCGCCGACTACGTCACCCAGCTCAACGCGCAGCTGAACCGGTGGGAGACGGTCAAGAAGTTCGAGATCCTCGATCACGACCTGACCATCGAGTCCGGGGAGCTGACGCCGTCGCTGAAGGTGAAGCGCAACGTGGTGGAGGTCAACAACAAGGAGCTCATCGACGCGCTCTATGCGTAGGTCGGTAGCCTCCACGGGTGCCCTCGACCCTGCCTGACGGCGACCCCGCGCCGCCGGACGGTGTCCTGCCGGCGTCAGCGCTGGCCGGGCTGCGCGCGAGCCGGTTCGGGGTCTACCTGCACGTGCCGTACTGCGCGGTGCGGTGCGGCTACTGCGACTTCAACACCTATACGGCCACCGAGCTCGGCGGGGGAGCGTCGCAGGCCTCGTACGCCGGCTCCGCGATCCGTGAGCTCGAGCTGCTCTCCGGCGTGCTGCCGGGTGCGCCGGCCGTGGAGACGGTGTTCTTCGGCGGCGGTACGCCGACCCTGCTGCCCAGCGCCGACCTGGTCGCGATGCTGGGCGCCGTGCGTGACCGGTTCGGGCTGACCGACGGCGCGGAGGTCACCACCGAGGCGAACCCGGACAGCGTGACCCCGACCAGCCTGGCCGAGCTGCGCGAGGGCGGGTTCACCCGGATCTCGTTCGGGATGCAGTCCGCGGTGCCGTCCGTGCTCGCCGTCCTGGACCGTACCCATGATCCGGAGCGCGTGCCCCAGGCCGTTGCCTGGGCCCGGGAAGCCGGGTTCGAGCAGATCAGCCTGGACCTGATCTACGGCACGCCGGGGGAGTCGGTCGTCGACTGGGAGACCTCGGTCACCGCAGCGCTGGCCTGCGGGCCGGACCACGTCTCGGCGTACTCGCTGATCGTCGAGGACGGCACCGCTCTGGCTCGTCAGGTCCGGTCCGGGGTGGTCCCGATGCCGAGCGAGGACGACCTCGCCGACAAGTACGCCGTGGTCGACGACCTGCTCGGCGCGGCCGGGCTGGGGTGGTACGAGGTCTCGAACTGGGCTCGTGACCGGGGGTCGCGCTGCCGGCACAACGAGCTCTACTGGACCTCGCAGAACTGGCTCGGGATCGGTCCCGGTGCGCACGCGCACGTCGGCGGGGTGCGCTGGTGGAACGTGAAGCACCCCACCGCGTACGCCGCCCGGCTGGACGCGGACTCGTCCCCGGCCCTGGCCCGCGAGCTCCTCGACCAGGACACCCGGCGGGTCGAGCGGGTGCTGCTCGAGGTGCGGCTGCGCGACGGACTACCGCTGGACCTGGTTGATCGGACCCGGGTCGACCGGGTCGTCGGCGACGACCTGGCGACGGTCGAGGGTGACCGGCTGGTGCTGACCCGGCGGGGTCGGCTGCTCGCCGATGCTGTGGTCCGCGACCTGCTGTAGCCCGCTGGTCAGTTCGTGACGAAGTCGATGAGCTCTTCGACGCGGCCGAGCAGCGAGGGCTCGAGGTCGGCGTACGAGCTGACCTTGGAGAGGATGTGCTTCCAGGCGCGGGCGATGTCGGCCTGGTCGCGGTGCGGCCAGCCGAACTGCTGGCAGACGCCCTTCTTCCACTCCAGGTTGCGGGGGACCGTCGGCCAGGCGTCCTTGCCGAGGCGCTCCGGTTTCACCGCTGCCCAGACGTCGATGTAGGGATGGCCGACGATCAGGACGTTCTTGCCGATCGGGGACTTCCGGACCGAGTCTGCGATCCGGCTCTCCTTGGAACCCGCGACGAGGTGGTCGACCAGGACGCCGACCCGGCGTTCCGGACCGGGGCCGAAGTCGCGGAGGTGGGCCGAGAGGTCGTCGATGCCTTCGAGGTACTCGACCACCACGCCCTCGATGCGCAGGTCAGCACCCCAGACCTTCTCGACGAGCTCGGCGTCGTGGCGGCCCTCGACGAAGATCCGGCTGGCCCGGGCTACCCGGGCCTTGGCGCCGGCAACGGCGATCGAGCCGGACGCGGTCCGCGTCGGCGCTGCCGGACCCTTGCGCACCGGCGCGATCAGGATCACCGGTACGCCGTCCAGCAGGAACCCCGGCCCGAGCGGGAAGGTACGACGCTTCTGACGGCGGTCCTCCAGGATCACGGTGCCCAGATCGCGCTCGACCTTGACGATCTCACCGCAGAAATCGGTCTGGACCTCTTCGACGACCAGGCCGGGATCGGCCGTCACCTCGACGGACCGACCCTTCTTCGGGGCGCGCCAGTCGGTGTTCAGGACGTCGGAGCCGTACCGGTCGCCAGGTCTGGGGGAGGTCACCGGAGCAACGCTAGTGAGCAACCTGGGCTCGCTGTCCTAGGGTCGGGGGCATGTCGCGGAAAACCTGGATCGTCCTCGCCGTCGTCATCCTGCTGCTCGGCTTCCCGGGCCTGCTCTCCTCTGCTGGTGCCGTCGATCCCGGCCCGCCGGTCAACCAGTCGGCTCCGGCCGTCACGGGCGTGGCCCGGGTCGGCACGTCCCTGACCGCGTCACCGGGGACCTGGGCTCCGGTCGCGTCGTCGTACGCCTACAGCTGGCTCCGGGACGGGAGCGCGATCGCCGACGCGGGTTCGTCGAGCTACCACCCGACGGTCGCTGATCTCCACCACCAGCTCAGCGTCCGGGTGGTCGCGACCGGGGTGAGTGCCACCCCGAGCCAGCCCGCTCTGTCCATCCCGACCGCTGCGGTCGGTCTCGGCCAGCTCCAGGTGACGGGTGGGCCGACGATCAGCGGGCGTCGTCGCTGGGGCAGCACGTTGACCGCCTCGCCCGCGTCGTTCGCGCCGACGCCGGACTCGGTGCGGTACCGGTGGCTCCGGGACGGCACCCCGATCAAGGGCGCGACCACCCGCACCCGCGCGCTCACGGTCGCCGATTTCGGCACCCGGATCTCGATCAGGGCCGTGGCCCGGCGTACCGGGTATGCGACGGCGACCGCGGTGTCGGCAGCGACGGTTCCGATCGGGCACAGGGTCGCGGTGCGCAAGACCTTCACGTACAGCATCGCCACCCGGGGCCGCATCACCGCGGACGTCGCGACGTTCGCCCGGCTCGCTGCCCAGACCTACGCCAACCCGCGCGGATGGCGCGCGGCCGGGTTCGCGTTCCGGCAGGTGAAGAGCGGCGGCGACTTCACCCTCGTGCTCGCCAACGCGTCCACGATGGCTGGTTTCGGCTACCCCTGCGACAGCACCTGGAGCTGCCGCGTCGGTCGCAACGTGATCATCAACCAGACCCGCTGGCTGCACGCCTCGCCGGCCTGGAACGCCGCCCACCTGGCGCTGCGCGACTACCGGAACATGGTGGTCGACCACGAGACCGGGCACTGGCTCGGTCACCACCACCTGACCTGTCCCGGGCCGGGGCGGTTGGCGCCGGTGATGATGCAGCAGTCCAAGGGTCTGCACGGGTGCCGGTTCAACCCGTTCCCGCTGCCGTCCGAGCGCTGGACGAACCGCTAGGAATAATCTTTGGTCGTATCTACTTGCATCGGTAGTGTTCGCGATATATCGTTAACACATCGAGAAGTTCGGCACTGACAAGAAGTTGCCGCCTCGAACCCGATTCAAGGAGAACGAGATGAACCACCAACACAACACCCAGTGGGGCGCCTTCACGGCAACGCCGTTCGAGGCTGCCCAGGTTGAAGCAGTACGCCGCCAGCGCGGTCACGGTCGACGCGGTCACCGCGGCGCCTGGGGCGGCCCGATGAGCGGCCCACCGCCGTGGGTCGGCGAGATGTTCGGCCCGCAGTTCGGAGGTCCCGGCGGAGGTCGTGGCCCTCGTCGGTCGCGGGCCCGCCGCGGCGACGTCCGCTCGGCGATCCTGGACGTCCTGGCCCAGTCCACCCAGCCGATCAACGGCTACCAGGTGATCCAGCAGATCGCCGAGCGCACCGAGGACGCCTGGAAGCCGAGCCCCGGCTCCGTCTACCCGACGATGGCCCAGCTCGCTGACGAGGGCCTGATCGAGGACGCGCCGGTCGGTCGCAAGACCGTCCAGCTCACCGAAGCCGGTCGCACCCACGTCACCGAGAACGCTGAGGAGATCGCTGCCGTCTGGGCAGCGTTCGACGAGGACGAAGCCGAGACCGAGGACGGCCACGCCGACCTGAGGCTCGTCATCAAGCAGACCGTGGGCGCCATCGTCCAGGTCGCCACCGCCGGTACGCCGGCACAGCAGGCGAAGGCGGTCGAGATCCTGGCCGAGACCCGCCGCAAGCTCTACGGGCTCCTCGCCGAGGGCCCCGACGCCGACGAGGAGTGAGCATGAACAGCTGGTACGCCACCAACGTGGATGGGGGAGCCGTGCGTCTCGGTGATGCCGGGCGCAAGGCGGCCCTGCGACACCTTCGCAGGCAGCACGCCCGCGGAAGGATCGACCTCGCTGAGCTCGAGGAGCGCAGCGATGCGGTCCGCTCGGCGCGGACCCACGGCGACCTCGGCCCGGTCTTCGCAGACCTCCGGCCGGTCCGGGGCGGTCGCAGGTCGCGGCTGTACCGGCGTGGTCCGGTGCCGTTCCCGCTGTTCCCGCTGCTGGTGATCGCGGGCATCGTGCTCGCGACCCCCGGTCACGTCCCGTGGATCGCCCTGGGCGTCGCAGCCGTCGTGCTGCTGGTCCTGGCGCCGCGACGGCGTCGGCACCGGGGCCGCTGGGCCTGCTGAGCCGCTAGATCAGAGGCAGCTGGCGCCGTACGCCGGGGAGCTGTTCGTAGCCCCGGCGTACGGCGCTCGCCAATTCCTCCGGCGGATAGGGCCAGTCCGCCGCCGCCAAGGCGCTCTCGAGAGGGATGCTGCGGGTGACGAGGTCGCGGATCGTCTCGGCGACCACGCCGATCGCGGCCCGCTGCGCGTAGACGAAGTCCTGATCCACCGGAGCTCCGTGGCCCGGGACGAAGACGGTCGCCGGACCGCTCAGGCTGAGCACCAGGTCCAGCGAGGTCGGCCACTCCATCGGGTAGCAGTCGGTGCCGAAGCCGGGAACACCGTTGCGCGCGGCGGACTCCTCGACCAGGTCCCCGGCGAGCATCACCTCGGCGCTGCCGTCCGACCCCGGGACCCGGACGACGATGTCGCCGTCGGTGTGACCCCGACCGGGGTGCACGAGCTCGATGGTGCGGTCACCCAGATCGAGGGCGAGGGCCGAGGAGAAGGTGCGCGTCGGCACGGCGAGCGTGGTGTTCGCCCAGTCGCCGAACCGCGGGTCCTCGCGCTCCTCCTCGTACCGCAGTACCTCCGCCCGCATGAACGCGTCGTGGGCCGGGAGTGCCTCGGCGGCGACGTCGTGGGCGACCAGCTCGGCTCCTTCGGCTGCGAAGACGGCGTTTCCGAAGGTGTGGTCGAAGTGCACGTGCGTGTTCACCGCGGCGACCAGCGGCGCCGAGGTGAGCCGGCGCAGGTCGGCCAGCGTCGCCCTCGCGCTGGCGTCCGAGGCGTTCGTGTCGACGACCACCAGGCCGCGTTCGCCGCCGATCACGGTGACGTTCACGTCGAACCAGGGGTAGCGAGCCACCCAGACCCGATCGGCGACCTCGGTGAAGTCCGTCATGGCGTCACAGTAGGGCCCACCCGCACTGCTAGTAGACTTGGCACTCCGGATAGACGAGTGCCAGACGAGACGGAGGGGTGCGACGTGGTCGAGGAACGCAAGCTCGCCGTGCTCCGCGCGATCGTCGAGGACTACGTCGCCACCCAGGAGCCCGTGGGCAGCAAGACCCTGGTCGAGCGGCACCGTCTCGGGGTCTCGCCCGCGACCGTCCGCAACGACATGGCCGCGCTGGAGGAGGAGGGGTTGATCGCCCAGCCGCACACCAGCGCCGGACGGATCCCCACCGACAAGGGCTAACGCTTTTTCGTCGACCGGCTCACCACGGTCAAGGCGATGTCGGCCGCCGAGAAGCGCGCGATCGCGGGCTTCCTCGAAGGCGCCTACGACCTCGACGACGTCGTGCAGCGCAGCGTGCGCCTGCTCGCCCAGCTGACCCAGCAGGTCGCGATCGTGCAGTACCCGACGCTCGCGCGGTCGACGGTGCGCCACATCGAGCTGGTCGCGCTGAGCAGCACCCGGTTGCTGACGGTGCTGATCCTCTCCACCGGCCGGGTCGAGCAGCGCGTGGTCGAGGTGCCGGTCGAGCTCACCGACGACCTTCTCGCCGACCTGCGGATCAAGGTCAACACGGCTGCCGCCGGCGAGCGGATCTCGGAGGCAGCGATCGCGCTCGGCGACCTTCCGGACACGGTGGCGCCGGAGATCAGCCGGGCCTGTGCAGTGGTGGCCTCCACCCTGGTCGAGGCGATGTCCGACTTCCGCTCCGTCGAACGGGTCGTGGTCGGCGGCACCGCCAACCTGGCCCGCTTCGGCGACAGCTTCGAGCACAGCATCAAGCCGATGCTCGAGGCGCTCGAGGAGCACGTGGTGCTGCTCAAGCTCCTCGGCGATGCGTCGTCGTCGCAGGTCACCGTCCGGATCGGCACCGAGGGTCCCTACGACCAGCTCGCGTCGACCTCGGTGGTGGCCACCGGGTACGGACCCTCCGACGACGCACTGTCCGTGCTCGGCGTCGTCGGACCGACCCGGATGGACTACCCCGGTTCCATGGCCGCCGTACGCGCGGTGGCCCGTTACGTCTCGACCATCCTCGACGAAGCCTGACCAGGCGCAAGAAAGACACGTGATCCACGAATGACCCTGGACCCCTACGCCACCCTCGGTGTCGACCGTGACGCCGACGCGGACGCCCTCAAGAAGGCGTACCGCAAGCTCGCGCGCCAGTACCACCCGGACGTGAACTCCGATCCTGGAGCCCAGGAGAAGTTCAAGGAGGTCTCCGCGGCGTACGAGATCCTCTCCGACCCCGAGAAGCGTCGCGTCTACGACCTCGGCGGTGACCCCTTCGGGGGCGGGCAGGGCGGGTTCGGCCAAGGCGCCGGGTTCTCGTTCACCGACATCATGGACGCCTTCTTCGGAGGCCAGCAGCAGAGCGGGCGTGGCCCGCGTGCCCGGCAGCGGCGCGGTCAGGACGCGCTGGTCCGCCTGGACCTCGAGCTCGCCGAGGCCGCGTTCGGCGCGACCCGCGAGCTCAAGGTCGACACCGCGGTGGTCTGCACGACCTGCCACGGCTCCGGTGCCGCCGAGGGTTCGCGTCCGGTGACCTGCGAGACCTGCCACGGTCGCGGCGAGGTCCAGCACGTCCAGCGCTCGTTCCTCGGTGAGATCCGTACGGCACGCCCGTGCGCCGCCTGTCGCGGGTACGGCGAGATCATCCCGGACCCGTGCCGCGAGTGCGCCGGCGACGGTCGGGTGCGTTCGCGCCGCGCGATCACCGTGAAGATCCCGCCGGGCGTCGACACCGGAACCCGGGTCCAGCTCACCGGCGAGGGCGAGGTCGGCCCGGGTGGTGGCCAGCCCGGGGACCTGTACGTCGAGATCCACGTCGAGCCGCACCGGATCTTCCAGCGCGAGGGGCTGAACCTGCACTGCAGCGTCGCGGTGCCGATGACGGCGGCTGCGCTCGGCACCAGCATCGAGCTGCCGCTGCTCGAGAGCGACCTCGACGCAGGCGAGATCGACCTCGAGAAGTCGGTCACGATCACGGTGAAGCCCGGCACCCAGTCCGGGACCGAGCACCTGCTCCGCGGACGCGGTGTGCCGAGCCTGCGCAGCCAGGCCCGCGGCGACGTGGTGGTCACGATCGAGGTCGAGACGCCCAGCAAGCTCGACGAGCGCCAGGAAGAGCTGTTGCGCGAGCTCGCTGCACTGCGGCACGAGGAGTCCCCGGACGGCCGCATCCAGGAGTCGCAGAAGGGCCTCTTCGGGCGTATGCGGGACGCGTTCAACCAGAAATGACGCTTCCGGTCTTCCTGGCTGATGCGGTCGCCGGGGTGCGACCCGGCGACGCTGTCGTCCTGGACGGCGACGAGGGCCGGCACGCCGCGACGGTGAAGCGGATCCGCGTCGGCGAGCAGGTGCTGCTCACCGACGGGTCCGGGACGTCGGCGACCTGCACCGTGGTCGCGACGGGTCGGTCGACGCTCGACCTCGTCGTCGACGAGTCCACCCACGCCGAGCGGCAGCTTCCGCTGGTCACGGTCGTGCAGGCCATCCCGAAGGGCGACCGTGGGGAGCTCGCGGTCGAGGTCCTCACCGAGATCGACGTCGACAGGATCGTTCCCTGGGCTGCGTCGCGGTCGGTGGCGGTCTGGCGTGGCGAGCGCGCGACCAAGGGCCTGGCGAAGTGGCAGGCAACGGCACGGACCGCGACCAAGCAGGCCCGCCGCTCCTGGTTGCCCGAGATCACCGAGGTGACCTCCACCGCCGAGGTGGTCGCGATGATCGCCGCCGCGGATCTCGCTGTGCTGCTGCACGAGGATGCGGACCTCCCGCTCGCGGACCTGGTTCTCGACGGAGTCACCTCGATCCTGGTGATCGTTGGACCCGAGGGCGGGATCAGCGACGAGGAGCTCGAGGAGTTCGGCGCCGCGCAGGCGGTCCGGCTCGGTACGTCCGTCCTGCGTACCTCCACCGCCGGGGTCGCTGCCGTCGCAGCACTGCTGTCCCGGACGCCGCGCTGGCGCTGACTCAGGACGTCAGCAGCGCCTCGACGCGGACGATCTCGGCGTCGATCCCGCGCTGCTGGGCTTTCGTCGGGGAGCTGAACGGCTCGATGACGACCCGCCCGTCCTCGACCCGCCACAGGCCTGCGAGCAGCCCGTCGAGGAACAGGGTCGCGCCGAGACCGCCGTTCGGTCCCATCCAGCCCTTGCGGGCCGGTTCCGGTGCGATCCGGTCCCGGTCGGCGTGCGAGAGGAAGACGTTGTCGTAGGTCCCGAGCAGCAACGGCGACAGCTCGAGGTCCGCGTCCGCGATCGGGGCTCCGGGGACGTCGTACAGGGTGCGACCGGTGTCGTCGGTCACGGTGGTCAGCCGGCCTGCGCGGTGCATCGCGGTGAACACCGGCCCGAGCCGGGTGACCAGCGACCACTTCGTCATGTCGGCGGCCGTGGCAGGTCCGTAGGCAGCCAGGTAGCGCAGCACCAGGTCCTCGACGTCCGCCGTCGCGAACGGCTGTCCGACAAACCGGTCGGCGTACGCGTAGGACACCCCGCCCCTGCGCTTCCAGAGGCCGCGCGGGGGAGCCTGGACCAACGGGAGCCGTTCGCGGACGACGTTGCGCAGCGCTGCTTCGGGTACGCCGGGGAATGCCGCCGCGAGCACGGCTGCCAGGTCGGTGAGCGCGCGGTCGCCGTCGCCGAGGAAGCTTCTGGCGACGGCATCGAGGGCCTCGGTGCTGAGATCGGCGGCCGGGCGGCTGAGCTGGTTACTGGCACTGACCCGGTCCAGCGCGGGCTGGACCCAGCCGCGCAGCGTCAGGGCGTCGCCTGGGGTGAGCACGTGCACGGTGCCACGCATCGTCAGCATCCGGACGAGCTTCCGCGTCTGGAGCCGCTCTGAGAGATCGGCCGGGACGAACCCGTCGATCCGAGCAGCCAGGGACAGGTACGGCGGCAGGTTGTCCTGGGCTTGGAGGCCGATCAGGTGGTTCACCATCGGGGTCACGCCTGCCGCGGACCGCTGACCCGGCACCAGCTGCTGGCGCAGCCACAGGGTCCGGGTCAGGGATCGGGTCGAGATGGTCACCGGACGATGATCTCCTTGGTGTCCTGGTTGGCCGGCTTGCTGGCGTCGAACTCGTCGTTGTCGTGCACGACCAGCGTGTAGGAACCGGGTTGCAGATCGCGGACCGTGAACGAGTACGGCGTCAGGTCGCAGCACGGCCCTGCGAGGAAGCTCCCGTGCTGGCCGACCACGCCCGTGGCGGACCTGATCCCCCACTCGACCTTCACGTGGTCACCTGTTGCTGTCCCCTCGACCACGAGATCGCCCGGCGTCACCGTCATCCCGTTGACGATGTTGGTGATCTCGATCGGAGCGAGCTCGGTGCTGTCGCCGTTGCCGATGACGCCAGCCCAACCGATGCCGAGCTGGAGATCTCCGAGTACCGTCCAGTTCTTGCTGGTGGTTCCCGGACCGTCGAAGTGCAGCGACGCGTCGGGCATGCCTAGTGCGTTGCCGAGCGTTCCTGCCAGGGCAACGATCGCCAGCATCTGCTCCCGGTCGGTCATGCTTGCAGGCCGAGCGCGGTAGTTGCCGGCGAGGCGGACATCGATGTCCGCGTCGTGCCCTGTTCCGTGCGCCGTGACGCTAGTGACTCGTACCCCTGCGGGCCACAGTGACCGGTAGTCCGGGTCGCTCGGGATGCCGTTGACCGCGAGGTTGGCGGCCACCAGAGGATCGACGTTCCCGTCGCCTGCAGCAGCAACGAGGTGCCGCTCGGGGAACAGTGCGACTCCGTGGGTCGAGGACATGTCGCGGGTATCACCGATGTCAGTGCCGGCGTAGTAGATGGTCGCCGCGACCGTGTGCGACGAGGTGACGGGTGGCCGTCCCGCGGGAGGCGGGTTCGCGACGTCGGTCCTGGTGGCGTAGAGAACTCCACCGGCGACCAGCCCGACGACGGCCGCAGCGGCCACCGTCAGAGGGAACGTCGCCCGTCTCGGCCGCACTGTTGCTCGGGAGCGGATCTCGTCGAGGGCGTCGCTGGGGCGGACGTCGGCTGTTGCCTCGGCGAACAGGATGCGCAGGTCGTCGTTCAGGTCAGTCATGACAGCTCCTCGGCGAGGGTGAGTCTGAGTGCGGCGGCGCCGCGTGAGGCGTGGCTCTTCACGGCTCCCGGGCTGATCCCGAGCGTCGTCGCGATGTCGCGCTCGGAGAGATCGAGGTAGAAGCGCAGGACCAGGACCTCGCGCTGCCGGGTAGGTAGTCCGGCCAGCGCGTCGAGCACTGCGGTCCGGTGCGCGCCAGCCAGGACCGGTACATCGGCCCCCGGCTCGGTGCGAGGTACCTCCGGTCTGAACCGGGCGACCACGGTGCGGTGCCGCAACGCGCTCCGGGACCCGTTCACGACCGAGGTGGTCAGGTACGCCGGCGCCCTGCCCTGGTCGATCCGGCTCCACCGCCGGTGCATCGCGACGAACGCGTCCTGGACCACCTCCTCGGCGAGTCCCTGGTCGCGCAGCAGCAGCACCCCGAGCCGTACGAGCCGGCCGTAGTGGGCGGCGTACAGCTCGGTGAGGGCGGTGCTCGCGTCGATGACCGGCTCCTGGGTGACGTCCGCTGTGATCGTGTTCACGCCATGTCTACGCGCGACGGCGCCGATCGGTTGACACGGCGCACGGAACGTCTCGGTCTTCTCTGCATATGCTCGCGCCATGACTGCGGATCCCGAGTGCATCTTCTGCCGGATCGTCGCCGGGGAGATCCCTGCCGACGTCGTCCACGAGAGCGCGACCACGCTGGCGTTCCGGGACCTGATGCCCCAGGCGCCGACGCACGTCCTGGTGATCCCGCGCAGCCACTACCCCAACGCCGCAGCCCTCGCCACCGGTGAGCCGGCAACGGCCGCGCACCTCTTCGACGCGGCGCGCGAGATCGCCGCTGACGAGGGGCTCGAGAACGGGTACCGGTTGGTCTTCAACACCGGGGCCGACGCGCACCAGACGGTGTTCCACGTGCACATGCACCTGCTCGGGGGCCGCTCGATGGACTGGCCTCCGGGCTGAGGGTCCTCGGCAACCCAGGTGCCCCGGGGGTACCCCCGGCGTAGACTTGGGGGTACCGACATCCCGACCCGAAGGGCCGCCCACCAGGGCACACATGAGCGAGACGAACAAGGCACGCGGTGACAACCACGACCGTGACGAGACGAACGGGACCGCGCACGTCACCGTGCACACCGTGGTCGTGCCCACCAGCATCAACATGGTGTCGCTGCTCGGAGCCGGTGATGAGCACCTGGTGCTGATCGAGAAGGCGATCGAGGCCGACATCCACGTGCGCGGCAACCAGATCACCCTGCGCGGCGAGCCCGGAGAGATCGCGCTGGCCGAACGCATGCTCGACGAGCTGGTCACCATCATCCGGACCGGTCAGGGCCTCAACGCCGAGACGGTCGAGCGGGTGATCACGATGCTGCGCGCCGAGACGAACGAGCGGCCCGCCGACGTGCTCTCCCTGAACATCCTGTCGAACCGCGGCCGCACCATCCGCCCGAAGACCCTGAACCAGAAGCGGTACGTCGACGCGATCGACAAGAACACGATCGTCTTCGGCATCGGCCCGGCCGGTACCGGCAAGACCTACCTGGCGATGGCCAAGGCGGTCCAGGCGCTGCAGACCAAGAAGGTCACCCGGATCATCCTGACCCGCCCCGCGGTCGAGGCCGGTGAGCGTCTCGGGTACCTGCCCGGCACGCTCAGCGAGAAGATCGACCCGTACCTGCGCCCGCTGTACGACGCGCTGCACGACATGATCGATCCGGAGACGATCCCGAAGCTGCTCGCCTCGGGGACGATCGAGGTCGCGCCGCTGGCCTTCATGCGTGGTCGCAGCCTCAACGACGCGTTCATCATCCTGGACGAGGCGCAGAACACCTCGCCCGAGCAGATGAAGATGTTCCTGACCCGGCTCGGCTTCGGCTCCAAGATCGTGGTCACCGGTGACGTCACCCAGGTCGACCTGCCCTCGGGCGTGAAGTCCGGCCTGCGCGTGATCGAGGGGATCCTCGACGGCATCGAGGACATCTCGTTCAACAAGCTCACCACCCACGACGTGGTCCGGCACCGGTTGGTCGGGCGGATCGTGACGGCGTACGAGGAGTTCGACGCGCACGCGGAGGTGCGCGCCGAGAACCACGGCGGCGTACGGCGTCCGAACCTGCGTTCCGGGGGCGCCGAGTGAGCATCGAGGTCCTCAACGAGTCCGGACTCGAGACGGTCGACGTCCACCGCACCCAGCAGCTCGCTGCGTTCGTGCTCGGCGAGATGCGGGTGCACCCGCTGGCCGAGCTCTGCGTGACCGCGGTCGACGAGGAGACCATCGCCGAGCTCAACGCCAAGTGGATGGACAAGGAAGGCCCCACCGACGTGCTGGCGTTCCCGATGGACGAGCTGCGTCCAGGCCAGATCAACGAGGAGCCCGAGGAGGGCGTGCTCGGTGACCTGGTGCTCTGCCCCGCCGTCGCCGGCCGCCAGGCCGAGGAGGCCGCAGCCAAGGGCCAGCAGGGCTACACCGTCACCGACGAGCTCGACCTGCTGACGGTGCACGGCATCCTGCACCTGCTCGGCTACGACCACGCGGACCCGGAGGAACATGCCGAGATGTTCGGTCTCCAGACGCGGCTGCTGGCTGCCTGGGCCGGCGAGAAGGGTGCCCAGAAGGTTACGCAGAAGGTTACGCAGAAGGTCACCCCCAAGGGCACCGAGATCACATGAGCTCCGCCAGCCCGGGCCTGGTGCTGACCGTCATCGGTCTGGTGCTGGTCGCCGGGCTCCTCAGCGCTGCCGAGGCGGCGCTGTCCGGCTTCTCCCGGGCTCGTGCCGAGGGGCTCGCGGCCGAGGGGCGTGCCGGAGCGCGCCGGGTGCTGCGGATCCTCGACGACCCACCGCGCTACCTGAACACGGCGCTCTTCCTGCGTCTGCTCGCCGAGACGACCGCGGTCGTCCTGACCACGCTGATGGTCGAGGACGTCACCGGGAGCGGGCGGCTGCCGGTCGTGGTGATCGCGGTCGCGATCATGCTGGTGGTCTCGTTCGTGGTCATCGGCGTCGGTCCGCGGACGCTCGGCCGTCAGCACTCCGAGCGGGTGGCCCTCGCCTCGGCAGCCGTGGTGATCTCGCTGAGCCGGGTGCTCGGCCCGGTGCCCCAGCTGCTGATCCTGCTCGGCAACGCGATCACTCCCGGCAAGGGCTTCTCCGAGGGCCCGTTCGGCTCCGAGGCGGAGCTGCGCGAGATGGTCGACCTGGCCGAGGCGAGCAGCCTGATCGAGTCCGACGAGCGCGCGATGATCCACTCGGTCTTCGAGCTCGGCGACACGATCGTCCGCGAGGTGATGGTGCCGCGTACCGACGTGGTGTTAATCGAGCGCCACAAGACGCTGCGGCAGGCGATGTCGCTGTTCCTGCGCAGCGGGTTCTCCCGGATCCCGGTCGTGGGTGAGGACCTCGACGACATCCTCGGGTTCGCCTACCTCAAGGACGTCAGCCGCCGGGTCTTCGACCGCAAGGACGCCGAGAGCACCGAGCACGTCGAGTCCGTGATGCGCTCGGTGATGTGGGTCCCCGACTCCAAACCTGCCGACGACCTGCTGCGCGAGATGCAGGCCTCGCGCCGGCACGTCGCCGTGGTCGTGGACGAGTACGGCGGCACCGCCGGGATGGTGACCATCGAGGACATCCTCGAGGAGATCGTCGGCGAGATCACCGACGAGTTCGACTCCGAGGACGTGCCGTTCGAGCGGTTCGAGGACGGCTCGGTCCGGGTCTCGTCGCGCTACCCGGTCGACGACCTGGACGAGGTCGTCGGAGTCTCGATCGAGGACGACGAGATCGACTCGGTCGGTGGGCTGATGGCCAAGCACCTGGGCAAGGTCCCGATCCCCGGCTCCGAGGTCGAGGTCGCCGGACTGGTCTTCCGGGCCGAGGAGGCCAAGGGACGCCGGAACCGGATCGGCACGGTGCTGATCACCCCGGTCGCCGTACCGGACATCGACGAGGTCGACGAGTCGTCGACCGCCCACGCCTAGACGACTGCGCCGTCGGCGCGCACGGGCGGCGGGAGCTCGCCGGTGAAGGACTCGATGGCGTCGACCGCCTTCTGCAGGAACGAGTCCTCGCCCATGGTGTTGATCTTGAAGAACACCGCCTCGCTCCCGCCCGAGGTGATCGCCGAGACCGCCAGCTGGCCGTCGACAGCCAGGATGCTCACGCCCAGGCTCACCCGGTTCCCACCCATGGCGCTGTAGCGCTCGTAGACCCGCACGACCATGCGCGCCGTCCCGATCGTGTGCTCGTAGGTGTCCTCGAGCTTCGCGGTCACGCTCCCGGCGAGGAGCTTCTGTTCGACGTGGGCGACGAACTGGTCGACGTCGGCGGTGAGCTGGTGTTCGTAGGCGGCCATGGGTCGAGCGTAGATCTCCACCTAGACTCGCGCCCGTGGAGCGCCCGGACAGTCCTGAGACCATGAACCCCGAAGACGGCAAGCTCGTCGTGCTCGCCCGCGCGACCCGTGCTCGCACCGGGGCAGCGCAAGGGGCAGCGCTGCGCGACCTCGACGGCCGCACCTACGCCGGTGCCACCGTCGACCTGCCCTCGCTGAAGATCTCCGCCCTCGGGGTGTGCATCGCGATGGCGGTGGCGAGCGCCTCGCGCGGGGCCGAGGCGGCTGTCGTCCTGGGCGAGGTCGACCTGGATCCCGCCGATCTGGCCGCGCTCGGTGACTTCGCGGGCGCCGGCATTCCGGTGCACCTGGGCTCACCGAGCGGGTCGATCACCGCTTCGATGTCTAGTTGATCACGCAACAGACACTTGCGGAGGGTGCCTCCGGTAGCGATATCGTTCGGTGATGGGCTTGATCGGGACCGCCAACCACGACGCAGCCGTTGAACGGCTGCGCTCCTCGTATGCCGCGATCGCACCGACCGAGACCGTCCGGCTGGCGAAGAAGACCTCGAACCTGTTCCGCCAGCGCAGCGCAGCCGCGGGACCCGGGCTGGACGTCAGCGGCCTGGCAGGCGTGATCTCCATCGACACCCGGGCGCAGACCGCGGACGTCCAGGGGATGTGCACCTACGAGAACCTCGTCGCCGAGACCCTCAGGTTCGGCCTGATCCCGTACGTCGTCCCGCAGCTGAAGACGATCACCCTCGGTGGCGCCGTGACCGGCCTCGGGATCGAGTCGACCTCGTTCCGCAACGGTCTGCCGCACGAGTCGGTCCTCGAGATGGACCTCTTCACCGGCGCCGGTGAGGTCGTCACCGCCACCGCGACCGGCGAGCACGCCGCCCTGTTCGCGACCTTCCCGAACTCCTACGGCTCGCTGGGCTACGCGACCCGTCTGCGGATCAAGCTGGAGAAGGTGCCGGCGTACGCGGCGCTGCGGCACGTCCGGTTCCACGAGACCGACAAGCTCGCGACCGCGATCGCCGAGATCACCGAGTCCGGTGAGTGGCAGGGCGAGCGCGTCGACGGCATGGACGGGGTCGCGTTCGAGCCGGGGGAGTACTACCTGACCCTGGCTCGCTGGACCGACGACCCGACGTCCGCTGGTCGGGCGCAGTCGGGACCGTCGGACTACGGCGGCATGCAGATCTACTTCAGGTCGGTCCAGGAGCGCGAGTCGGACCTGCTGACCGTGCACGACTACCTGTGGCGCTGGGACGTCGACTGGTTCTGGTGCTCCGGTGCCTTCGGTGCCCAGAACCCGACGATCCGGCGCTTCTGGCCGCGACGCTGGCGGCGCTCGGACACCTACATGAAGCTGCTCGCGCTCGACCTCCGCTTCGGCATCGCCGACCGCCTCGACCGGAGGGCCGGCCGCCCGGAGCGGGAACGGGTGATCCAGGACATCGAGGTGCCCGTCGAACGGCTCGGCGAGTTCCTCGACTGGTTCGACGACGAGGTCGGGATGCGGCCGGTGTGGCTGTGCCCGTTGCGGGCGAGCCAGGCGTGGCCGACGTACCCGCTGGTGCCCGGGAAGACGTACGTCAACGTCGGCTTCTGGGGCACGGTGCACGTCGGTCCGGACCGGGTGAACGCCCCCAAGAACCGCGCGATCGAGAAGCGCGTGCACGAGCTGGAGGGGCACAAGTCCCTGTACTCCGACTCGTTCTACGACGAGGAGACCTTCGACCAGCTCTACGACGGTCAGAACCTCGCTGAGGTGAAGGGGCGCTACGACCCCGACGACCGGTTCATCAGGCTGTACGAGAAAGCCACCAAGGGAAGGTAACGAACGACGATGAGCATCCTTGCCCCCACGACCACGATCGCCGATGCGTTCAGCGCGCTCCTGATCGGGGACATCCCGTTCCGGTTCACCGCGTACGACGGCAGCAGCGCCGGCCCGGAGGACGCCGAGTTCGGCCTGAACCTGCGCACCGAGCGCGGGCTCTCGTACCTGATGACCGCGCCCGGCGACCTCGGCCTGGCGCGGGCGTACGTGATGGGTGACCTGGAGATCAGCGGTGCTCATCCCGGGGACCCGTTCCCGGCGCTGATGATGATCAAGGGCAGCAAGGCCGGCCTGAAGTTCCGGACGCCCTCTGCTGCCGAGGCGGTGGCCCTGGTCCGGACCGTCGGCCTGGCGAACCTGATCCCGCCGCCGGTCCCCGAGCAGGAGCACCTGCCACGCTGGCGCCGGCTGATGGAGGGCTTCCTGCACACGCCCGAGCGCGACGCCGAGGTGATCCACCACCACTACGACGTCTCGAACCGCTTCTACGAGATGGTCCTCGGGCCGTCGATGACCTACACCTGCGCGTGCTACCCGAGCGTGGACGCGACGCTGGAGGAGGCGCAGTTCCACAAGTACGACCTGGTCTGCCGCAAGCTCGACCTCAAGCCCGGCCAGCGGCTGCTGGACATCGGCTGCGGGTGGGGCGGGATGGTCCGGCACGCGGTCGAGCACTACGGGGTGACCGCGCTCGGCGTGACGCTCTCGGCCGAGCAGGCCTTCTGGGCCCAGCAGCGGATCAAGGAGGAGCGGCTCGACGACCGTGCCGAGGTGCGTCACCTGGACTACCGCAACGTGACCGAGGGCGACTTCGACGCGATCAGCTCGATCGGGCTCACCGAGCACATCGGGCTGGCGAACTACCCGGCGTACTTCGCCTTCATGCGCGACAAGCTCAAGCCCGAGGGACGGATGCTCAACCACTGCATCACCCGGTCGGACAACCGCCGGACCAGCACCGGCGCCTTCATCGACCGGTACGTCTTCCCGGACGGCGAGCTGACCGGTTCGGGGACGATCATCACCGAGATCCAGGACGCCGGCCTCGAGGTGCACCACGAGGAGAACCTGCGGATGCACTACGCGATGACGCTCGCCGGGTGGAACAAGAACCTGGTCGACAACTGGGACGAGTGCGTCGCCGAGGTCGGCGAGGGCACAGCGCGGGTGTGGGGCCTGTACATGGCCGGATCGCGGATGGGCTTCGAGACCAACGAGATCCAGCTGCACCAGGTGCTGGCCACCAGGACGACCGCCGACGGGGAGAGCGGCTTCCCGCTGCGGCCTGACTGGACGCCGTGACGTCCGGGGGCGGCTAGCCTTGCCCGGTGAACGCCCGCCCCGACTCCCGCGCTTTCTCGGGGACCGTCACCGGTCGTGAGGTGCTCGGCGACCACCTGGTCCGGGTCACGATCACCGACCTCGGTGCCTTCGCGAGCACCGGCGTCCCCGACGAATGGGTGGCGCTGACCGTTCCGGGGCAGTTCCAGAACCGCTACTACACGGTCCGTTCCTTTTCCGCGGGCGCGTTGGTGCTCGACATCGTGATCCACGACGAGGGTCTGGTCACGCAGTGGGCGCAGACCGACTGCGTCGGTGACGTCGTCGGGATCTCGGCGCCGAAGGGCTCCTTCGAGCTCCCGCCCGACGCGTCCTGGGTGGTGCTGGTCGGAGACCTGACCGGGCTGCCGGCGATCGCGCGGATCGGCGAGACGATCGCGCTCCCGGTGACGGCGTACGTCGAGACGCCGGACCACCCGCTGTCCGGGTACACCGACCTGCCGATCACCTGGGTGGACGCACCGGCACCCGAGGAGAGCGGTCTGGCCGCGCTGGTCCGGGGCCTGGACTGGCCCGAAGGATCCGGCTACTTCTGGATGGCTGGGGAGTCCGCGCAGATGCGCGACATCCGGCGGCACGTGCGCCAGGACCTGGCGATGGCCTCGACGGCGTACGACGTGATGGGCTACTGGAGCGGAAGCCGCGGTCGCCAGCGGCGGGCCGTCGATCCGGGCCCGATCTACGCTGCGGGCAAGGCAGCAGGCAAGAGTGACGACCAGATCTGGGACGACTACGACAAGGCACGAGGAGATTCCGTTGGCTGAGCAGGTGCCCGGCTACAAGAGCGGCTTCGCGTGTTTCGTGGGACGGCCGAACGCGGGCAAGTCCACGCTGACCAATGCCCTGGTCGGCTCGAAGGTCGTGATCACGTCCTCGAAGCCGCAGACCACCCGGACCGTCGTACGGGGCATCGTGCACCGTGAGGACGCCCAGCTGGTCCTCGTCGACACCCCTGGTCTGCACCGGCCGCGGACGCTGCTCGGTGAGCGCCTCAACGACCTCGTGAAGGCGACCTGGTCCGAGGTCGACGTCGTCGCGGTCTGCTTCCCGGCGAACGAGAAGCCGGGCCCGGGCGACCGGTTCATCGTCAACGAGCTCGCCAAGGTGCGGAAGTCGGTCAAGTTCGCGATCGCCACCAAGACCGACCTGGTGACGCCCGAGCAGCTCGGCGAGCACCTGCTCGCGATTGCCGCGCTCGGTGTCGAGACCGGGACCGAGTGGGCCCAGATCGTGCCGGTCTCGGCGAAGAACGGCGACCAGGTCCAGCTCCTCGCCGACCTGTTCGTCGAGCAGCTGCCCGAGGGCCCGCAGCTGTACCCCGACGGGGACCTCAGCGACGCACCCGAGGAGGCGATCGTGGCCGAGCTGATCCGCGAGGCGTCGCTCGAAGGCGTCCGCGACGAGCTCCCGCACTCGATCGCGGTCGTGGTCGAGGAGATGGGCCTCAAGGAGGACCGTCCCGCGGACAAGCCGCTGCTCTACATCCACGCGAACCTGTACGTCGAGCGCGACTCCCAGAAGGGCATCATCATCGGCCACAAGGGTGCCCGCCTCCGCGAGGTCGGTACCGAGGCACGCAAGCAGATCGAGGCCATCCTCGGCACCCCGGTCTACCTCGACCTCAGGGTCAAGATCGCCAAGGACTGGCAGCGCGACCCCCGTCAGCTCCGCAAGCTCGGTTTCTGACCCGTGAGGCGCGCCCTGGCTGCACCATCAGTACGCCGAGGCGCACCTCAGCTGCACCTTCGCAAGGCCCAGATCGCCTCTGAGCCGGGATGTCGCAGTCTCGTGGCGACCGAAGACGTCGTGGCGGGTGTGGACGCCGATCACCCATCCGACCTCCTCACGGAGCCAGCGCCTGCGTTGCTCGTCGTGGTCAGCACGGTCCGGCCCGTGGAACGCCTCGCCGTCGTACGACGATCTGGGTCTCAGGTGGTGTCGCCAACGATGCTTCGATCCACCGCAACCTCAACACCCGACTCGCCGAACGTCTCCGCGCCGGCATCGGCCAGCGGGGCGAACGCTCGCAGCTGCCGTACGCCGCGGAACCCTCGGAACCGTGAGACCTCGTTGACCAGCGCCTCGTGGGTGAAGCTACCGAGCCTGAGCAACGCGTCGAGTGCAGCGAACGCCGAGTCGCGATGGAGGAGGCGCCCGAGGTCGCAAGCGGTGCGAAGCGGAGTCGTCACCGGCAGGCCCTGGAGATGCATGACGTCGCCGTTGCCCAGCTGTCGCGAACCGCTGTCGGTCGCGAGGTTCTCGAGCCGGTGATGCGGCAGGTGGAAAGCAGACACCCGGGGCACGACCAGATGATCGTTCGGTGCGAGTGCCATCGGTGCTCCGTGCAGCCAGGCCGCTGTTCGGTCGGTGATCACGCACCCCGCCGGGAGGGCGTAACGAACGCACTCCAGACGCAGGTCGAGCCTGTCCGGTACGCCTGCGTGGAGGTACACCCCCCGGAGGGGACGAGTCACCGGGCCCAGGTCGACGAGGCGTCGTAGCCAACGCGGATCGATGCCGGCATCGGCTGCTTCTTTCGCGGTGAAGGGTCTGACGGGTGGCAGCCCCGAGTTGAGCAGGACGTCCGCCGGGTCGATCCATCGTGCTGGCATCGCTGAAGGGTCGCTCCCAGGCGCCGTACGCACGAGCGAGCCCGACGTGTGGAGAGCTGGCGCCATCCCGCGGGTGTGGATCGTAGGAGGTGCGCTACGCCGCGTCTCAGCGGCGTGACAGTGCAACCAAAGCGCGCCTCGGAGGCTTCAAGGCGCAAGCAACGC
This sequence comes from Marmoricola sp., assembly GCA_025965315.1. Taxonomy (GTDB): domain Bacteria; phylum Actinomycetota; class Actinomycetes; order Propionibacteriales; family Nocardioidaceae; genus Marmoricola. Next base: position 27,889 of record JAOPXD010000137.1, read on the forward strand.
GCGCCTCAGCGGAAGGCTGATTCCCCGGTGAGGGCCTGGCCGATGACGAGCTGGTGCACCTCGGACGTGCCCTCGTAGGTGATCACCGACTCGAGGTTGTTCGCATGCCGCAGGACCGGGTACTCCAGGGTGATCCCGTTCGCGCCGAGCAGGGTCCGGCACTCCCGGGCGATCTTCAGCGCCTCGCGGGTGTTGTTGAGCTTGCCGAGGCTGATCTGCTCGGACCGGATCGTGCCGGCGTCCTTGAGCCGGCCCAGGTGCAGGGCGAGCAGCATCCCCTTGCCGAGCTCGAGGGTCATGTCCGCGAGCTTGGCCTGACTGAGCTGGAAGGCAGCCAGGGGCTTGTCGAAGATCTCCCGGTCCCGGGTGTAGGCGATGGTGGCCTCGAGGCAGTCCCGCGCCGCACCCAACGACCCGAAGATGATCCCGAACCGGGCCTCGGTCAGGCAGGACAGCGGCCCCGCCAGGCCCCGTACGCCGGGCAGCACGGCCGACGCGGGCAGGCGCACGTCCTCGAGGACGAGCTCGCTGGTGATCGACGCCCGCAAGGACAGCTTCTTCGTGATCTCGGGCGCGGAGAACCCCGGCGTACCCGTCGGAACCACGAAGCCGCGGATGCCCTCTTCAGCGCGCGCCCAGACCACCGCGACGTCGGCGACGGACCCGTTCGTGATCCACATCTTGGTGCCGTTCAGGACCCAGTCGCCCGACGGCTCCTGCCGCGCCCGGGTGCGCATCCCGGCGGGGTTCGACCCGAAGTCGGGCTCGGTCAGCCCGAAGCAGCCGATCGCCTCACCGGCCGCCATCCGCGGCAGCCACTCCTGGCGCTGCTCCTCGGAGCCGTGGGCGTGGATTGCGTACATCGCCAGCGATCCCTGCACCGAGACCAGCGACCGCAGGCCGGAGTCGCCGGCCTCGAGCTCCATGCACGCCAACCCGTACGCCGTCGCGGACGTCCCCGCGCAGCCGTACCCCTCGAGGTGCATGCCCAGCAGGCCCATCCCACCGAGCTCGACAGCGAGCTCCCGGGCCGGCACGTGCCCCGCCTCGAACCACTCGGCGATCGAGGGCCGCAGCCGGTCGTCGACGTACCGGCGCACGGTGTCGCGGATCGCGCGGTCCTCGACGCTGATCAGGTCGTCGGTCCCGAAGAGGGCGAG
>JAOPXD010000139.1 GCA_025965315.1 Marmoricola sp.
TCGAAGCCGGCAAGACGCTCGGCATCGTGGGGGAGTCCGGCTCGGGCAAGAGCGTCAGCACCCAGACGATCATGGGCCTGACCCGCGGTGCCACCGTGACCGGCAAGGCGCTGTTCGACGGTCGCGATCTGCTGACGATGCCGAACCACGAGCTCCAGAAACTCCGCGGCAACGAGATCGCGATGATCTTCCAGGACCCGCTCTCGAGCCTGCACCCGCACTACACCGTGGGGAAGCAGATCGAGGAGGTCATCCACGCCCACACCCACCAGACCCGGGCCCAGGCCCGCGCCCGGGCCGTCGAGCTGCTCGGCCTGGTCGGCATCCCCCAGCCGAACCGCCGGGTCGACGACCACCCGCACCAGTTCTCCGGCGGCATGCGGCAGCGCGCCATGATCGCCATGGCACTGGCGCTCAACCCGAGGCTGATCATCGCGGACGAGCCGACGACGGCGCTCGACGTGACGGTCCAGGCCCAGATCCTCGACCTGCTCGCCGACCTGCAGCGGGACTTCAACGCCGCGATGATCATGATCACCCACGACCTGGGGGTCGTGGCGGAGATCGCCGACGACGTCCTGATCATGTACGCCGGCACGAGCGTCGAGCAGTCCGACCGGTCGACGGCCTACTACCGGGCGCACCACCCGTACACCCGGGGTCTGCTGGAGTCGATCCCCAGCTTCACCGGGGAGCGGACCAGGCTCAAGCCGATCCCGGGCACGCCGCCGTCGCTCATCACGCCCCCGAGCGGCTGCTCGTTCCACCCGCGCTGCACCTACGTCATGGACCGGTGCCTGACGGAGGTGCCGGCCCTGCACCAGGTCGAAGCCACCGGCCGGCTGCACCTGTCGGCGTGCTTCCTGCCCGACGTCGTCGGGTTCGACGCCGAGGCCGAGGCGGCCCGGCTCGCTGCCGCCACGAGCAACCGGCCGACGGCCGAGACGCTCAGCGAGGCCCTGGCCGCCACCCAGGCCAGCCCCGAGGAGGAGCTCGCCGGGCTCCTCGCGTCCCAGGAGCTGCTCGACGTCCCGCCGGACCTGTCCCTGCTGACCGACCCGCTCGTCGAGCGGACCACCGACGAGGAGGGCCGATGAGCGTGTCGATCGAGAAGTCCGGCGTCGAGGCCGGCGTCCCGCAGGACGACGTCCTGGTGCGCCTCACCGGTGTGGTCAAGCACTTCCCGATCACGTCCGGGGTGATCCGGCGCCGGGAGGTCGGTCGGGTCCACGCCGTGGACGGCGTCGACCTCGAGATCCGGCGTGGCGAGACCCTGGGCCTGGTGGGCGAGAGCGGCTGCGGGAAGTCGACGCTCGCCCGGCTCATCACGGGGTTGCAACCCGTCACCGAGGGGTCCATCACCTTCGAAGGGGTGGACCTGACGAAGCTCGGCCGCCGTCAGATGACGCCGTACCGCCGTGAGATCCAGATGATCTTCCAGGACCCGTACGGGTCGCTCAACCCGCGCCGTCGGGTCGGATCCATCATCGGGGACCCGTACGACATCCACGGCGTCGCCTCCGGGGACGAGCGCAAGCGGCTCGTGCAGGAGCTGATGGAGGTCGTCGGCCTCAACCCGGAGCACTACAACCGCTTTCCGGCGGAGTTCTCCGGTGGCCAGCGGCAGCGCATCGGGGTTGCCCGGGCGCTTGCCCTCAAGCCCAAGTTGATCGTGTGCGACGAGCCGGTCTCGGCACTCGACGTCTCGATCCAGGCTCAGGTCATCAACCTGCTGGCTGACCTGCAGAAGGAGTTCGGCCTCACCTACCTGTTCATCGCGCACGACCTGTCGGTGGTGCGGCACGTCTCCGACCGGGTCGCCGTCATGTACCTCGGCAAGATCGGCGAGCAGGCCGAGTCCGACGAGCTCTACGGCCACCCGCGCCACCCGTACACCGGGGCGCTGCTGTCGGCGGTGCCGGTCCCCGACCCGGACCGGGCGGCGAGCAAGCGTCGGGTCCGCCTCTACGGTGACGTGCCGTCCCCGATCAACCCGCCGACGGGCTGCCGCTTCCACCCTCGGTGCCCCAAGGCGCAGGACGACTGCACCACGATCGAGCCGGCGCTGATCCCGGTGGCGGGCGACCCGGCCGACCACCTGACGGCCTGCCACCACCCGGTCGAGGACGGCGAGGACCTCGCGCTGGCCCGGCCCTCCATCACCCAGCCTGACCCCGTGGCCGAGAGACCGGAGCTTCCGACGGTCGACGCCCTTGCCGACCGGAGGACGCCATGAGCGAGACCCTGGTCCCTGCCCAGCCGGACTCACCCGTCACCGTCGCGGCCAGCGAAGGCGGCGTCGTCGCCCGTACGCCGACCCAGCTGGCCTGGCGGCGGATCAAGCGCGACAAGGTGTCCCTGCTTGCCGCCGTCTTCATCCTGTTCGTCATCCTGGTCGCGATCTTCGCTCCCGTGGTCTGCCACCTGATCGGGCAGTCGCCGACCACCCAGGACCGTGGTGAGCACGGCCTCACCCTGGACGGGGTGCCGGTCGGCCCGAGCAGCCACCACTGGCTCGGGACCGACGAGGTCGGCCGCGACGTGCTCGCCCGGATCATCTACGGCAGCCGCATCAGCCTCATCGTCGGTGTCCTCGCCACCGCGTTCGAACTCGTCATCGGCATCGTGGTGGGGATGCTCGCGGGTTACTACAGCGGCAAGACAGACACGCTGCTGTCGCGGTTCATGGACGTGGTGCTCAGCTTCCCGTTCATCCTCACGGCGCTCAGCATCGTGGCCGTCACCGGGCCGAGCCTCTGGGTGTCGATCGTGGTCATCACCTTCTTCGGCTGGAGCAACATCGGCCGCATCGTCCGCGGTCAGGTGCTCTCGATGCGGGAGCGGGAGTTCGTCGAGGCCGCGCGCTCGCTGGGCGCCGGGGATCTGCGGATCATGCGCAAAGATCTGCTGCCCAACCTGGTCGGGCCGCTGATCGTCTACAGCACCCTGCTGATCCCGGTGAACATCGTCTCGGAGGCGACCCTGTCGTTCCTCGGCCTGGGTGTCGTACCTCCCACCGCGACCTGGGGCAACATGCTGGCTGGCTCGGCCGACGGGCTCTACCGCATCGCGTGGTGGTACCTCACCTTCCCAGCGATGGCGCTCGTGCTGACCACGCTGGCCTTCAACCTGCTGGGCGACGGGCTACGGGACGCTCTCGACCCCCGCGCCGACCGCGTCCTCGCGACCAAGTAGGGGGACCGATGCTTCGCTTCCTCATCCGCCGCGTCGCCTTCGGCGCGCTGGTCATGCTGATCGTCAGCCTGGTCGTCTTCATCCTGTTCTACGTCGCCAGCGACCCGGCCTCCTCGTTCTGCGGCCGCACCTGC
>JAOPXD010000127.1 GCA_025965315.1 Marmoricola sp.
AGATGGTCAAGGGGATGGGTGGCGCGATGGACCTGGTCAGCGGTGCAAAACGCGTGATCGTGCTCATGGAGCATCTCACCAAAGCCGGCGAGTACAAGATCGTCAACGAGTGCTCATTGCCGTACACCGGTCGTCGCGTCGTCGAACGGATCATCACGGACCTGGCAGTGATCGACGTGGTTCCCGCGGCACTGGGTGGCGGGCTCAGGCTCGTCGAGCTCGCGCCGGGCGTCACCGAGGACGAGGTCAGGCGAGCAACGGAGCCGGTTCTGTCCTGACACCGCGTACGCAGAAGGACCCCGACCTTGTCATCAAGGTCGGGGTCGCTTCTGGTTGAGCCGGGCTCGCCTCGTGGTCAGGCGGACACCATGGTGCTGAAGTCGACAACCTTCTTGCCGGGCCAGACGGCCTGGGCAGACTCGGCGACCGACGCACGGATTTCGCCCATCGTCTCGACGCTCAGCGTCACCTCGTCACCGGCAACGAGCCACGGGTACTCCTCGGAGGAGTTCCGGATGGAAAGCTCGAGGATGCAGCCGCCCTGGCAGGTTCCGCTTCCGACGATGGAGCCGGCTTCGACCCTCGAGCTCCACGAGGAGTAGGAGATCAGCTCTTCCATGGACCAGTACGCCGACGTCCACCGGTCGCCTCCGTAGCGGCGCCCGTTGACCGTTGAGGTCATCTGCAGGTCGTACCCGTTGCCCTGGCGCCGGCTCTCGATCTCGTCGGGCGTGACGAAGATCGGGCCCAGGGAGGACCCGAAGTCCTTGCCCTTGAACGGGCCGAGGCGACCGTCCATCTCCCGGAACTGCAGGTCGCGCGCCGACCAGTCGCTGAGGATCACGAACCCTGCCATGTACCCGGCCGCCTGTTCAGGGGTGACTGAGACGGCGTCCCGGCCCATGACCGCGGCGACCTCGAGCTCGAAGTCCATGTTGACGCAGCCGCCGGGGATCTCGATCGCATCGCGGGGGCCACGGATGGTCGCCGCGTTGCTGAAGTAGCCGATCGGCTGCTCGTACCAGACGTCCGGGCCGCGCTCCATGCCCTGCATCCGCCACGCCGGCAGCACGTGCTCCTCGAAGATCATGAAGTCCCGCATGGCCACCGGCTCGACAGGCTTGAGGAGCTGAAGGCTCTCGAGGCCGTGCTCGCTCTCCGGATTGGCGAGGATCGCCTCGCCGAGGTTGTGGAGCGCCTCGCCGTCGTCGCCGAAGTGCGGCTCGAGCGCGGTCGCGGTGGCGGCGAGGCCGACGACGTCGTCGTCTCGGACCACTCCGATCCGGGGTCCGTTCGGTGTCTGTGCTTTGACAAAACGCATGCTTCCTCCAGTGGAATTTGTTGGAACGACAGGTGGGGTAGACCGACTACGCGCGTTGCGTCCGGTTGCGTACGACGGAGGCGACGGTGACCGCGATGACCAGGCCAGCGCCGTAGAAGGCGTCCTGGACCCAGCCGGTGTAGCCGAGGAGCTGGAGGCCGAGGATTCCGGTCTCCAGGAAGTAGATGCCGAGCAGCGTTCCCATCGGGTTGAACTGGCCGGGCATGACGATCGCGGTTCCGAGGAAGACTGCGGCGAGGGCCGGAAGCAGGTAGCTCGACGACGCGGTGGGGTCGAATCCTCCGACGGTGGCTACCAGGAGGAGACCGGCCATGCCGGCGACCAGGCTGGCGGCGACGTAGCTCCCGGCACGGATCCGGTCGACACTGATGCCTGCGAGCCGGGCGACCTCCCGGTTCGCTCCGACGAACACGATGTGCCGTCCGAGCGGCGTCCAGGTCAGCACGTAGGCGAACCCGATGCACAGCGCCAATCCGTAGTAGAACGAGAGCGGCAGACCGAGGACGTTGCGCAGCGCCAGGTTCGAGAACGTCTGGTCGGAGACCGACACGATCGTCGAGGAAGAGATGAGCTCGGCCAGACCGAGGTACAGGCTCGCCGTACCAAGGGTGACCACGAGCGAGGGCACCCCGAGCTTCACGATGAAGAACGCGTTGACCAGACCACAGCCGAGCGAGGCCAGGAGGGCGATCCCGCACGCGGCTGCGATGTTCATGTGGTGCAGCGTGGTCAGGACCGGGACGATGGTCGCCGAGAGCCCCATCACGCTGGCGAAGGACAGGTCGAACTCGCCGACGACGAACGTGCACAGTGCCGCGACAGCCAGGAACAACAGCGCAGACTGCGATCCGAAGATCGCCTGCACGGTCGAGACGCTGAGGAACTTGTCGGGCATGATCGCTCCGTAGACGCCAGCCATCACGAGCCACACGCCGATCAGCGCGTAGCGCGAACCGATCGAAGTGAACCGGTCCCGCAGGCTCGGCGCGGACGGCCGTCGACCGGTCGACCCGTCAACTGCCGCCGGTGGCGGTGCTGCGGCGCTGTCGAGGTCGGGTAGGGCCGGTTCCAGTGCGCGTACGTCGAAATCGTTCACGGGGTACTCCCATTCCTGGGTGTGGTTGCTTTGGTCGGACAACGTCATGAGGGGCTCCCTGAGGGTTGGTGATCGACCGCGTAGATCTGGTCGATGAGGCCGTCCGGTGTGGTGTCGAAGGTCTCTAGCGCGCCCGATGCGGCGCGGTAGACAAGAACCCGGTCGCAGGCCACGGACAGGTCGTCTGTCTCGCTGCTGACCAAGATCACTGCCATCCCGTTGTCTGCTGCACGCCGTAGAGCGCGGAGGATGTCCTGGCGTGCGCCGACGTCGACGGCTTGCGTGGGTTCGTGGAGGACGAGCACCGTCGGACCGACGGCCAGCCACTTGGCCAGGAGAACCTTCTGCTGATTTCCCCCGCTGAGCTGCTTGACCAAGGTCGACGGCGTCCTCGGCCGGATGCCGAGGTCGTCGACTGCTGCTTCGGCGTCCTGGCGTTGCCACGTACGCCCGACGAACCAGCGGCGCCCGCGCTTTCGCAGACCCGGCAGGCTGATGTTGTCGCGCATGCTGAGGTCGAACGCGAGTCCGTCCCGGTCGCGACGCTCCGGCACCAGGACGATGCCTGCTCGCAGGCAGCCAACGACTCCGGCTTTGGTGAGGTCCAGAGACCCTGCGGGCGTTCGGATCGTGCCGCCGGCTGCACGCTGAGCTCCCGTGAGCAGGTAGGGCAGCTCTTCGTACCCGTTGCCCGGCAGGCCGGTGATGCCCAGGATCTCGCCGCCAGCGAGCGAGAAGGCAACATCGCTCACGCGCTTGCCGGCAAGACCGCTCACGGTGATGGTCGGCGCCACCGGAACGGGCGGCTTGGCTGCTCGCGTGACGGTTTGGGTGAGGGCGCCGCCGAGCATGCGCCGTGCGATCTCCTCTTCGCTGAGGTCGGCCGTCCGCATTCCTGATGCGGCCAGCTGTCCGTCACGCAGGATCGAGATCCGGTTCGTGACGCTCATCAGCTCGGTGAGGTTGTGGCTGATCATGACTGCAGCGCTGCCGTCGTCGGTGATCCGGCGAAGCATCGCGTGGACCCGGGAGAGATCGTCACCGCTGAGCGCACGAGTCGACTCGTCAAGGATGACCAGGCCGGCTCCCTCGGTGTGGTCGCGCATGGCACGTGCGATCGCGACCTCAGCCCTCTCGGGGGCACTCAAGCTCGCGACCAGGAGATTCGGTTCGAGTGCGACGCCCAGGCGGTCGAGGGTGCGGGCAGTGAGCCGGTCGCGCTCAGCACGATCGATGCGTCCCATCAGTCGGGTGGTGGGAAAGCCACCGACACAGATGTTCTCGGCGACGGTGAGCTGATCGAGTAGTCCGAGATCCTGGTGAACCACTGCGACACCAGCGGCTCTGACCTCGGGCCAGCGCACCGGAAGCCTGATGCTGTGGCCGTTGACCCGGTACTCCGCACCGGGGTCCGGGGTGTACAGGCCGGTCAGGATCTTGATGAGCGTGGACTTGCC
>JAOPXD010000148.1 GCA_025965315.1 Marmoricola sp.
CGGGCGTTGACGCCGCCCACGATGTTCGCCCCGGACTCGACCATCAGGGTGGTGTGCTTGGCACCCATCCCGCCGGTCATGCCCTGGACGATGATCTTGCTGTCTGCGTTGAGGTAGATCGACATGTCTGTCCAGTCCCTATCAGGCGTTCGCCAGCTCGGCGACCTTGTCGGCCGCACCGTCCATGGTCTCGACGAGGGTCACCAGCGGGTGGTCGGCCTCGTTGAGGATGCGACGACCCTCCTCGACGTTGTTGCCGTCGAGCCGGACGACCAGGGGCTTGGTGGCCCCGTCGCCGAGGATCTGCAGCGCGCCGACGATGCCGTTGGCGACCTCGTCGCACGCGGTGATCCCGCCGAAGACGTTCACGAACACCGACTTGACCTGCGGGTCGTTGAGGATGACGTCGAGGCCGTTGGCCATCACCTGCGCGTTGGCGCCGCCGCCGATGTCCAGGAAGTTGGCCGGCTTCACGCCGCCGTGCTTCTCGCCGGCGTACGCGACGACGTCCAGGGTCGACATGACCAGGCCGGCGCCGTTACCGATGATGCCGATCTCGCCGTCGAGCTTGACGTAGTTCAGACCCAGGTCCTTGGCCTTCGCCTCGAGCGGGTCGGCCTCGTCGCGGATCTCGAACTGCTCGTGGTCCTCGTGACGCACCTCGGAGGCGTTGTCGTCGAGCGACACCTTGCCGTCCAGCGCTTCGAGCCGGTCACCCTCCAGCCGGGCCAGCGGGTTCACCTCGACCAGGGTGGCGTCCTCCTCGACGAAGACCTTCCACAGGTTCTGGACCATCTCGATCGCCTGGTCGCGCAGGGCGGCCGGGAACTTGGCGTCGTCGACGATGAAGGCGGCGACCTCAGGGGTCACGCCGACCAGCGCGTTGATCGGGATCTGCCGTACGGCGTCCGGGTTGGTCTTCGCGACCTCCTCGATCTCGACACCACCCTCGACGCTGGCGATACAGAGGTAGGAACGGTTCGAGCGGTCCAGCAGGAACGAGAAGTAGTACTCCTCGAGCGGCGGGGTGGCCGGGGTGATCAGGACACGGTTGACCGTGAGTCCCTTGATCTCCATGCCGAGGATGTTGGAGGCGTGCTCGAAGGCCTCGTCGGGGGTCTTGGCGAGCTTGACCCCGCCAGCCTTCCCACGTCCGCCGGCCTTGACCTGGGCCTTGACGACGGTGACGCCGCCGAGGCTCTCGGCAGCTGCCTTGGCGTCTTCGGCGGTCTCGACGACGACCCCGAGGGTCGTGGCCACGCCATGCTTGGCGAAGAGTTCCTTCGCCTGGTACTCCATCAGGTCCACGGGGGCTCACCTGTCTCTAGATGCCTGGTTGTGCGTCGACCCTGAGAACGATCTGGGATCAAGACGCACCGCCGACCATAAACCCGTTGACGCCGTGCTCGTGCCACGGGTCACAAGGTGGAACGCGTTCTCGTCGGGCCGCACGCGCAGGCTGAGACGCAGGTCACGACGTACTCGCGAGTACGTCGGCCCTCCTCACCCTTCGGGGAACGCCTTGGTCACCCAGTCGGTGATCTCGGTGGTCGTCGCACCGGGCGTGAAGATCTTCGCGACGCCCAGCTCGGCCAGGGCCGGCAGGTCCTCCTCGGGAACGATCCCACCGCCGAAGACCACGATGTCGCTGGAGTCGCGTTCGGCCAGCAGCTCGACCAGCCGGCGGAACTGCGTCATGTGGGCTCCGGAGAGCACCGACAGCCCGATCAGATCGGCGTCCTCCTGGATCGCGGTCTCGACGATCTGCTCCGGAGTCTGGTGAAGCCCTGTATAGATGACCTCGTGGCCGGCGTCACGAAGAGCCCGGGCAACGACCTTGGCTCCACGGTCATGACCGTCGAGTCCTGGCTTGGCGACAACGATGCGCAGCATGGGGCGAGGTTAGCCCTCCGAGGAGTGACCTTTCGTCATGGTTCGTCGTTGAGCCCCGCAATGGTCTAGAACTGGATTTCACCGGGTCGTGACCGTTCCGTTATTGTTTGGCCCGTCAGTACGCACGACTCATCACCGCAGAACAGCTTCCGGGCCGCTTCTGGGCGAACGTAAGGACACCATGGGGAACCACCGGGCAGAACGCCGCGACCTGTACAAGGTCGCGGGCGAGCCGACCCCGGTCGGCGGTGCCCGCGTTGCCGGAGGACGCCGCAAGGCGGACCGGCGACAGCCGCCCACCGGCGTGCTCCGCCGGGTCCCGGCGATCCCCACGCTGATCGGTGCGCTCGCGATCGCGGCAGCGGCCGGCGGTGCCATCGGCATCGGTGGTGGCGCTCTCCCGAGCACGAACCTGCAGCTCTCGTCCGGCGGATCCGATGCCTTCAACGGCACCGACGCCTTCAACTTCACCGGCGACGACGCCCGCTCCCGCGCTATCAGCCGCGACTCCTCACGCCAGGCCGAGCGCGACGCGGCTGACAAGACCCTCCAGGCCGCCGTCGACGAGCAGTCCCAGCAGCGCGACGCGGCGCTGGCCTCGCTCGCCGCCTCGGCCCAGAACCGCGCCGACGAGATCGCCAAGAACCTCTGGGTGCTGCCGACGGTCGGGTACCACCTGACCGCGCGCTTCGGTCAGTCCAGCGGCCTGTGGGCCCACCTGCACACCGGCCTCGACTTCGCGGCCCCCACCGGTACGCCGATCTTCGCGATCGCCGACGGGGTCATCACCTTCACCGGGTACGACGGCTCCTACGGCAACAAGACCGTCGAGACCCTCGCTGACGGCACCGAGATCTGGTACGCCCACCAGTCCGAGATCGGCGTCACCGTCGGCCAGCACGTCATCCAGAGCGCACAGATCGGCCGGATCGGCAGCACCGGGAACACGACCGGTCCGCACGTGCACATCGAGGTTCGGCCTGGTGGTGGGGATCCGGTTGACCCGTTCCCGGCTTTTGTCGAGCACGGCGTTACGCCTTAGCTTTTCGCCTTCGGCTTTCGCCTGCGGCGGGCTGCTGTGGTCCGGCTTGCGGGCCGCGCCGGCCCGCCTGTCGGGTCACCGAAGTGCCACGTGGTGGCGGTGGTCCAGGTGCCGGCGAGGTCCTCGTTCTTTCTACAGCTTCTCCACGGGGGCGTAGCGGAGGAGGAGGCGCTTTACTCCTTCGGTGCCGAAGTCGATGCTGGCGACCGCCTTCTCGGCGGCGCCCTCGACGGTGACGACGGTGCCGAGGCCGAAGGAGTCGTGCTGGACGCGGTCGCCGGGGCTGAGGTTGGGGACCTCGCGGCCGGCCATCGCCTTCGTGGTGGCATCGGCGCTCGCGGTGGCGCTGCTGAACCGGCTCGCCATCTGCTGGCGGCCGCGACCGGTCAGGGCGCCTGAACCGAGGCGGGAGCCGTAGTCCTGGCGGGTCCAGCTGGTCTGCTCGGACTCGGTGCGCTTCCAGTCGACCAGGTCGACCGGCAGCTCGTCGAGGAACCTGGAGGCCGGGTTGTGCGACGGCGCCCCCCACGCAGACCGCACGACGGCCCGGGAGACGTAGAGCCGTTCGCGGGCGCGGGTGAGGCCGACGTACGCGAGCCTTCGCTCCTCCTCGAGCTCGGGCTTGTCGCCCAGGGAGCGCAGGTGCGGGAAGACGCCGTCCTCGAGCCCGGTCAGGAAGACCACCGGGAACTCCAGGCCCTTGGCGGTGTGCAGGGTCATCATCGTGACGACGCCCGGAGCCTCCTCGCCCTCGGGGGCGTCGGGGATCTGGTCGGAGTCGGCCACCAGCGCCACCCGCTCCAGGAAGTCCGACAGGCCGGGGACTGCCGGAGGGGCATCCGGGTCATCGTCGTCGAGCGGGTCGGCGCTCGGGCCGAGCAGCGGGTCGTCGGCGAACTCGCGGGCGACCGCGACCAGCTCGGCGAGGTTCTCCACCCGGGTCTCGTCCTGCGGGTCGTCGGACTCCTCGAGCTCCTTGAGGTAGCCGCTACGGGTGAGCACCTGTTCCAGGACGACGTCGATCCGCTCCCCCGCGACCACCATCGACTGCAGCTGCTCGATCGTCTCGACGAAGCCGTTGATCGCGTTCAACGACCGGCTCGCGATCCCGGGCGCCTCGGCTGCGCGCTGCAGGGCCTCCCAGAACGTGATCCGCTCCCGGGAGGCGAAAGCGTCGACACAGGCCTCGGCCCGGTCACCGATCCCGCGCTTCGGGGTGTTCAGGATCCGGCGCAGCGAAACCTGGTCGGCCGGGTTCACCAGCGTGCGGAGGTACGCGATCGCGTCACGCACCTCACGACGCTCGTAGAACCGCAGCCCGCCGACGACCTTGTACGGCATCCCGACCCTGATGAAGACCTCTTCGAAGACACGTGACTGCGCATTGGTCCGGTAGAACACCGCCACATCACCGGAGCGTGCCGAACCCTCGTCGGCGAGCCGGTCGATCTCCTCGGCTACGAACCGGGCCTCGTCACGTTCGTCGTCGCCGACGTACCCGACGATCTTGGCGCCGTCGCCGGCGTCGCTCCAGAGCCGCTTCGGCAACCGGGAGTCGTTGTGCCCGATCACCGAGTTCGCCGCCGTCAGGATCGTCTGGGTCGAGCGGTAGTTCTGCTCGAGCATCACGGTCTCGGCGTTCGGGAAGTCCTGCTCGAAGTCCATGATGTTGCGGATGTTCGCGCCCCGGAACGCGTAGATCGACTGGTCCGCGTCACCGACGACCATCAGCTCCGCCGGCGGCACCCGCTCGCCGCCCGACGTGGGCGCGAGCAGCGGGTCCTCGAGCGAGTCAGCGCAGAGCTCGTGGATCAGCGCGTACTGGGCGTGGTTGGTGTCCTGGTACTCGTCCACCAGCACGTGCCGGAACCGGCGTCGCCAGTTCTCGCGCACGGCCGGGAAGGCCCGGAAGAGGTGCACGGTCATCATCAGCAGGTCGTCGAAGTCGAGTGCGTTCGCCTGCCGCAGCCGCTCCTGGTACAGCTTGTAGGCCTCGGCGTACGTCTCCTCCTGGACGTTCCTCGCGTCCTTGACGGCGTCCTCGTAGTCCTGCAGCTCGTTCTTCGCGTTCGAGATCCAGTTCAGGATCGCCCGCGGCTGGAACCGCTTCACGTCGAGGTCCAGGTCGCGACACACCAGTGTCATCAACCGCTTCGAATCGGCGGAGTCGTAGATCGTGAAGCTCGACTTGAACCCCGCTTTGTCGATCTCCTTGCGCAGGATCCGCACGCACGCCGAGTGGAATGTGCTGACCCACATGATCTTGGCGCGCCCGCCGACCAGCTCCTCGACGCGCTCGCGCATCTCGGCAGCAGCCTTGTTGGTGAAGGTGATCGCCAGCACGGACCCGGGATGGGCGTTGCGTTCGGAGATCAGCCACGCGATCCGCCGGGTCAGCACCCGGGTCTTGCCGGAGCCGGCACCAGCCACGACCAGCAGCGGCGCACCCTCGTGGACGACGGCCTGGCGCTGCGGCTCGTTGAGGCCCTCGAGCAGCTCGTCCCTGCTCGGGCGCCGCCGACCGCGCGCCGGGGCCTCGTCCACCTCGACCGAGGGGAGACCGGGGATCGGGAACTGCATGCTCATGTCAGGGAAACACTACGGGGCCCGGCCGACAAGCCGGACCCCGCAGGAAGAAGCGTTGAATCAGGCTTCCCGGACGCCCTGCGACTTCCAGAACTCGTTGATCGCGCCGTTTACCTTCACGAACCAGACGATGCCGCCGGCGATCGGCAGCAGGACCCACAGGCCGGTCACACCGGAGACGGTCTTCTCCTGGCCGTACTTGGCCTGGACGTTGCCGATCTCGGCGGGCATCAGGAACACCATGACGATGGAGACGAAGGCGAACAGCAGCAGCGAGAGCCCGCCACCGAGTCCCTCCCCGGAGTAGTTCTTGCGCTCGTTCGAGGTCTTGTAGACCCAGACGAGCTCGTAGATCCCGAGCGTGATGATCGCGAACAGGATGCTCTTGCCCGTCCCGCGGATCTGGCCGGGGGTGCCTCCGCCCGGCGCTGCGGCGTACGGGTTCGGCGGTGGCGGGGCAGGAGCGCTGTAGGCCGGGACCGGCGGCGCAGCGTAGGCGGGCGCCGGGGGTGCCGGCGGGACGGACGCGTCCTCGGACGGAGGCGGCGGCGGTGTGGGATCTGTCATGCAAGGGAATGTAGCCCCGTTTTGACTCACTCCGCGCGCAGAAACCTCAACTCGCGCGGGTTGTTCGTGCTGCGTTGCTCCACCAGTCAGCCGTGGGCGCGGCCGCTGCGGTGAACCGTTCGCCCGGTCGCGGCAGGGCCAGCGCGACACCGTGCTCGGCCGCCTCCTCGCGCAACCACTCCACGGGCGCGGACCAGGTGTGGAACGCGAGGTCGAAGGTGGCCCAGTGGATCGGCAGCAGCAGCGAGCCGCGGACGTCGAGGTGGGTCTGCACGGCCTCGGCCGGATTCATGTGGATGTCGGGCCAGCGGGCGTCGTACGCACCGATCGGCAGCACCGTCAGGTCGAACGGGCCGTGCTCGGTCCCGATGCCACCGAATGCCTCGGTGTAACCGGTGTCGCCACCGAAGAAGACGCTGCGGCGCTTCGTGCCGGTCCCGGCCGCGACGACCCACGAGGACCACAGGGTCTTGTTGCGGGCGAACAGCCCGCGACCCGAGAAGTGCCGTGCCTCGGTGCAGGTGACGGTCAGGTCGGGCTTCCCGGGTACGGCAACGCTGTGCGTCTGGTCCCAGTCGAGCTCGATGATCCGCGACTCCGGGACGCCCCAGTCGCGCAGGTAGCTACCGATGCCCAGCGGTACCACGAACGGCATCGCCTGCTGCTGGGTCAGCGCGTCGATGGTCGCGGTGTCCAGGTGGTCGTAGTGGTCGTGCGAGATCAGCACCGCCGAGAGCCGCGGCAGGTCGGCCAGGTTCATCGGCACCGGGTGGTTGCGCTTCGGTCCGACGGTCGGGGACGGCGAGACCCGATCGCTCCACACCGGGTCGGTGAGCACCCAGTGGCCGGCAACCTCGAGCAGGACGGTGGCGTGGCCGAGCCAGGTGGCGGCGAAGTCGCTGGCGGCAGCGGGAAGGTCAGGGGTGACCAGCGGGACCGCGGCGGCCGGGCGGCCACGATCGCCCTTGGTGGCGAACTCGATCGCCATCGATCCCTGGCTGCCGGACTCCAGGACGGCGGCGGGGAGCCGGTTCTGGAAGGACCCGTCGCGGTACTGCGGCGAGTCGAAGCCGGCCGGCGGCACGCCCATCGAGCGGCGCAGCCCTCGGGTCGCGTTGGTCAGCGGGGACACCAGCACTGCGGACGCGCCCACGGCGGCGGCGAGGAAGGGAAGGCGGTAGCGGCTCACCTCTCCATTGTGCTCCGCACGCGGTTGCGAACCGCTGCGACGTGGGCAACGACACTCGAACGGCCGGCGAACTCTGGTCCTCGCCTGCCATGCTCGTGCCATGTCCGAACGCAACGTCCTCGGTGGCGAGCTCGAGTCGTGCGGCACCGATCCGGTCACGGGCTTCCACCGCGACGGGACCTGCACCTGCGGACCCGAGGACCTCGGCCTGCACGCGGTCTGCGCCGTGATGACCGCGGAGTTCCTCGAGCACCAGAGGTCGGTGGGCAACGACCTGACCACCCCGCACCCCGAGTGGCACTTCCCCGGGCTGGTCCCCGGTGACCGCTGGTGCGTGGTCGCAGCCCGCTGGCAGCAGGCGTACGTCGACGGGGTCGCCGCACCGGTGGTGCTCAACGCGACCAGCGAGCAGGCCCTGGAGCTGATCCCGCTGGACAACCTGATCCTGTACTCGGTCGACGTACCGGACGACCCCGCCTCGCTCGAGCTCTGAGGCAGGGCCGGGCCGGGGGTCAGACCTGGACGTAGAAGTACGGGTCGAGGACCCGGACCTCGCTGATCTTGTCGACCGGCAGCCCGTTGACCTCGGCGACCGCGCGGATCGCCTCCGGCGACGGGGCGTCGTAGATGCAGTAGGTCATGCCCTTGTCGGCGGTGACGTACGAGCGCACCCAGGTCACGCCCTCGGTGGCGTTGTTGCCGACGACCGTGCTGAAGACCGCGGCGCCGGCATCGGAGCGCATCCGGAGCCGCGGTCGCCACCACGTCGTAGTGGCCGGCTTCACCTGCGGCCGACACGAGGTTGCACCACGCGAGGCCCAGGTCCCGGTCGGGACCGGTACCGGCCCGACCGAGCGCGACGGCTTGCAGGAGGCTCTCGCACCCTGGTTCGCGCCGGGCGAGCGTTCGCGCGGCGCCGAGGGCTTGCAGCGGCAAGCTCAGGCCCGGCTCCGGCTTCCTCGAGAGCGACGATCGCCCGGTCGCCGTAGGTCAGGGCCTCGGACTCGCCCACGACCGTGACACTCACCATCAGCAGCGCCGCGCCCACCAGGTCCGGGCCGGCCCCGGCTTCGGCGAGGGCCAGCGCCCGTGCGGCGGCCGAGGCCGCCTCGAGGTCGTGACCGATGGCCTGCTCCTCACGGGCCAGGTGCAGGAGCAGCTCGACCAGCTCGGCGGCCGTCGACCGCGGCTCGGCGAGGTCGACAGCCCGACGGAAGTGACCCGCGGCCTGGGTGTGCGCCCCGCTCGCGCTCGCTGCGGACGCAGCGGCCCGCTCGTGGACCAACGCCTCGTCCGACCGGCCCGCCAACCCGGCGTGGAACGCCAGCCGAGCCGGTTCGGTGGCACGGTTCTGATCCAGGCGGGTGAGCGCGTCGCTGTGCGCACGGCGTCGCTGCTCCGGGGTGAGCTCGTGGTCCAGGGCCCGGCGTACCAGCTCGTGGCGGAACTCGAGGTAGCCGTCGGTGACGCGGATCAGCCCGGACTCGACCAGGTCGTCGAGGACGTCGGTGTACTCGGGGATGTCGGCGAGCCTGATCCGACCCGGTACGACGGCCAGGGACCGGAGGGCGGCCCGCGCCGGCGCAGGGAGACGGGCCGCCCGCGCGACGGCGACGTCGCGGACCGCGGTGCTCACGGCATGACCAGGATCCTCGAGCAGCGCACTGACCAGGAACGGATTGCCACCGGTGAGGAGACGCGTCTCGGCGACGTCGAGACCGGACCCGTCGATCAGCTCCGCGATACCGGCTTCGCTGAGCGGTTCGAGCTCGAGCCGGACCAGCGAGGGCGAGGTGGCCAGGTCCCCCAGTACCTGGCGCAGGTGGTCCGTGGTGACGTCGTCGCGGGTCGTCACCGCGACGAGGCCCCGGGTGCTCGCGATCCGGCGGCCGAGGAACCGCAGTACCCGTGCGCTCGCGTCGTCCAACCAGTGCGCGTCCTCGATGACCAGCACCCGCGGCTCGCTCCGCAGCAGCTCCAGCAGCTGCTCGCCGAGTCCGGTCTCGCCCAGCTCGACCTCGTCGATCGCGCGCCCAGCAACGATGTCGCGGAACGGCCCCAGCGGGCGCGGGATGTCCAGCGGTTCGCAGTAGCCCCAGTCGGCCCGGTGCCCGTCGAGCGCTGTCCGGACCAGCGATGACTTCCCGGCTCCAGCCTCGCCGGTGACCACGACGAGCGCACCCGAACCGCGCTCCGGGCGACGACCAGTGCGGCGAAGCGCTCGATCAGAGGCACCCCCGCATCGTAGGGGGATCTGTCGGCTCCAGCCATCGGCCGACGCCGGGCCCGCGCACTAGGTTTGCCGTAGGACCGGGTCGAGGTCCCTCGACCGCCGTCTGAAACCTTTTCAAGGGCGATGTCGAAGCAGCGCTGGCTCGCACGACGTACGGGCAAGGAAGCATTCCACCGAGCAGAAGGACTGATTGAGATGCCGCGTTTCTTGGGATTCGTGAGGATGGTCGAAGGCAGCCAGGGAGCACCGACGCAGGCGCTGATGGACGCGATGGACACCTACATCGGTGAACAGGCGGCCAAGGGCGTCTTCCTCGACGGCGGCGGGCTCTTCGGCACCGCCGACGCCGTGAACTTCGTCGTCAAGAACGGCGAGACCACCCGCGTGGACGGCCCGTACGCCGAGTCGAAGGAGGTCGTCGGCGGCTGGGCGCTGCTGCAGTACGACACCCTCGAGGAGGCAGTCGACGGCCAGAAGGAGTTCGCGGACCTGCACACCGAGCACTGGCCCGGGTGCGAGCTCGTCTGCACCCTGCGGCAGGTCTCCGACGGCCCGCCGGAGATCTGAGCTCGCTGCTCCCGGGCGGTCGAGACCAGGAGCAGGAGGGGTCTCGACCGTCCGGTCGCTCCGCTCCCCGCTCGACCACCCGGGAGGACGTTCCTTCTAGGCTGGCTCCGTGCAGGTCGAGACAACAGCTGAAGCGATCGCTGCTGCCTGGCGTGCCGAGTCCGCGACGCTGGTCGCCGCGCTCACCCGGATGACCCGGGACATCGGCCTCGCCGAGGACCTGGCCCAGGACGCGCTGGTCGCGGCCCTGGAGCAGTGGCCTGACGCGGGGGTCCCCCGCAACCCGGGCGCGTGGCTGATGACCACGGCCAAGCGCCGCGGGATCGACCAGTTCCGGCGCAACGAGACGCTGCGCCGCAAGACCGACGAGCTGAGCCATGCCCGTTCCTGGGCCTTCGAGGAGGTGGACCCGATGCCCGATCTGGACGCTCAGGTCGACCACATCGAGGACGACGTGCTGCGGCTGATCTTCCTGTGCTGCCACCCGGCGCTGACCCCGGAGTCGCGTGCTGCCCTGACCCTGCGGATGGTCGGCGGGCTGACCACCACCGAGATCGCCCGCGGGTTCCTCGTCGCCGAGACCGCGATGGGCCAACGGATCTCGCGGGCGAAGAAGACGCTGTCCGACGTACGGGCCGAGTTCGAGCTGCCCACCGGTTCGGACCGGGAACAGCGTCTGGACGACGTGATGGCGGTGATCTACCTGGTCTTCAACGAGGGGTACTCCGCGACGGCCGGCGACGACTGGATGCGGCCCGAGCTCTGCAACGAGGCGATCCGGCTGGCCCGGATGCTCGCGCAGATGACCCCGGACGAACCGGAGGTGCACGGCCTGCAGGCGCTCCTCGAGGTCCAGGCCTCGCGGATGGGTGCGCGCATCGACGCGGCCGGTGAGCCGGTCCTGCTCGACGCCCAGAACCGGTCGCTGTGGGACGAGCTCCTGATCCGCCGCGGGCTGGATGCGCTGGCCAGGGCCGAGCTGCTGGCGGCCCGCGGCGCTCCCGTCGGGCGGTACTACCTCCAGGCCGCGATCGCGTCCCAGCACGCCCGGGCGGCGACGTTCGAGGAGACCGACTGGCGCCGGATCGCCGTCCTGTACGACGTCCTGGCGCAGGCCGCACCGGGTCCGGTCGTCGAGGTGAACCGCGCCGTCGCGCACGGACGGGCGTTCGATGCCGGAGCCGGGCTCGCCGTCCTCGAGGCAGTGCCGCCGGACGCCCTCGGTGACTCGCCGTTGATCCCCAGCGTGCTCGGCGACCTGAGCGAGCGGGCCGGACTGCATGCTGACGCGGTCGCAGCGTTCACCGAAGCGGCAGCACGTACCCGCAACGTGGGCGAGCGGGCACTGCTGACCCGCCGCGCGCAGGAGAACGCGGCCAGGATGTCGAAATCGGAGTGACGCGTTCGACGCAGGGGTGAACCCACCCAGAGCTCGACCCGAGGAGCCATCATGAGCACCGTGACCGACGCGACCACCAGCCCGACCCGCTTCGTGACCTCCGCGGACGGCACCGAGATCGCGTACGACGTCACGGGGGCAGGGGCGCCCGTGGTCATCGTCGAGGGCGCGATGTGCCAACGCTCGATGGGCGCCGGCCAAGCACTGGTCCCGCTGCTGTCGGGCAGGTACTCCGTGCACGCCTACGACCGCCGCGGTCGCGGCGAGAGCGGCCCGGGCAGCTCGCCGTACGACGTGCAGCGCGAGGTCGAGGACCTGGTCGCCGTTCTCGACGCCGCTGGCCCGGGAGTTCGGGTGTTCGCCGCGTCCTCCGGCGCCGTGCTGACCCTGGAGGCAGCCCGGCAGGGTGTGCCGATGGCGAAGGTCGCCCTGTACGAGGCGCCGTTCATCCTCGACGGCACCCACGCCCCGAACCCCCTCGACCTGCCTCAGCAGCTGCAGGCGATGGTCGACGACGGCCGTCCCGGTGATGCCGTGAAGACCTTCATGCGGACGGTCGGCGTACCGGCGTTCGGGATCGTGATGATGCGACTGATGCCGGTCTGGAAGAAGCTGGTCGGCGTCGCGCACACCCTGCCCTACGACCTGAGCATCGTGGTGCCGTTCGAGCAGGGCACGCCGCTGCCCGACGGGTACTACGCGGACGTGCAGCCCGAGACCCTGGTGATCGCTGGCGGCAAGAGCCCGCAGTACATGCAGAACGCGCAGGCCGCGATCGTCGACCAGCTCCCTTCCGGGATGCTGCTGACCCTGCCGGGCCAGACGCACATGATCAAGGGCAAGGCGACAGCGCCGGCGCTGCTCTCGTTCTTCAGCCAGCCGAGCTAGGCATCGGCGTCGGGAGCGGCCAGTGCCCGACCACGGCTCCGCCAGGACATCGCCGACCCGATCGAACGGCCGGACAGCACCGAGACAGCGCTGACGAACGACCCGATCGAGAACGCGGAGGCGAACGAGCCGATGGATCCGATCGACGCTATCGAGCCGATGCTGCCGATCGACAGCACCGAGCCCTTCGAGCAGATCGACAGGATCGAGCCCTCGGACCGGTACGACAGCAGGCTGGACTCCATGAGGGTGATCCTGCCGGACAACCCCGCCAGCGACCAGAGATCATCCGCGGGCCTCAGGCGCTCTCCGGGTGGTGCTGCTCGACCGCGACCACGGACAGCGCGTCCGAGTGCGCCTGGTGCACGGGCCAGGTGAGGCCACCGATCTCGGCCACCGCACCGAGCAGGAACCGTCCCCAGGACCGGTCGCCGATGTGCCAGGGGGCGGCGCCCGGACGGGTCATCAGCATCGCCACCGAGCCCCCGCCGCCCGGTCCGCCGATGATGTCCCGGCAGATGTCGACGAGGTCGGTCAGCGGGACGTCGTACGGGCCGTCGGGCAGGTCCTCGATCACCATCAACGGTCCCGCGGGTCGCCTGGCCCGGTCGATGAACAGCAGCCAGAGGCTGCGATCGACGAAGGGTGGAGCGATGACGAGGTTGTTCCAGAGGACGGTCAGGTCGGCCGACGTACGGAGTGGAGCGTGGTCACGGGGCGGTCGCAGGAGGCTCATGCGGGAATCGTTCCGCGGAACGCTGTGCGCCGGTCAGCACGATCCACAGAGGTACCCGTGAACGGGCTCAATCCACAGACGCCCGCGCGGCGGCCTCGCGCAGCGCGACCACCGCGTCGCCTGCGATCAACGTGAGCACCCGCGCCAGCAGGTCGTCGGGAACTCCCCCGGGGTCGATGTCGGACTCCACCGCCATGCCGTTGCTCAGGGCCAGGAAGACGATCGCGAGGTCATCGGCGGGCATCGGCAGCGCGAAGCCGAGGCCCTCGGAGACCTGGACCAGCGCACGGGCAACGGTCGCGCGGACCTCCCGGCGTCGTCCCTGGAGCGCCTTCTGCTTGCGCGGGTCGTGGTGGGCGAGCGCGAAGTACTCGGCCAGGAGCCGGTGCCAGACCGCGTCGGCGCGCATCTCCCGGACCAGCACCGCGGCGACCTGCCCGAAGACGTCGGCACCGCCGTCGGCGTCGACGGCATCGAGGCTCGCCTGGATCCGGTGGCCGGCATGCTCCTCCATCAGGGTGAGCACGAGCTCGTCCTTGGAGTCGAAGTTCGAGTACACCGCGCCCTTGGTCAGGCCCGCAGCCGCAGCGACCTCGGTCAGCGAGGTGGCGGCGATCCCGCGCTGCCCGAAGACCTCGAACGCCGCGTCGAGCACCTGGCGCCGGGTCTCGGCGCGGGTGGGACGGGTACGTGCCAACGGGACTCCCAGGCGCTTGACTTCGAAGTATTGACTTCCGGGGGACAAGGTCGATACTACTCGGTATCCAATACTCATGGGTATCGAGCAGACCGAAGGATCCCCGATGCGCCGCCTCACCCGCACCGCAGCCGTCAGCGCCCTCCTCCTCGCCGGAGCCCTGCTGCTCGCACCGGCCCAGGCAGCTACCTCAGCCTCGGCCCCCAGCCAGGGCAACAACGACGCAAGCTGCGTTCCGTCAGCGGCGCACCCGCGCCCGGTCGTGCTCCTGCACGGCCTGGGAGCGACGTACTACGAGGACACGAACCTGCTCCAGAACTACCTCGCGCACCGCGGGTACTGCACCTTCAGCAAGACCTACGGTGACTACCCCGGCTTCCCGTACGTCGGCGGGCTGCGCCCGATCGCGGACTCGGCAGCAGACATCAAGGCCTTCATCGGCCAGGTGCTGACCGAGACCGGCGCTGCCCAGGTCGACATCGTCGGTCATTCCGAGGGCGGCTTCCAGTCGTTGTACGTGACCAAGACCCAGGGCATCGCCGACGAGATCCACACGGTCGTCGCGATCGCTCCCCCGACCCACGGCACCACCTTCGGCGGCCTGGTGAACGTCGCCTACCTGTTCGGGATCCGCTCCCAGGTGTCGAAGGCGCTGGAGACCTACGGCTGCCCGGCGTGCGACAACCTGATCACCGACGGATCCGCGGTCACGACCCTGAACAACGGCCCGGTCGCGCAGCCGGGCGTCACCTACACCGTGATCGCGTCGAAGTACGACGAGCTCGTGACCCCGACCCCGACGGCCTTCATCCACGAGCCCGGCGTGACGAACGAGTACATCCAGGACTTCTGCCCGCTCGACCCGGTGGGTCACCTCAACGAGGCCTACGACCTGAACACCTACCACCTGGTGACCAACGCCCTGGACCCGTCGACCGCAGCGAAGTTCAGTTGCGTCGCGGGGCTCCCGGGCTGAGCGATCCGCCGCAGCCCTAGGCTCACGCCCGTGAGTACCGACCTCCTGATCACCCGCACCGAGGGCGTCGTCGACGTCACCTTCAACCGCCCGGAGCGACGCAACGCCTTCACGGCCGCCATGTACGCCGGGATGCGCGAGCTCTGCGCCGAGCTGCAGGACGACCGCTCCGTGCGCGCGCTGGTACTCCGCGGCGCCGGCGGCAAGGCGTTCGCCGCGGGCAACGAGATCTCCGACTTCCTCAGCCAGGAACCGGTTGCCTACGAGGAGAGCATCCGCTCGCTGCTGGTCGCGCTGTTCGAGCTGCCGCAGGTCACGATCGCGGCGATCGACGGGGTCTGCGTCGGTGGCGGGCTCGCCGTCGCGACGCACTGCGACCTGCGGATCGCCACCCCGCACTCCCGGTTCGGGTACCCGATCGCGAGGACCCTCGGCAACGCCCTGTCGGCCTCGGTCGTGTACCGCTGCGTCTCGGTCTTCGGCGAGTCCCTCACCCGCGAGATGCTGCTGACCTCCCGGCTGCTCACCGCCGATCGCGCCTACGCCGTCGGCGCGGTGATGAGCGTCGTCGACGACCTGGACGCCGAGGTCTCGGGCGTCGTCACCGGCCTGCTCGAGGCGTCCGGTGTCACGATGCGCGCCACCAAGGCACAGCTGACCGCCCGGGCGGCCCTGCTCGAGGCCGAGCCGGCCTCGGACGCCGTCCTGATGGCCGAGGTGTACGGCGGCCCCGACTTCGCCGAGGGCGTCCGAGCGTTCCTGGCCAAGGAGAAGCCGGCCTTCGGCAGTTAGCCGATCCGCCACACCGGCACACCGTCGTCGTTGATCGCCGGAGTCAGGGAACCGACGACTTCTCCCTCGAGCTCGACCCCTGGCCAGAGGGCGCCGTACCGGTCCATCAGGATCGACTGGAGCGCATCGGCGATCGCCACGATCGCCGCCGCGTCGGTGTCATCGACCGGTCGTGCTCGCGTGACGGTCCCGTTGAAGCAGAGGGCAAGACCGTCCGGCGGGTTGTCGGCCGCGACCATCAGCGGACCGAAGCCGTTGGAGCAGAACAGCCAGTCGCCGGATTCCTGGTCGCGAACGCCCCAGGGCAACGGGGTGGCCAGCTGGACGTCGCGGGCAAGCAGGTCCCACCAGTTCTTGCCGTGATTCACGCTCATGGAGGTGGAGACCCCTGATCCACGCCCTCATCACGCGGATTCAGCCAAGTGCTGCAGCAACCTCGGCGCTCGTCACGACCTCGGCCTGCCGCGGGAACACGGCGGTGGTGAGGATCTGGTGGACCTCGGCGACCGGGTCGGCGACCTCGTCGAGGATCACCACGACCCGGTAGTCGAGGTCCGCGGCCTGGCGGACCGTGGAGAGGACGACGCCGCTGGTGGAGATCCCGGTGAGCAGCAGCGTGGTGATCCCGCGCGCCTCGAGCTGCTCGCGCAGGTCGGTGGTGGAGAACGGTCCGACCCGGGTCTTGCGGACCACGAGGTCACCGTCCTGCGGGGCCACCCGTTCGTCGATCGCGGTCGAGGCGGAATCCGCGTGCATCGCGCTCCGCATGGCCTCGTCGGCGGCGATGGCCGCGAAGCTGCTGTGCGGCGGGATGCCGGCGAAGTCCTCCTCGGTGAACGCGACCCGGACGTAGCCGACGTGTCCGCCGGCGGCACGGACCGCGGCGATGGTGTCCGCGATCTGCTCGACGAGCGGGTCGGGTTCGGGCAGCCGGGACACGATGCCGTTCTGGACGTCCATCACGAGCAGAGCGGTACGGGCGGTGTCGATCGGGTTCACGGGTTCTCCTGGTGGTTGCTGGTCGAGCTGCGGGAATCGGGAAGGGCGAGCTTGCGGTCGAAGACGGTGATCAGCAGGAAGACGCTGGCGACGCAGACCAGGAACACCGCGAGCTCGTGCAACCCGGCCGTGTCCGCCGTACGGCCGAAGAAGGCTCCGGTGGCGACCGAGGCGACCATCGCGCCGAGGTAGAACGACGTCCGGAACAGACCGGAGGACGCGCCCAGGGTGGCGGGCTCGGCCTGGTAGTAGATCGCGTTCTGGAGAGCGAGCGTGTTGAGACCC
Organism: Marmoricola sp.; assembly: GCA_025965315.1. GTDB lineage: Bacteria > Actinomycetota > Actinomycetes > Propionibacteriales > Nocardioidaceae > Marmoricola. The sequence goes on from JAOPXD010000148.1 coordinate 16,850, forward strand.
TGCGGGATCCCGACCAGCAGCGAGAGCCCGATCAGTACCCAGATCGCGGTGCCGCCGTCGAGGAACATCAGCACCGCACCGGCGGCTACCTGCGTTGCCGCACCGACGGCGAGCTTGCCGCGGATCTCCGGTCGGCGTCCGAACACGGCAGCGATGCCGAGCCCGGTCACCGACATCGGCAGCAGCAGCATCCCGGCGTGCGACGCGCTAAGACCGCGGCCGTCCTCGAGCCACTGGGTCAGGCCGTAGAGGATCGCGTACGAGAACGTGCCGCTGAGCAACGCCCGCAGGTAGCTGCGCACCAGTGGCGGGTTGCCGGCGAGCACCCTCAGGTCGAGGAACGGATCGGCGATCCGGGTCTCGCGCAGGACGAACGCGACCAGCGCGACGATCGCGACTGCCAGCAGCCACAGGGTGTCGGCCCGCAGCTCGAGCAGGAACGTCATCGCGGAGGCCAGCAGCGTCCCGAAGAGCAGCATGCCTGGTACGTCGAACCCACGGCTGTTGCTCGTGCCTGCGCTCTTCGGCAGCAACCGGTAGCCAGCAGCGAAGGCGACCAGGGCGAGCGGGATGTTCACCGCGAACGTCGAGCGCCAGCCGCCGACGCCGATCAGCAGACCGCCGAAGGTAGGGCCGATCACCACGATCGTCTGGCTCGAGATGCTCAGCAGCGTCAGGACGCTGGCGGGGCTCTCGATGCCGGTGCGCTCGGCCTCGGCCTTGATCAGCGTCATCGCCGCCGGGTAGCCGGCGCAGGTGCCGAAGCCGAGGACCACCCGCGCCACGACCAGGACCCAGAAGTCCGGCGCCGTGGCACCGATCACTCCGGCGATCCCGGTCAGCACGGTGGCGATCAGGAACAGCCGCCGTGGCCCGTAGGTGTCGACCAGGCGCCCGACCACCGGTTGGCCGATCGCCGTGGCGATGTACAGACCGGACACCAGCCAGATGGTCTGCGAGGTCGGCGTCCCGAAGGCACGCCCGATCGGGACCAGCGAGACCGCGATGATCGAGGAGTTGACCGGGTTGAGGATCGCGCCGAGGACCATCGGCAGGATCAGGCGGCGGTCGAACCCGGTCCTGGACGACGTGGCGGTATCGCTGGTCATACGTCCAGCACGCGATCGAGGATCTTCATCGCGTCGACGAGGGTGGTGATCTCCGCCGGCGTGCACCCGGTCGCGATCGCGTCGGCGAGCCACTCGCGGCGGGCCGATCGCTGGCCTTCGACGAGGTCGCGCCCGTACGGCGTCAGGGTGACCACCCGACGCCGACCGTCGGCCGGGTCGTCGGCCCGCTCCACCAGACCTACCTCCTCCAGGGCGGCCACGGTGGCCGCCATCGACTGCGGGCGCACCCGCTCCGCTGCCGCGAGCTCGCTGGTCGAGGCCGGACCCTCTTTGGACAGCCGTGCCGTCACCGAACGTTGGGTGGGGGTGATCCCGTCCAGCGGCGAGAGATCCAGGAGTCGTCGGCGGAGGCGGCTGTAGACGACCACCAGTTCGTGGGAGGCACGCTCTGCGGAAGGCTCGATCACCTGTCCAGGATGAGATACACAGTCTGGACTGTCAAGTTTGGACTGTCTATCTGGTGTGGCCCCACGCTGTTGTCACGCCCGCGCCGATCTCGAGCTCGAGCCCCCCGACGTCGCGGCCGTCGGGGATCGAGAAGACGACCAAGCCAGTCATGACCTTGTGCGGCGCGAGCGCGAGCCGACGTGGGAGCGGCCTGCCCGCGTCGACACGGTTGATCTGACTCGGTCCGTACGCGACCCCGAGCGAGTCGGTGAGCTTGACGCTGGCACCGAGAGGCATCGTCCAGGCGCGAACACCCTCGTTCACGACCTCCAGCCGGACGGCAACCAGGTGCCGGCCCTTGGCAACGTGCTCGCCACCGATCGGCTTGACCCGGATCGGCGTACCGGCGTTGACGTGCAGCGCCGGGTTCGCGACGGAGGCCTGGATCGCTGCGGTCTGGCCGAGGACCAGCGGAGCCGGGGACGTGAAGAAGCCCCTGCCCCAGCTGATCGCATCCGGGATCCGCGGTGCACCCACGATGACGCCACCGAGGAGAAGCGCACCGATGATCACCGGCACCAACGGCAGGTTCCGCTTGACCTTCGGCTTGGCGGCGATCGGCTGCGAGTTCCGCGGACGGTCCGCCCTGGCAGCCGCCTCCCCGAACCATGCCGGAACCGCCTTCGGCTCGACCGAGTACGCCGGCTCGAAGTTCGCCTTGATGTCGGCAACCGACTCGGGCTTCTCGGAGCGGCGAGCGAACATCCCCTTCCGCGCCTTGGCCTCGACCTCGGGCTCGGGCTCGTCCACGGGAAGATCAGCGAACATCGCCTCGTCGAACACCGGCTCAGGGACGTCCTCGACGTACGGGACGACAACCTCGGGCTCGACCACGACCTCGGCCTCGACGACGACCTCGGGCTCGACGACAACCTCAGGCTCGACCACGACCTGCTGGTTGAGGTGCGAGCGCTCCAGCGCTCGCCTCGAAACCTCGTCAGCCTCAGCATCAGACTGAACAACAACCGGTACGTCGAGAGCCGGTGCCGGCTCAGCCACGACCTCCGCGATGACGGGCTCGGGCTCGACCTCCGCGATGACGGCCTCAGGCTCGGGCTCCGGAATGACGGCCTCAGGCTCGGGCT
>JAOPXD010000052.1 GCA_025965315.1 Marmoricola sp.
AGGACGGCAAGACCGCGAACGGGCTGGTCCGGCACTCGGAGAAGTACCAGATCCTCAGCGTGATCGACAGCCTCCAGGCCGGGGCCGACGCCGGTCAGTTCCTCGACGGGACCCCGAACGGGATCCCGGTGCTCGCGTCGCTGACCGAGTCCATCGCGCACGCCGGCCGCGTCCCCGACTACCTGATCTGCGGTGTCGCACCTGCCGACGGCCTGCTGTCCGACGCCCAGCGGGTCGTGCTCCTCGACGGGATCGCCCGCGGGTTGCACATCATCAACGGCCTGCACGAGTTCCTCAACGACGACGCCGAGTTCGTGGCGGCAGCCCTGATCGCGGGCGTCACCATCACCGACGTACGCCGCCCCAAGGACACCCGCGACCTGCACCTGTTCTCCGGGCGCATCTTCGACGTCACCTGCCCACGGATCGCGATCCTGGGCACCGACGGCGCGATCGGCAAGCGCACCACCGCCACCCTGCTGGTGCAGGCCCTGAACGAGGCCGGCATCAAGGCGGTCATGGTCGGCACCGGTCAGACGACCCTGATCCAGGGTGGCAAGTACGGCGCCGCGCTGGACGCGATGGTCCCGCAGTTCATCTCCGGCGAGGTCGAGCACCAGGTGGTGCGCGCGTTCGAGGGCGAGAACCCGGACGTGATCGTGGTCGAGGGCCAGGGCGCGCTGAGCCACCCGGCGTACCTGAGCTCGGGCCACATCCTGCGCGGTAGCCGGCCCGCCGGCGTGATCGTGCAGCACGCGCCGAAGCGTCGGGTCCTCGGCGACTTCCCGATGATGCCGATGCCCACCGCTGCGAGCGAGATCGCCCTGATCGAGGCCTTCGCCGACACCACGGTGATCGGGGTGACGATCAACCACGAGGAGATGACCGACCGCGAGCTCGAGGACGCGATCGCCGAGCACCGGCTGCACCTCGGCCTGCCGGTCACCGACCCGCTGACCCGTCCCGGTTCCGAGCTGGTCGACATGGTCCTGCAGGCCTTCCCGGAGCTCGCTCCGCTGGCGGTGTCGACCCAGGCGTGACCGCTCCGCGGATCGAGATCGATCTCGGCAAGGTCGAGCACAACACCCGGGTGCTGGTCGACCGGCTCGCCCTGGTGGGCATCCGCGTCACCGGCATCACCAAGGCCGCTCTCGGTTCGCCCGGCGTCGGAGCCGCGATGCTCCGCGGTGGCGCCGTCGGGCTCGGCGACTCCCGGGTCCCCAATCTTGCTCGCCTGGCTGGGCTGGACGGACCGACGTCACGCACGTTGATCCGCTCACCCCAACTCAGCCAGGTGGGACAAGTGGTCGCGCACGCGGACATCAGCCTGAACACCGAGGCGGCGGTGATCACTGCCCTCGCGGGGGCGGCGACCCGGGACCGGCCCCACGGAGTGGTCCTGATGGTCGAGCTCGGCGACCTCCGCGAAGGCATTGCGCTCGACGACGTCTCGGCTGCTGTCCGGGTGGTCCTCGACCAGCCCGCCCTGCGCCTCGCCGGCCTCGGCACCAACCTCGCCTGCCAGAACGGCGTCGTCCCCGACGACCGCAACATGGCTGTCCTCAGCGGGCTCGTCGAGAACATCGAGGCCCTGTACGGCGTGACGCTCGGCGTCGTCTCCGGGGGCAACTCGGCGAACCTCGGGTGGGCCCTGTCGACCACCGATGTCGGCCGGATCGACGAGCTCCGGATCGGTGAGGCGATCCTGCTCGGCACCGAACCGCTGCACCGCACCCCGATCGAGGGCCTGCACACCGATGCCTTCGTGCTCTCGGCCGAGGTGATCGAGCTCAACGAGAAGCCGGCCCAACCGTGGGGCGACCGCGGCCAGGCTGCGTTCGGCGAGGCTCCGGTCCGGACCGGTACCGGGACCATCCGTCAGGCGATCCTCGCGCTCGGCCGCCAGGACGTCGACCTCGACGGCCTGGTCCCGCCGGACGGGATCGAGATCCTCGGGATGAGCAGCGACCACCTGGTGCTCGACGTCGGCGACCTGCCGCTGGCCGTCGGGGACGAGGTCTCGTTCGGCCTCGCCTACGGCGCCCTGGTCCGGGCGATGACGTCGCCCTTCGTCTCGAAGTTCGAGGTTGCGGGTGCGATGCTCGACCCGTGCCGCCCGTGACCGTGAACATGAACCGCTTCCACCGCTGGTACTGCGGCACCGGCCACTGGCGCCGGCACCTGACCGGCACGATCCTGCCGCAGGCGTTGACCGACGAGGACCTCGGCGACCAGGTCCTCGAGCTGGGGCCGGGTCGGGGCGCCAGCACTGCGTGGTTGAAGACCGTCACCGGGTCCCTGACGAGCCTGGAGCTGGACGGGGACCTCTCCGCCGCGCTGGCGGAACGCTTCAGCGACGTCGAGATCGTCAACGGCAGCGCCACCGACGTCCCGTTCGAGGCGGGCGCGTTCTCGGGCGTCGTCTGCACCACGATGCTCCACCACGTGCCGACGACCGCCGAGCAGGACCGGCTCTTCGCCGAGGCGAAGCGCGTCCTCGGTCCCGGCGGTGTCTTCTGCGGCTCGGACAGCCTCTCGACGCCGATCTTCCGGCTCGCGCACCGCGGCGACGTGATGAACGTCGTCGACCCGGACGCCCTCCCGGACCGGCTCCGGGCCGCCGGTTTCAGCGAGGTCCGGGTCACCCGCGGGTCGGACTTCTTCACCTTCCGCGCAGGCGCCTGACCGGACCCTGCAACACCGAACCCCTAGGGTGGTGGGTCCTGCGAGAAGGAGAACAAGCATGTCGTGGCTGGTCACCGGCGGAGCCGGGTACATCGGGTCGCACGTCGTCCGCGCCCTGGGTGACGTCGGGATCCCGGCTGTCGTGGTCGACAACCTCTCGACGGGGCACCGCAGGTTCGTCCGCGACGACGTGCCGTACGTCGACGGCGACATCCTCGACACCGACCTGCTCGAGCGCACGATGCGCGAGCACGACGTGCACGGGGTCATCCACCTCGCCGGCTTCAAGGCAGCCGGCGTCTCGGTCGACGTCCCGCTGGTCGCCTACACCCAGAACGTCACCGGCACGGTCAGCGTCCTCGAGGCGATGCAGCGGGTCGGAGCGGGATCGATGGTGTTCTCCTCCAGTGCCGCCTGCTACGGCGCGACCGACGTCGATCTCGTCACCGAGGCGCTCACCCCGGCCCCGGAGTCGCCGTACGGCGAGACCAAGCTGATCGGCGAGTGGCTGATGCGGGACCAGGCGACCGCCACCGGGCTCAAGCACACCTCGCTGCGCTACTTCAACGTCGTCGGGTCCGGTGCCGAGGACCTCTTCGACGACAGTGCGCACAACCTGTTCCCGCTGATCTTCAACGCACTGCTGGAGGGCAGGACCCCGAAGATCTACGGCGACGACTACCCGACCCCGGACGGCACCTGTGTGCGCGACTACGTGCACGTCGCCGACCTCGCTGCGGCGCACGCGGTCGCCGCCCGCCATCTCGAGAACGGCGAACCGCTCGAGCCGGTCTACAACCTGGGCAGCGGTTCGGGATCCTCGGTGCAGGAGATCATGGACGCCGTCCGCGAGGTCAGCGGCATCGACTTCGAGCCCGAGGTGATCCCGCGCCGACCCGGCGACCCGCCGCGGATCGTTGCCGACGGCAAGCTCGCCGCCCGCGACCTCGACTGGAGGATGCGGCACGACCTGCACGACATGGTCGAGTCCGCCTGGACGTCGCGTCAGTACGCCGCCGGCCTGGACGCCTGACGTGCTGGAGCTCCGACCGAACTGCGAGTGCTGCGACAAGGACCTGCCGCCCGACTCCGCGGAGGCCCGGATCTGTACCTACGAGTGCACCTTCTGCGCTGACTGCGTGGAGGTCTGCCTCGGCGGGGTCTGCCCGAACTGCACCGGTAACTTCGTCCCACGACCGATCCGGCCCGCTGCCCTGCTCCCGCTCAACCCGGCGAGCACCGAACGGGTCTTCCAGGCGGGTCTGCACCGGTCGGGCTGAATCCGGCATGATCATGGCCATGACCTCACCGCAGCACCCCTCGAACCTGGCTGACCTCTTCCGCCTCGACGGAAGGGTCGCCATCGTCACCGGCGCGTCCTCCGGACTCGGCGTCGCGTTCGCCCAGGCCCTCGCGGAGGCCGGCGCCGACGTCGTCCTCGGGGCCCGTCGCGTCGACAAGCTCGCGGACACCGCTGCGCTCGTCGAGGCCACCGGCCGCAAAGCACTCTCGGTCGCGACCGACGTCGCCGACCCGGCGTCGTGCCAGGCGCTCGTCGACGCCGCGATGGCCGAGTTCGGTCGCGTCGACATCCTGGTCAACAACGCCGGCATCGGTACGGCGGTCCCGGCCACCCGCGAGTCCCCCGAGCAGTTCCGCCAGGTCATCGACGTGAACCTCAACGGCTGCTACTGGATGGCACAGTCCTGCGGCCGGGTGATGGGCTCCGGCTCCTCGATCATCAACATCTCCTCGGTCCTCGGCCTCACCACCGCCGGACTCCCCCAGGCCGCGTACGCCGCCTCGAAGGCCGGACTGATCGGCCTGACCCGCGACCTCGCGCAGCAGTGGACCGGTCGCAAGGGCATCCGGGTCAACGCGATCGCTCCCGGGTTCTTCACCTCCGAGATGACCGACCAGTACCCGGACGGCTACCTGGAGTCCCAGATGGGCCGTAACCCGATGGGCCGCAAGGGGGATCCTCGCGAGCTGGCCGCGACCGCTGTCTTCCTGGCCTCGGACGCCGCCGGGTACATCACCGGCCAGACCCTGCCGGTCGACGGCGGAATGACGATCACCTGAGATGGCGACCACGGGGGCAGCAACGTACGACGGGTTCGTCCGCACCAGCGGCGACGAGCTCTGGGACCGGATCGGTGAGGCACACCGGCGCTTCGCGGCACTGCTGTCGGTGACGCCCGGTCCGACCCCGATCCCGGGGTCGGACTGGACGGCCGGCGACGCCTCGGCACACCTGCTGACGGTGCTGCGCCGCTACACGCGGCCCGACACGGCCGGTGCGCACGCCGCCGAGATCGAGGACCTGCACGGCCAGCCGGTGAGCCGGAACCTGGACGCGATCTGGCAGGAGCTGCACTCCCTCGAGGAGAAGCTCCCGCGTAGCGCCGATCTGCACGAGCCCTTTCCGCTCCACCACGCCGTCACGATGGACGGCGCCGGTGCGCTGGGCAACCTGATCGGCGAGTTCGTGGTGCACGGGTGGGGCGTCGCCCGCGGACGTGGCAAGCAGTGGCGGATCGGGTCGCGCAACGCCGCGCTCGCGCTGACCGCCGGTATGCAGGCCAGCCCGGCGTACGTCGCCCCGGACGCGCCCGGCGACCTGAAGCTCCAGATCCGGACTCCGCAGACCCGCCCGTGGATGCTCGACTACTCCGACGGCGTGCTCACCAGCCGTCGGGCGGTGCGCTGGGAGACGGCCGACGTGCGGATCGTCGGCCGCACCGAGCCGCTGCTGCTGAACCTGTACGGCCGCATCGGGATGGCTCGCGCGACCGCCCACGGCGTCACCGTGCTGGGTGGTCGGAGACCGTGGCGGATCGCCCGGGTGTCGCGGACCTTCCTGACGCCCTAGGAACGTCTAGGAGAGTCCCCAGATCGCGAGCGAGATCAGCCCCAGGGCCGGGAAGAGCCCCTGCACGATCGCGCCGCGCGCCTTGGCCGGGTCCGAGGTGATCAGTACCAGCGCAGCCGTGATCATCGAACCTGTCCCGAAGAGGACCAGCGCGATGGCGGCATCCCGGTTCGACCCGGCGACACCGAGGCCCGCCGCCGTACCGATCGCCAGGAAGAGGTTGTAGAAGCCCTGGTTGTAGGCCCAGGGCTTCATGATCGCGGCGTCCTCGGCGCTGACGCCGAAGGCCTTGCGACCCGCGGTCTCGAACGCGAGCGCCTCGAGCCAGAAGATGTAGACGTGCACCAGGGCTGCCAGGCCCGCGAAGACGTACGCGACGGTCAACATGCTCGGACTCTAGACCTTGGTGGTCGGGGCTCGCCCGTGCCAGCGCCGGTGGGCGTGGATGAAGGCGGTGGACCCGGAGTAGCCGAGGCGTACGGCGACCTCGCGGACCGAGAGCGACCCGTTGCCGAGCAGCTTCTCGGCCAGCGAGATCCGGACCTCGTCGAGGAGCCGCGAGAACGACGTACTGTCTGCGGCCAGCCGTCGACGCAGGGTGCGCTCCCCCATCGCGAGCGCGGTGGCGACGCCACCGGACGACGGATCGAAGGCGAGCCGCTGGGCGAGCAGGATCCGGACCCGTTGGGCGAGCCCGCTGTCGTCCCGCCGTCGCGACGCGAGGTCGGCGCAGAGCTCCTCGGCGAGGGCACTGGCGGCCGGGCTGGCGTGCGGAAGCTCGACGTCCAGGTACGCCGCCGGGAAGCGCACCCGTATCGGCTCCTGGTCGAACACGGTCGGCAGGTCGCCGAGGAAGAGCTCGCGCAGCACGGCTTCGACCGCAGCCAGGTCGCGCCGGACCAGGAACTCACGGACGTCCGCGGGAAGCGCGTCGTCGTACGCCTCGATCACCACCTCGGTCCCGTCGAGCCGTGCGTGCGGGATCGAGAAGGTGAAGGTGAGGTCGACGAACCGGAGTGCGAAGTTCATCGCGTCGAGCAGGGTCCGGCTCGAGACCAGTGCGTAGCCGGTGATCCCGAACGTCTCCACCCGGTAGCGCCTGCCCAGGGCCACCGCCGAGCGGGTCTGCGCACTGGTGCTGCGCAGCAGGTTCCTGACCGCCCGGAGCTCCTGGTCGGCGGTGACGACTCCCTCGGGGTCGGCGAGGTCCCGCACACCCAGACCGGTGCCGGCGAGCACGTCCCGAGCGGGCATCCCCATTGCCTCCGCGTGCTCCACCAGGACGGCGATCCCGCGGACCTGGCGCGGGAAGTCCCAGTCCCAGGTCACTGGTTGATCGAGCACCGGTTCGTCGAGCACCACCACCAGGGCAGCATAGGCCGGAATTATCAACTGAATCGGCTCCAGGCATTGGGCGCCGGACCGACGAGTTCCTACTGTTGCGTCATGACCACTCCGCGCATCGTCATCATCGGGGCCGGCTTCGGCGGCATCGGGACCGCTGTCGAACTCATCCAGCACGGTTACACCGACGTGACCCTGCTCGAGCGGGCGGACGAGGTGGGTGGGGTCTGGCGCGACAACACCTATCCCGGAGCAGCCTGCGACGTCCCGTCCTCGCTGTACTCGTGGTCGTTCGCGCCGAACCCGGAATGGCCGCGTCGGTACTCGGGCCAGGCCGACATCCTGGACTACATCGACCGGACGACCGCCGCGCACGGCATCCGCGACCGGGTCCGGACCGGTGTCGAGGTGACCTCGGCGTCGTACCAGGACGAGACCTCGACGTGGCGGATCGAGACCAGTACCGGGGAGACCCTCGAGGCGGACTTCCTGGTCTCGGCGGTCGGCCAGCTCTCCCGACCGGCGATCCCGGTGATCCCGGGCGCCGGGACCTTCGCCGGCCCCGCCTTCCACTCCGCGCAGTGGGACCACTCCGTCGACCTGACCGGCAAGCGGGTCGCCGTCCTCGGCACCGGGGCGAGCGCGATCCAGTTCGTGCCGGCGATCCAGCCGGTCGCGGGCCAGGTCACCGTCTTCCAGCGGTCGGCGCCGTACGTCGTCCCGAAGACCGACCGCGCCTACACCGGGCTGCACCGCCGGTCGTTCACCCGCTACCCGGTGAGCCAGGCGTTCGGCCGGGGACTCACCAAGGTCATCACCGAGCAGTTCACCAGGTCGCTGGCCGGTGAGAACCCGCTCAAGAACGTCCTCGAGGCCGTCTGGAAGGTGGAGCTGCGCCGCCGGGTCAAGGACCCGGTGCTGCGCGCCAAGCTGGTCCCGGACTTCGCGTTCGGCTGCAAGCGGGTGCTGTTCTCGAACGACTGGTACCCGGCCCTCGCGGCGAGCAACGTCGATGTCGTCACCGACACCGTGGTCGAGATCCTTCCGCACGGTGTCCGCGATGCCGCTGGGGTCGTTCACGCGGTCGACGTGATCATCTACGGCACCGGCTTCACCGCCACCGAGTTCCTGGCCCCGATGAAGGTCACCGGTGCAGCCGGTCTCGACCTCAACGAGGCCTGGGCAGCAGGCGCCCGCGCGTTCCACGGGATCTGCCTGCCCGGGTTCCCCAACTTCGGGATCGTCTACGGCCCGAACACGAACCTCGGCGGCAGCTCGATCATCCTGATGCTCGAGGCCCAGTCGGGTTTCATCCGCCAGCTGGTGGCCGCGGTCGCTCCGACGGGTGGCAGCATCGTGGTACGGCCCGACGCCGAGGAGCGCTTCGACGCCGAGATGCAGGGGCGGCTGGCCGGCGGGCTCTGGGCCGGCTGCGACAACTGGTACCGCGACGCCACCGGTCGGATCACCACGAACTGGCCCGGCACCGTGACCGAGTACCAGGCACGCACGGCGACCGTGGACCTGGACGAATTCGTCCTCAGCCCGCTCTGACCGCGCTCAGGTGCCTGGTCCGGCCGATCAGGAAGAGCGGGAGCGCCACGCTCACCGCGACAGCGAACACCAGCACCACGTAGAGCCAGAGCACCGGCAGTCCGATCTTGCGACCCTCGACGATCATGAAGATCGTCGCGACCGTGGCCACGCAGAGCAGGTCGATCGTGGTGAAGGTGGCCACCGGGCCGTCGACGGTCGCGTTCAGGAAGGCCGAGATGCTGCCACCGCCGGACAGGAAGCTGACCAGCGCCCACTGGGTCCCGACCAGCGCAACCAGGGCCAGCAGCCCGTAGATCCAGCAGCGAACGGTCTCGGCACGGGTCATGGCAGCACTGTAGGGCTGCGCGCTGCCGCCCGCACGGGAGCCCGGAGCCCTACGGTGGTCGCGTGACCACGGACGAGCGCACTGCCCGCGAACGGATGATCGCCGGCGACCCCTACTTCTCCGACGACCCCGAGCTGGTCGCGGGGACCGAGCGCGCACGGCTGCTGATGGCCCGGTTCGCCGCTGCTGCGCCCGAGGACGCGACCAGGATCCTGCACGACCTGCTCGGCGGGGTCGGGGTCGACGTCACGATCCGGCCGCCGCTGTACGTCGACTACGGCAGCCAGCTCGTCGTCGGAGACCGGGTGTTCGCGAACTTCGGGCTCACCGCGCTCGACTGCGCGCCGATCACGATCGGCGACGACACCCAGATCGGCCCGCACGTCCAGCTGCTCACCCCGACGCACCCGTTCGACGCGGACGAACGCCGGTCGAAGGTCGAGGCCGCCGACCCGATCACCATCGGCTCCAACGTCTGGATCGGCGGTGGCGCGATCATCGTCGGTGGCGTCACGATCGGCGACAACGCCGTCATCGGTGCCGGCTCGGTCGTGACCGAGGACATCCCGGCGAACTGCCTGGCCGTGGGCAGTCCCGCCCGGGTCATCCGCGAGCTGTAGGAACCTTCAGGCGAACGACGGCAGCTGGACCAGGAAGCGACAACCCGGGTCCTCGTTGTTCACCGAGACGCTGCCCGAGTGCGCCTCGACGATGCCCTTGACGATCGCCAGCCCGAGGCCCGCCCCACTGCCGAAGACGCTGCCCGGCTCCGGGGTCCTGGCCGCACTTCCCTGCCAGGCGACGTCGAAGGCGCGCTCCATGTCCTCCTCGGACAGACCGCCGCAGCCGTCGGTGATGGTGAGCTCGACCCCGGACGCGCCGGTGCGGCCGATCACCTCGACCACGCCGTCGGCCGGCGTGTGCCGGATCGCGTTCATCAGCAGGTTCGCGACCACCCGGGACAGCTCCGCCGGGTCGGCGACCACCTGCAGGCCCGCATCGACCGCTCCGCCCAGGCGCACGCCGCGGGCACGGGCCACCGGGTCGGCGGACGCGATCGCCTCGCTGACCAGGTCGCCCAGCATCAGCGGCTCCAGGCTCAGCCCCAGGTTGCCGGCGTGGATCCGGGACAGCTCGAAGAGGTCGTCGACCATCCGCACCATCCGGTCCACCTCGGAGCGGATCTGGCGGTGGTACCGCTGCGGGTCCTCGGCCAGACCGTCCTCGAGCGCTTCGGTCATCGCGCGCATCCCGGCCAACGGGCTGCGCAGGTCGTGGGAGACCCAGGAGACCAGCTCGCGGCGCGAGCCCTCGAGCCGCGCCTCACGATCGCGTGACTCGGCCAGGCGGGCGCTGGTGCGGGCGAGCTCGTCGGAGAGCTGCTGGAGCTCCACCGGAGCTCCGGTGCCCGAGACGAAGGTGCCGCTCTCGCCGAAACGGCGCGCCTCTGCCTGGAGCGACTGCGACCAGCGCGCGAGTGCGGTGCCGACGACGGTCGCACCGGCGGCCGCCACGACCCCGGCAACCGCGAGCACCCAGAGGGTCACCTCGAAGTCGTGGTGGGAGAGGAACATCGCCCGCGCCGTACCGACCACGCCGGCGGCGACAGCGCCGACCGCGACGACGGCGACCGACCCGATCAGCCACACCAGCCGGCGGCGGCGAAGTCCCCAGACGGCAGCCAGCCCGACGATGCAGGCTCCCGCCGCCCAGGACGCCGCGATCAGGATGATCTGGACCTCGTCGTGCGTCATGCTGCTGCTTCCCATCGGTAGCCGACGCCCCACACGGTGACGAGGCGGGTCGGTGTGGTCGGGTTGCTCTCGACCTTCTCGCGGAGGCGGCGTACGTGCACCGTCACGGTCGACTGGTCGCCGAACGACCAGCCCCAGACCTGGGCGAGCAGCTCGTCACGGGAGTACGCCGTCCCGGGGTTGGCCACCAGGAAGCGCAGCAGGTCGAACTCGCGGCTGGTCAGGGCGAGCACGTCGTTCCCGAGGCGGGCCTCGTGACGGGCCAGGTCGACGACGAGGTCCCCGTCGGAGATCGTGCCGGTGTCCGGTGCAGCCTGCTCCCCGACGCGGCGCAGCAGCGCATCCACCCGCAGCACCAGCTCGCGCGGGCTGAACGGCTTGGTCACGTAGTCGTCGGCCCCGGACTCGAGGCCGACCACCCGGTCGGTCTCCGACCCGAGCGCGGTCAGCATGATGACCGGAACGTTCCCGATCGCGCGCAGCCGACGGCACACCTCGAGGCCGTCGATGCCGGGCATCATCAGGTCCAGCACGACGAGGTCCGCCGGCGCGTCACGCATCGCCTTGAGGCCGGTCTCCCCGTCAGCAGCCTCGAGCACGTCGTGGCCCGCGGCGCGCAGGTAGGAGACGACCACCTCGCGCACCGTGACGTCGTCATCGACCACCAGTACCCGGGCCATCTCCACCTCCCCTGCCGAAGCGTCCGCGCAGGACCGCGCCTGCTACGACCAGCAACGTTAGCCCGGCGAAGGCGAACCAGCCCGCGACGTAGTTGCGGTCGAGCAGGGTCGGCCTGTCCGCAGCGGCACCGAAGCGCCCGAGCACCGGGATCGCGAGGAGGGTGACCGATCCCAGCACGATGCCGCCGACGACCACCGGAGCCGGGACCTTGATCCGGGCGATCCGGGTGACGACGAAGGCGAGCGCGATCACCACCGGCCCGAGGACGCCGTCGTGCAGCACCACGCCCCCGACCAGCCACTTCACGGTCGCGACCAGGTTGTCGGTACCGAGGCCGAGCAGCATGTACGCGCCGTACCCGCCGATGGCTACCCCGGCAGCGATCAGGACTCCGCGGATCGCGAGCATCACAGCACCTCCAGCCTGCTGACCCACTTGGTCTGGAAGACCCCGGGTCGGTCGGGTGCCATCAACCGGCACGGGTAGCCGTGATCCAGGGCCAGCTTCTCGCCGCTGAGCCCGAGCGCCAGCATCGTCAGCGGGTCGTCGACGAACTGCCGCGGTAGCACGGTGACCTTGTAGGGCCCGTGCTGCTGCAGCGAGACCACCCGGACGTCGCGGCCCTTCGGGGCGCCGACCAGGTCCAGCAGGTCGCGCAGCCGTACGCCGGACCAGGTTCCGCTGGCGCTCCAGCCCTCGACGCAGGCGATCGGCAGGTCGTGGGTGCGCTGGCGCAGCTGCTCGAGATCGCTCCGGCTGAACTCCATCTCGGTGCTGCCGTGCGCCAGCGTCAGCCGGAAATCGGGACTGAGCGCAGCGGCGACGACGTCGACCTGCTTGGCCGACTTGTTGATCGGGATCCCGCCCGGACCGTTGCCCGACCTGATCGCGAAGACCGACACCTTCTTCAGGACCGGGACGCTGCTACCGGCGGTGGCGAGCACGGCCACCCCGGCCGCCAGGAACGCGCCGCGGACCAGGCCCCGCCGGCTGATCGGCGGTTGCTCGTCGCCCATCCCGGGCCGGTCGTGCTTGCCGTCCTCGATGTCGGCACCGAGGACGTCGCGGATGATCGGCAGCTTGACCGCGATGTGCACGATCAGCGATCCGATCGCGATCCAGGCCATCGTGTAGTGGGTCGCCCGGAACGAGAACCCCCACGGGTACCACTGGGAGGTGTTCAGCAGGCCCGAGGCCAGCTGGAAGATCGAGGATCCGACCAGCACCGCGATCGAGCCGCGTTCCAGGCCCTCGACCACCAGCTCGCGGGCCTTGCGCGGCGGCGGGGCGAAGAGCTTGGGGAAGACCGCCCAGAGCTTGACCAGGAGCAGCGGGATCGCGGCCGTCCCGGTGATGACGTGCAGACCCTGGGTGACCCGGTACAGCCCGACCGGGCGGGTCGGGAACGCGATGAACGGGTGGGTGACGTGGGCCTCGTGGCTGATCAACCCGGTGACGAAGGCGATCCCGAAGCAGATACCGAGCCAGACCCCGACCCGGGCGGCGACCGCCGGGCTCCGGAGCCGCGACGTGAAGTCGTCCTCCTTCGGGATCGGCAGCGTCGGCAACCCGGCCATCAGAGGTCCTTGACGAGGACGGCGAACCAGCGGTCGTCGTGGCACTCGACCGACGAGACCATCAGGCCGAGACCGACCACGAGCGTGCCGATCGCGTCCGCGCTGACCACCGCCCACGGGAACGGGTGCGAACGCCAGGATCGGGTCTCGAGCCGGATCGTCCGGGTCCTGACGCCGTCGCCGGGCGGGGCCAGGTCGACCACGACCCGACCACCCGGCGCCAGCAGCGCGGCAGCCCGGGCGAGCAGGGCCCGCGGGTTGCCGCCGATACCGATGTTGCCGTCGGCGAGCAGCGCCGTCTGCCAGCGGCCCTCCCCCGGGATCGGTTCGAAGACGTTCCGCAGCAGCGCCGCCACACCGCGGTCGCGGGTCTGGAAGACCGCCTCCGGGACCACGTCGATACCGAGGACCGCGTGCCCGGTCTCCGCCAGGTACTGGGTCATCCGGCCGGGGCCGCAACCGATGTCGAGGGTCGGGCCGACGCAGTGCAGCAGCACGGCCCGGTCCCCGCGGCTCGCGGACCGCGTCCAGGAGGCGACCGGCAGCTGCTGGACGAGTCCGGGGGCGACGATCTGGCAGTGCTCGCCGCGCAGTGCTGAGGAGAAGACCTCGGTGAACGACGCCGCGGTGGTCACGAGGCGACCTCGGTCAGCGCGGTCCAGGTCCGGGCGAACCGGGTCGTCGGCACCGCGAGCGCCACCGCGTGCGCGTCCTCGACCGTGTCCACGTCGCGCAGCGTGGCGGTGTCGCGGACCGCGATCCCGGCGCCGATCAGGGCGGCCCAGGTGTCGTCGTACGTCGACGTGGTCGACATCGTCACGTCGGCGAGGAGGTCGGCGCGAGCGCCGTGCTCCCAGGCCAGCACCCACCAACCGCCGTCCAGCGCCGAGCCGAGCACCGCGGCCCGGTCCGCCTCCTCGGCGACGTCGTGCAGCAGCCGACCGGTGACCTGCGGGGTGTCCGTCCCGATCTGCACCACCACACCGTGTCCGGACACCGTCCGGTGGGCGTGCGCGAGCCGCTCCCCGAAGCTGCCGGAGCACTGGTCGAAGACGTTCCAGCCATCGAGCGCCGCCAGGATCTCCTCGCCGCGCTCAGCGAGCCGAAGGTCGCCCTCGAGCGCGAGGTGCGGCTCCAGACCGGACGCCGCGCAGGCGTCGAGCGTGTCGAGCAGCGCGGCGGCGGCCAGCTCAGCGGCTGCGCGCATGCCGATCACGGCCCCCAGCCGGGTCTTGGCCTGACCAGGAATGGGGGCCTTCGCGGTGACGAGGACGTGGGCCGTCATCGCAGCACCGCCATGAAGTCACGTGCCGTGCGGACGGTGCCGCTGACCGAGCCGGAGACCTTCGACCTCGTCCCGGCAGCCCGCGGGTGGTAGGCGATGTCGCGCTCGCTGATCCGCCAGCCGGCGAGCATCGCCTTCTGCATCAGCTCCACCGGGTAGCCGAACCGGCGGTCCCGGACGTCGAGGTCGAGCAGGTCCACCCGACGGCACACCCGCATCGGCGCGATGTCGCGGATCGGGAAGTCGGCACGGTGGCGCAGCCAGGCGACGACGGCCTTGTTGCCGAGGCGCGCGTGCCAGGGCCAGACACCGCGAGAAACCGGGCGACGACGACCGACCGCCATCGTGGCGCGTCCGGCCAGGACGTCGTCGATCATCGGCAGCAGGTCGGCCGGGTCGAAGGACCCGTCCCCGTCCATCACGGCGATCAGCTCGGTGGTGGCAGCCTCGACCCCGGCGTGCACGGCCGCGCCGTACCCGGCACGAGGCTCGGCGACCACCCGCGCCCCGAGATCGCGGGCGACCGCGGCGGTGTCGTCCGTCGAACCGTTGTCGACCACGATCACCGCCATACCTGCCGGGACCTGCGGCAGCACCGCACGCAGTGCCGGCGCCTCGTTGAGGCACGGCAGGATCAGCGTGCAGATCGGGTCCATGGGCCAACCCTAGGAACAACGCGCCGGCGCCGGGCCGTCAAAGGCTTACGGATGCGTGACATCGGGCGCTGCGGAACCGGATCCGCTGGTCGGGCTGCCTAGGGTGAGCGTCATGGACCTCCGGGGGCGCGCACCGTGGATCGGGCTCGCGGCGACCTTGCTGCTGGTCGCGGTCTCGATGGCCCTTCCCGCGATCACGGGCTGGAACGTGCACGTGAAGTCGTTCCCGCCGCTGCACGCCGCCTGGGACCCGCGACTGGGGCCAGGAACGGCACCCGCACTGGTGATCGCCGCGTTCGCCGCCTGGCAAGCGGTGGCACTGGCGATGTCGCTGCCCTGGCGACGGTTGCTCGTCGGAGCCTGGCTGACGGGCGTGGCCTGGATGCTCTCGCTCGCGTACGTCGACGGCAAGGCCGGCGTCGGCACCATCCTCGGGACGTCGTACGAGTACCTGCGCACCGCGCGCGCGACCACGAACCTTCATCGCACGCTCGAGATCTACATCAGCAAGATCCCGTACGACGCCTCCGGCCACAACTGGCCGGTGCACATCGCCGGGCACCCTCCGGGAGCGCTGACGTTCTTCGTCGTTCTCGACCGCCTGGGTCTGGGCAGCGACTTCGCGGCGGGGATGGTCGTCACGCTGATCGCCGCGACCACCGCGCTCGCGGTCCTGGCGACCGTGCGCACCCTCGGCTCCGAGGACCTGGCCCGCAAGGCGGCGCCGTTCCTGGTGCTCGGTCCGGCGGCGATCTGGCAGTGCGTCTCGGCCGACGCCATGTTCGCGGCGGTGGCGGCCTGGGGCCTCGCAGCTCTGGCGACCGCCGCCACCCGACGCACTCCCGGGACGATGCTTGCCTGGTCCGCGGGCGCAGGCCTGCTGCTCGGGTACTGCGTGATGCTGTCCTACGGGCTCCCCCTGCTGGTGGTGCTCGCGGCGACCGTCCTGCTGATCGCCCGGTCGTGGCGCCCCCTGATCCCGGCCGCCCTCACCGCCGCCGCGGTCGTGCTGGCCTTTGCCGCCTTCGGGTTCAGCTGGTGGCACGCGTACCCGGTGCTGCACGACCGGTACTGGGCCGGGGTGGCGCGCAACCGGCCGGCGTCGTACTGGATCTGGGGCGACCTGGCGGCGCTCGCCTGCAGCGCCGGACCGATGGTCGGCGCCGGGCTCGCTCAGGCCGGGAGTCGGTACCGGACCGTGCTCGAAGAACCCGCAGCGCGGATCGTGGTCCTGCTCAGCGGCGCTGCCCTGACCAGCGTGCTGCTGGCCGACGCCTCCCAGATGAGCAAGGCCGAGGTGGAGCGGATCTGGCTCCCGTTCGTGCCCTGGCTGCTGCTCGGGTGCGCGCTGCTCCCCGAACGCTGGCGGCGAGGAGGCCTGGTCCTGCAGCTGATCGCGGCGCTGGCGCTCCAGCACCTGCTCGCTACCGGCTGGTGACCGGAGCCCGCAGCGGCGCGGTCGCGAAGGCCGGCAGCCCGACCTCGGGCAGGATCTCCGCGGTGAACCCGAGCTCGCGAGCGGCGAGCTCCGGCGACGCCACCACGTGCCGGACGTCCCCGGCCCGGTACGCCCCGGTGATCGCAGGCTCCTGCGGCAGCGCGGCGCCGCGCGCCACCAGGGTGGCGACGTCGCGGATCGGGATCGGGTGCCCCGAGCAGACGTTGTACGCCGCGCTGGAGCCGGTCGCGTCCACCGCACGCCCGAGGACCGCCTCGATCGCGAGCACGTTGGCCCGGGCGACATCGGCGACGTGCACGAAGTCGCGCATCTGGCCGCCGTCCTCGTAGACCTGCGGCTGCTCGCCGCGCTCGAGCGAGGACCGGAACATCGCCGCCACCCCCGAGTACGGCGTGTCCCGGGGCATCCCCGGCCCGTAGACGTTGTGGTACCTCAGCGCGATCGTCGCCGCACCCGCCTGCCGCGCCCAGGTCGAGACGTAGTGCTCCTGGGCCAGCTTGCTCGCGGCGTAGCTGCTGCGCGGGTCGAGCCGCGCGTCCTCGTCGACGAGCTCCCAGCCGAGCGGGGCCGCGCAGACCGGACAGGGATTCTCGAACCTGCCGGCGTCGAGCTCCTCGACCCGACGTACGCCGGGCAGCTGGACGCCGTGCTCGGCGCAGGAGTACCGGCCCTCGCCGTAGACCACCATCGAGGACGCCAGCACCAGCCGGCGCACCCCCTGGCCGTGCATCGCTGCCAGCAGGGCCGCGGTCGCGAAGTCGTTGTGCGAGGCGTAGTCGGGCAGGTCGGCCACCCGGACCCCGGCGCCGACGAGCGCCGACTGGTGGCAGACCACGTCGACGCCGTGCAGCAGGTCGGCCCAGCGATCCGCCTCGCGCACGTCGAGCAGGTGGGTCCCTGCAGGCGCCTCGGCGGCACCGTGCGCCTGGGCAAGCATCACGTCCACGCCGACCACGTCGGCTCCGGCGTCGACGAGCTGGCCTGCGATCGTCGAGCCGATGAAGCCGGCCGAACCGGTGAGCAGCACCTTCACGGGCGCGGGCCCGGGATCTCGTAGGTCAGCTCCAGGCCCTCGGCCCAGGAGCTGCACGAGCAGCCGGCCGGGTCGGGAAGGCCGCCGATGGCGTCGCGGAGGATGACCTTGAGCCGGTCGATGTTACGCGCGAACATCGCGAACACCTCCTCCTGCCCGACGCCCTCCCCGGTCTCGACCCCGGCATCCATGTCGGTCACGAGCGCGACCGCGGCGTAGCAGAGCCGCATCTCCCGGGCCAGGACCGCTTCCGGGTGCCCGGTCATGTTGATCAGCGACCAGCCCTGACCGGCGTACATCTGGGACTCGGCGCGGGTGGAGAAGCGCGGGCCCTCGATGACGACCATGGTGCCGCCGGTCTTCACCTCGAGCGAGGTCCCGAGCGCACCGATCAGGCGCGAGCAGTACGGGTCGGCGAACGGAGCGTGCACGGCACCGGTCTCGACGAAGGTCTGGATCCGGCTGCTGGTCCGGTCGACGAGCTGGTCCGGGACGACGATGTCCCCGGGGCCGACCACCGGCAGCAGACCACCGACCGCGCACGGCGCCAGCACCTGGCGCACACCGAGCGAGGCGAGCAGCCACAGGTTCGCGCGGTAGTTGATCAGGCTCGGCGGGTACGCGTGCCCGGCTCCGTGGCGGGGAAGGAAGGCGACCCGGCGACCTGCCACCTCACCGGTGCTCACCGGCCCGGAGGCCTCGCCGTACGGGGTCGCGGTGGGCACGCTCTGCGGGTCGTCGAGGAATTCGTAGAACCCGCTGCCGCCGATCACGGCGATGTCTGCACTGGTCACGGCACCACCTTCTCAGGCGTTGAGCGGATCCATCACGTCGGCCGCGAACCGCTGGATCCCGTCGAGCTTCTGCTCCAGGGTGCACTCGAGCCCATGGTAGTACGCCCACGGCATCGTCCAGACGTCGGTGACACCGACCTCCTCGGCCGCCGCGAACTGCTCGGGCAGGAAGCAGTCGTTGAGTGCCGTGATGAACCGGAAGTCGCCGTCCCGGCCCAGCTCGTCCCGGATCTCGGCGAGCCGCTTCGCGTGCCTACCGGCCTCCTCGGTGGACCAGAGGTCCCCGATCCAGCCGTCGTGGCGGGCGGCACGGCGCATGCCCACCTCGGACAGGCCGCCGACGTAGATCGGGATCCTGGCCGTCGGAGTCGGCTCCATCACCAGGCGTGGGGTCGGGTAGAACTCGCCCTCGTGGGAGTTCCAGCCCGGCGACCACAGCTCGGCGAAGAGCTCGAGCGCCTCGTCCGTCCGCTTGCCGCGGGTGCTGAAATCCTGACCGATCAGCTCGAACTCCTCGCGGCACCAGCCCACGCCGACCCCGAGCGCGACCCGGTTCCCGGACAGCACGGCGGCAGTACCCACGGACTTGGCGACCTGGTAGGGGCTGCGCAGGGCGGCAACGTAGACCGAGGTGTAGAAGTGGATGTTCTCGGTGACCGCGGCCATCGCACCGGCGAGCACCCACGGGTCGGGCCAGTCCGCCGAGTGCTCCCAGCGCCGCTTCCCGTCAGCGGTGTACGGGTACGGCGTCGCCAGCGTCTCGAGGTCGACCAGATGATCCGGGATCGAGATCGCGTCGTAGCCGCAAGCGTCGGCGGTCCGGGCGATCGCCAGGAGCTCGCCGGCAGGCTGGAAGGCGACGGTGATCGAGAAGCGCATGTCCCCGACACTAGAACACGTTCTAGGTTCGGGGGAACCGTTCGACGACCTGCGCGCCGAGGACATCGACGAGCATGCCGACCAGGTCGAGGTCCTCGGCGAAAGGAACGAGGTCGTACAACGCCGCCAGGGTCAGCTCGGAGCCGGGTCGACGATCAGGGTGCGATTCCGGAAGTGCCATACCTCGAACCTAGGGGCGACCACCGACAAAATGATCAGGTGAGGTGCGGACCGAGGCGTGCCTCGAGATCCGGCGATGACTCAGTCCTGGACCGAGCCAGAACTTTCTTCCGGATCGTCTCGGGATGTGGATCGTTTCGCCCTGGTATGAGCATTGATGTCGGTGGGTGTCCGTAGCGTACTTCCGATGAGTTCAGGACTGGATGAAGGGTACGGCGCACCAGCAGCGCACCCCTTGGTGCGTCTGGTCGGCGCCTGCGAGGAGGCCCTGAAGGACGCCTCGGGGGCGAACGCCTGGACGATGACGCCCCGCGAGCTCGGTGATGCGTTGCCGCGGATGACGCGACTGATTGCGGCGATGACCGAGGTTCAGCTGCGTGAGCTGGTCGAAGCCGACCGGCACAGCATCGGTAACGAGACCGGGTTCACCAACACCGCGTTGTGGTGGGCGCACGAGACCGGGCAGACCAAGCCAGCCGCGATCGGAGCACTCAAGCTCGGACAGTGGCTTGAACAGCACGAGACGACCCGCGCGGCGATGGGGGCCGGAGGCGTGCTGGCTGATCAGGCCAAGGTGATCATCCATGCCATCGACGCGCTGCCGGTCGACCTGATCCCGGCAGAGACCATCGCCGAGGCTGAGGCCCACCTGGTCGAGCTGGCCGCTGATCACGACGCGAAGGCGTTGCGGATCCTGGGCCGGAAGATCCTCGAGGTGGTCGCGCCGGAGATCGCCGAGGACCATCAACGCCAGGTCCTGGAGCACGAAGAACAACACGCCGCAGCTTCGGCCAGCTTCACGATGGCCCCTGATGGGCACGGGTCGATGCTGGGCCGGTTCAAGATCCCGGTCCTGGCCGGGGAGATCCTCGCCAAGCACCTCAACGCGATCGCCGCCCCTCGGCACCACGACCAGCAGGTTCCGACAGGCTCAACCACGGCTGGGGCAGGGATCGGCGATCAGAGCCAGGTTGCCAGACCGTTGCGGCTCGGACAGGCATTCGTGGAGTACCTCGAGACACGAGCTGCCTCCGGGATGCCCAAAGCCGGTGGGATGCCGGCCACGATCGTGGTGACGATGACGATGGCTGACCTCCTAGGCGGCAATGGCGCAGCAACTCTCGACTCGGGCGAACGGATCAGCGCATCCGAGGCCCGGCGACTGGCCTGCGAAGCCGGAATCATCCCCGCCGTCCTCGGATCCCCCTCCCAGGTCCTCGACCTCGGCCGCAAGACCCGCTTCCACACCGAACCCCAACGCATCGCCCTCGCACTAAGCCACGGCAGCTGCGCCGAGGCCAACTGCGACTTCCCACCCAGCATGTGCCACGCCCACCACTCCCGAGCCTGGTCCAAGGGCGGCGACACCAGCGTCGAGAACGGCACCCTGCTCTGCACCAGGCACCACACCCTGGCCCACGACGCCCGGTACCAGATGAAAACGATGGGCAACGGCAGGGTGCTCTTCAGTAAGCGGACGTGAGAAGCTGTCAGCCGCCCAGCGCCGGGTAGTCGGTGTACCCCTCGGCGTCCCCGCCGTAGAAGGTGGCACCGACAGGCTCGTTCAGCGCAGCTCCGGTCCGGAACCGCTCGGGCAGGTCGGGATTGGCGAGGAACGCGCGCCCGAAGGCGGCCGCATCGATCAACCCGGCATCCAGGAGTCGTTCGGCCTTCTCGACGGTGTAGTTGCCGGCACCGACGATCACGCCGCCGTACGCCGTACGCAGCTCGTCGCGGTACTCGTCCGTGATCGCGGGGCCGCCCGCCCAGTCGGGCTCGGAGAGGTGCACGAACGCGAGGTCACGCTTGTCGAACTCGGCTGCCAGGTACAGCCCCATCGGCAGACCGGTGTTGTCGTCGAGCCCGTTGAAGTTGCCCTGCGGCGAGATCCGGATGCCGACACGACCGGGCTCCCAGGCGCCGATCACGGCGTCGACGACCTCCAGCGCGAGCCGCGCCCGGTTCTCCAGCGAACCGCCGTACTCGTCGGTGCGGTGGTTGGACTGCTCGCTCAGGAACTGGTGGACCAGGTACCCGTGAGCACCGTGGATCTCGACCAGGTCGAAGCCCGCCTCGCGGGCGTTGGCGGTCGCGAGACGGTAGTCCTCGACCGTCGCTGCGATCTCCTCGACGTTGAGAGCGCGTGGCGTCGGGCAGTCGACCCGGATCGGCCGACCGGCCTCGTCCTTGAGGGTGGTCCGGTTCCGGTAGGGCAGGGCCGAGCCGGAGACCGGCAGCTCACCGTCGTGCAGGGACTCGTGGGACACCCGGCCGACGTGCCAGAGCTGGGCGGAGATGTGCCCGCCCTCGGCGTGCACCGCGTCCGTGATCCGGCGCCAGGCCGCGACCTGCTCGGAGCTGTAGATCCCCGGGGTGTCCATGTAGCCCTTGCCGATCGGCGAGATCTGGGTGCCCTCGGTGACGATCAGGCCCGCTCCGGCTCGCTGCCGGTAGTACTCCAGCATCAGGTCGTTGGGGACGTCACCGGGCGGCGTCGCCCGCATCCGGGTCAGCGGGGCCATCAGGATCCGGTTCGTCAGCTTGACGTCGCCGATGGCGAGGGGCTCGAAGAGTCGTGAGGTCACGCCGGTCCCAACGCCGCGAGGGCCCCGGTCTATTTCCTCAGCCGCCGATCGCAGCGATGTCGTGGATGTCCCACGGAACGTCGCTCAACGGCTGAGCCGTCCGACCGGTCGCCGCCGCGATGATCTCCGCGGCGATCGAGACCGCGGTCTCCTCCGGAGTACGCCCACCGAGGTCGAGCCCGATCGGCGACCGGAGCCGTTGCAGCGACGCGACCGGCACCCCGACGTCCCGCAGCCGCCGTACCCGGTCCTCGTGCGAGCGGCGGCTGCCCATCACTCCGATGTACGTCGCCGGGGTCTCCAGCGCCACCTTCAGCAGTGGTACGTCGAACTTCGGGTCGTGGGTCAGCACGCACAGCACCGTGGTCGCGTCGATCTGCTGCTGCGCGAGGTACCGGTGCGGCCAGTCCACGACGACCTCGTCCGCGGCGGGGAACCGGCTCGGGGTGGCGAACACGGGACGTGCGTCGCAGACGGTGACGCGATAGCCCAGGAACGACCCGAGACCCGAGAGCGCGACGGCGAAGTCGACGGCACCGAAAATGATCATCCGCGGTGGCAGCGCATGCCCCTGGACGAAGACCCGCCCCTCGCTCCCGGGCTCGCACTCTTCCACGACGTGACTGGTGGTGGTCCCGAGGACAGCTTGCAACCGCCGGGCCGAAGGAGCAGTAGACGCGGCGTCCGCGACGACCAGGTGGCGCTCCGCCAGCTGACCGACGTCCAGCCTGGTCCCTAGTACGACGGGCACCTGGTCGCGGATCCGCGCCAGGACGATCGCGATCTGCGGAAAGGCCGCGTCGTCGATCGGTTCGATGAAGACCTCGAGCTCACCTCCGCAGGTCAGTCCCACCGCGAACGCCTCGGCATCGGTCACCCCGTAGCGCACGATCTCGGCGTTCCCGGTCGCCAGCACCTCGCCTGCCCGCTCGTACACGTCGGCCTCCACACAGCCTCCCGAGATGCTGCCCAGCACGTCTCCGTGCTCGGAGACCGCCATCGCCGCGCCGGCCGACCGGGGTGAGGATCCCTGGGTGCGGACCACGGTGGCCAGGGCGAAGCGGGTGCCGTCACGGCACCAGTCCGCGAGCCCGTCGCGGATCCCGTCCCACATCCCCGTCACATCCCCGCTGCGCCGGCTTTGATGGCCTCGCGGATCCGGTTGTACGTCCCGCAGCGGCAGATGTTGCGGATCTCGTCCAGGTCGGCGTCGGTGATCTCGTGCCCTGCCTTCCTGGCCTGCTTCACCTTCGCGACCGCCGCCATGATCTGGCCCGGCTGGCAGTAGCCGCACTGGGCGACGTCGTGGTCGAGCCACGCCTGCTGCATCGGGTGCAGGTCCCCGCCCACCGTGTCGGCCAGCCCTTCGATCGTGGTGATCTCGTCGGTCGGCGCGATGTCCTTGACCTGGACCGCGCACGGGTTGAACGCCTTGCCGTTGATGTGGGACGTGCACGCCTTGCAGACGTTGATCCCGCAGCCGTACTTGGGCCCGGTGATCCCCAGGATGTCGCGCAGGACCCAGAGGACCCTGACCTCGTCCTCGGCATCGACGGTGACCGGGTGCCCGTTGACCTTGAAGGTGTGCTGGCTCATCGCTGTCTCCTCAGTAGGTCTGGCTCAGGCCGTCGGTGGGCGGTTCGGGGACGGGCGGGATGAACGACTTCACCGTGAACGACACCGTGTCGTGGTTGATCGGGAACCGTGTCGGCATCGTCCCGGTCGCGCGTCCGTAGGCGCCCGCGACGGCGGCCACCGTGGCAGCGACTCCCGCTTCACCGGCTCCCCCGGGCTGCTCGGAGTCGGACGGCATCACGATGCACTGGAACTCCAGCGGGGCGTTCCACTGCCGGGTGTAGAAGTAGTTGTCCCAGCTCGCCTCCAGGAAGTGACCGTCCTCGAGGTGCAGGCTGGAGGTCAGGGCCAGTGCGATGCCGTCGGAGACCCCGCCCATCATCTGCGCCTCCAGACCACGGGGATTGATGACGAGCCCGGCGTCGACGGCGATCACGGCCTTCGTGACCCGCGGACCGGTCACCGCGTTCGGGATGTTCCGGTTCACGGTGGCGGGCCTGCAGTCCAGCTCGACCAGGACCGCGGTGACCCCCTTGTACTCACTGTGGATGGCGACCCCCTGGGCCATCCCGGCGGGCATCTTCCGACCCCACTGACCTACCGAGGCCACCTTGCGCAGGGCGGCCTTGGCCCGCGAGCTCTTCAGGAACTCCAGCCGGAACGCGACCGGGTCCTTCCCCATCAGCTGGGCCAGGTGGTCGATCATCAGCTCGTTCGCGCAGGCCACGTCAGGTGAGTAGATCTGGCGCATGCTGCCGGTGTTGAACCGCTGGTCGGTCTCGTTGAGCAGCTGGGTCACGACCCCGAAGTTGTAGGGCAGCTCCTGGGTGAGGGTGAAGATCGTCTCGCTGAACCCGAGCCCGCCGAGACCGGTCGGCAGCTTGTCGATGTTGTGCGTGATCATCTCGCCGAGGCCGTGCGCGAAGTCGGTGGAGATGCTGGTGTGCCGCTGCTCGAACGACAGCACCTGGCCGCCCAGGTAGGTCGCCCGGATCCGGGACGTCGCCATCGGGTGCGTCCGGCCCTGACGAGGCTCGTCGGCGCGGTGCCACATCAGCTTGACCGGCTTGCCCATCGCCCGGGAGATCTTCGCGGACTCCAGGGCGGCGTCGCCGAAGAGCTTGTGCCCGAACGAGCCGCCACCGGTGATGACGTTGACGGTCACGGCGCTCTGCGGCAGACCCAGGGCCTTCGCGATCATCCCCTGCGCCACGATCGGCGCCTTGAGACCGGCCCAGACGGTCGCGTGGTCGCTGCGCACGTCGGCGATCGCGCAGTTCGGCTCCAGCGCCGCGCTGCTCCGGAACATGAACGTGAACGAGGTGTCGACCTGCTTGGCGAGCCGGGGCACCTTCGGGACGATCATCGGCAGCTCGGCCTTGTGCAGCTTGGCCAGGATCGTCGCGTCGGACTCCCCCTCGACCGAACCGGCCTTCCACTGCACGTCAAGCATCCGCACGGCGTCGATGCACTGCCCGAACGTCTGGGCCTGCACCGCGACCCCGGTATCGACCATCACGATGTCGGTGACGCCCGGCATGGCGAGAACCAGGGTCCGGTTGCGGATCGCTACCGGTGAGCCGTTCAGGCTCGGCGGACGGCAGACCATCGTCGGCAGCGCCCCCGGTACCTGCATGTCCATCGCGAAGGTCTTCGTGCCGGTGACCGCGGCGCGCGCGTCGATCCGGTTGCGCGGCGTCCCGATGACCGAGAACTTCGACGGCGGGCCGAGCTTGATCCTGACGGCCTTCGTCGTGGGACTGGCAGCCTTCGTCGCCAGCTGGCCGTAGGTGACCGACTTCCCGCTCGGCGCCGTGATCACCCCTTCCTTGGACTTGAGCAGGGCGACGACCGAGCCGAGCTCGATCGCTGCAGCGTCGAGGAGCGCCTTGCGAGCAATCGCAGCAGCGACCCGGATCGGCGTGTACGTCGACACCGTGGTGTTCGAGCCGCCGGTGAGCTGGTTGAACAGCAGCTCGGGACGGGCCGGTGCCAGCCCGACGTGCACCTTGTCCAGGGGCAGGTCGAGCTCCTCGGCGATGATCATCGCCGAGGACGTCGTGATCCCCTGCCCGACCTCCATCCGCGGAAGGTCGAAGGACGCCGTGCCGTCCTCGTGGAGCACGATCTTGATCAGGTTGGCCGTCGGTCGCGCCGAATCGGTCTGGAAGTCACCGAGGTCGTAGAGCTCCGGGATCTGCGGGCCCGACGGCACCACCGCTCCGGCTCGCTCGGCCAGACCGAGGTCAGCGGCGACCGCCAGGGTGGCGCCGCCGATGATGAAGCCGATGAACGCCCGCCTGCTCGCCGTCGGACGGAGGGCAGGTGCGGGTTCATGTCCGAGCTCGACCACGAGGGTCTCCTTTCGTCCGCGCCCAACGCTGGGGGCCGAGATGAGAATCCCTCTCCGGGCCCGCCCACGTCTTGACGTGAGACGACAGAGATTTGATGCTGGACGACATGACCCTGATTCGCGGCACGGCGCTCCAGGGATTCGTCGGCCTGGTCACCGAGCTCGGCGGCGACCCGCGCGGCCTGTTGAGCGCCGCGCGGATCCCGTACCGGGCCGTGGGTGACCCCGAACGCTGGATCGGCTACCCGAACGTTGCGGCCGCCGTGACCGCCGCAGCCGTCGCCACCGGTACGCCGGACTTCGGTCGGCGACTCGCCGAGCGGCAGGGCATCGAGATCCTCGGTCCCGTCGGCGCCGCCGCGCGCACGGCCAGGACCGTGGCCGACGGCCTGATCTCGGCGAGCCAGTACCTCAGCGTCTTCAGCCGGGCGATCGAGACCGAGCTCGTCACGACCGCGGACCCGCACCTGCGGCGCCTGGAGTACCGCATCGTCACCCCCGGCATCCCGGATCCACGACAGGCCAACGAGCTCGCCCTCGGCGTGATCCTCAAGATCGTGCGCCTCCTGGCCGGCGAGCAGTTCCGACCGACCGCCGTCCACGTCCCGCACGAGCCGATGACCGCGCGCACCGACTACGTGCGCTACTTCGGTGCCCGCACCAGGTTCGCGATGCCGGTGGCGGCGATCGAGCTCAAGGACACCGACCTGCTGCGTCCGGTCGATGCCGACAGCGACCTGCACGGGGTGGTGCGGTCCTACCTGAGCGCCGTCGCACCCCCCGAGCACCACGACCTCTCCGACCAGGTCCTGCTGCTGGTGCGCAACCTGCTCCCGACCGGAGGACTCACGATGCCGCTGGTCGCCCAGCAGCTGGCGATGCACCCACGGACGCTGCAGCGACGCCTCGCCGAGCGCGGTACGACCTTCGAGGCCCTGCTGGACCAGGGCAGGCGGGAGATCGCCCGGAACCTGCTGCGCGACAGCCAGATGCCGATGAGCCAGGTGGCAGGGGTGCTGGGCTACAGCGAGCAGAGCGTGCTCACCCGCGCCTGCCAGCGCTGGTTCGGGGCGACCCCGTCGGCGTACCGGAACCTGCCGGCGTGATCAGCGCGTGGATCGCAACGGGCCCTCCGGAACCGACAGCACCGCCGCCTGGCGACGGAACCCTGCCACCAACCCCTTGACCGCCTCCGACACCACCCGCTGGCGCCGGTGCTGCAGGCTCAGCCGTACGACGGTCCGGTCGCCGGCGATCGGCCTGGTCGTGATCAGCCCCGCCCGCTCCAGCGGGTCACCCAGCACGCTGTAGTCCGGCAGGACGGTGATGCCCAGGCCGTCGGCGACCATCACCTTGCCCATCTCGGCCCCGTCCGTGCTGTGCCACTCGGCGGGCAGCTCGGTCCCGAACAGCCGGTGCGCGAACCGGTGCATCAAGTAGCCCGACCGCATCGCGACGAAGCGTTCGGCCCGTAGCTCCTCGACGGTCACCTGCTCCTGCTCGGCGAGCGGGTGTCCGGTGGGCAGCACCGCCACCGGGCTCCCCCGCAGCAGCTCGATCGCAGCCAGCTCGGGCGCGACGTCGTCACCGTCGAGCAGGTTGATGATCCCGAGGTCCAACGCCCCGTCGAGCAGGTCCTGGTGGATCTGATCGGTCTGCAGCGTGCGGATCTCGACGCTGACGCCCGGGAAGTCGACCTGGAAGGCCTCGAGCACCGGGAGCAGCAGGGTCGACGTGCCAGCGTTGACGGTCCCGATCCGGACCACCCGCAGCGCCGCGAGCTGGTCCCCGGCAGCGGCCCGAAGGCGTTCGGCCGCGTCGAGTACGTCGACGATGTTCTGCATCAGGTCCCGACCGGCGGCGCTGATCGTGGTGCCGGAGCGGCGCCGGTCCAGCAGGACGACGCCGAGCTCCTTCTCCAGCTTGGTCAGCGACTCACTGAGCGCCGGCTGCGAGAGGTGCATGTGCTCGCTGGCGCGCCGCAGCGATCCGTACTGGGTGACGGCGGCGACGTACTGGAGCTGCTCGATACGCATGGGGGCTCCCGGCTGGGGTTGATCGACAGGGGTGATCGGTGAAGGGGACGGGGTGATCGGTGAAACCTGGCGCGGCTCACTTGGTATTCAAAGTCTATTAAGTCTATCGTCTTTCATCACGGGACTTCACCCCGACACCACACCGAAGGAGGTCAGCCGCATGGACATCACCCCGATGCTCTCCACCCGTCTCGCGTCGCCGCGGCACGTCGACGTCCTGCGCACCGCCAGCTGCCTGTGTCGCTGACCTGACCGCCCCGGGCTCTCCGGACGCGATCCACGCACGCCGCTCGTCCTCCCGAGACCGTCATCCCCCGAGACCTCAGCCCGGAGACCCCCATGCCCCAAGCAGCCCCGAACCCCCTCCACTTCGCCGCGTTCGTGATGAACACGACCGGCCACATCGTCCAGGGCACCTGGCGCCGACCGAGTGCCCAGCAGACCGACTTCAACAGCCTCGACCACTGGGTCGACCTGGCGAAGACGCTGGAGCGCGGCAAGTTCGACGCGATCTTCTTCGCCGACGTCGTCGGGCTCTACGCGCCGTACCGGGGTGACGAGCGCAAGTACTTCGAGGCCGGGCTCCAGGTCCCGAGCAACGACCCGTCGGTGCTGGCCAGCGCGATCGCCTACGCCACCGAGCACCTCGGGATCGCGTTCACCGCCTCGATCCTGCAGGAGCACCCGTTCAACTTCGCCCGGCGGATCTCCACCCTCGACCACGCGACCAAGGGCCGGATCGCCTGGAACATCGTCACCAACTACCTGCCGAACGCGTCCCGCAACTTCGGCCTGGACGGCCTGACCGCGCACGACGAGCGGTACGCCTGGGCCGACGAGTACGTCGACGTGACCTACAAGCTGTGGGAAGGCTCGTGGGACGAGGACGCGCTGGTCCAGGATCCCGGGACCGGTATCCACGCGGACTACGACAAGGTCCACCGGATCAACCACGTCGGTCCCCGCTACCGCGTCGAGGGCCCGCACCTGGTCACGCCGTCCCCCCAGCGCACCCCGCTGCTGTTCCAGGCCGGCGCATCCGAGGCCGGTCGCACCTTCGCCGCCCAGAACGCCGAGGCGATCTTCGTCCAGGCCCCGAACCCGGCCTCGGCCTCGCGCGACACCGCCGACATCAGGGCCCGGGCGGTCGCCGCAGGGCGTCGCGCCAGCGACCTGAAGTTCTTCCAGGGCCTGCTCGTGATCCCCGGCTCCACCGAGGAGGAGGCCAAGCGGATCGCCGCCGACCTCGACGAGTGGATCGACTACGACGCCCAGCTCTCGCACATGTCCGGTGCGGTCGGCATCGACTTCGGCCACGAGGACCTGGACACGCCCGTAGGCGAGATCAGGACCGAGGGCGTCCAGTCGATCGTCGGCTGGATCAAGGACCTGGTCACCGACCGTCCTGCCACCCTGCGCGACGTGGCGCACTACACCGCCACCAACAGCCGGATCGTCGGTACGCCGGACCAGATCGCGGACGCGCTCGAGGTCTGGCAGGCGGCCGGCATCGACGGCATCAACCTGGTCAACGCCGAGATCCCCGGCACCTACGAGGACTTCATCGATCACGTCACGCCGGTGCTCCAGAAGCGCGGCCTCCAGCAGGCCGAGTACGCCGAGGGCACGCTGCGGCAGAAGCTCTTCGGCCAGGGCGACCGGCTCCCCGAGCGCCACCACGCCACCCGCTACCGCGGCGCCTTCGCGCCGACGAAGGTCTGAGGCCGCCGTGCCCGAGGACAAGAAGCGGCTGATCCTCAATCTCTTCGAGATGAACTGCGTCAGCCACATCACCCACGGCCTGTGGCGGTTGCCGAACAACAACCGCCAGCGCTTCAACGACATCGAGTACTGGACCGAGCTGGCCCGGCTGCTCGAGGACGGCGGCTTCGACGCGGTCTTCCTGGCCGACGTCGTCGGCACCTACGACGTCTTCCGCGGCTCGGCCGACACCTCGATCCGCGAGGGTTTGCAGATCCCCAACAACGACCCGGCGATGGTGGTGCCGGCGATGGCCGCGGTCACCCGTCACCTGGGTTTCGGGATCACGTTCTCGACGTCGTACGAGCCGCCGTTCGCGTGGGCCCGGCGGCTGAGCACGCTCGACCACCTCACCAAGGGCCGGGTCGGCTGGAACATCGTCACCTCCTACCTGCCGAACGCGGCCCGGAACTTCGGGCACACCGAGGAGATCGAGCACGACACCCGGTTCGCGATCGCCGAGGAGTACCTCGACGTGCTCTACAAGCTGTGGGAGGGCTCCTGGGACGACGACGCCATCGTCGAGGACCGTGACGGCGGGGTCTTCGCCGACCCGTCGAAGATCCGCGCGATCAACCACGTCGGGCCGTACTACCAGGTCGAGGGGCCGCACCTGCCGTCCCCGACCCGGCAGCGCACTCCGCTGCTGATCACCGCGACCGCGTCCGACGCCGGGTCCGCCTTCGCCGGCAAGCACGCCGAGGTCGTCTTCACCGGGGGCCCGAACACCGAAGCGGTCCAGGCCACCATCGCCCGGATCCGCAAGGAGGCGGTCGCGGCCGGACGGCACGCCGAGGACGTCAAGTTCGTCACCATCGCCGGCGTGATCGTCGGCAGGACCGAGGACGAGGCCAAGGCCAAGCTCGCGACGTACCAGGAGCTCGCCAGTCCCGACGGCTACCTCGCGCACACCAGCCTGCCGTTCGACCCGACGGCGTACCCGGCGGACACGAAGCTGGCCGACATCACCCCCGACGGTGGCGGAGTCGGCCGCTACAAGTCGTTCGACCCCGAGCAGACCGTCGGCGAGTTCCTGGCCGGCTTCGGGGACCTGTCCCAGCAGCCGCTGCTGGCGGTCGGTACTCCTGACCAGGTCGCCGACGAGATCGAGCGCTGGCTCGACGAGGTCGGGATCGACGGCATCAACCTGCTCCAGTACCACTCCTACGACACCGCCCGGGACTTCGTCGAGCTCGTCGTCCCGGTACTCCGCGAGCGCGGGCGGCTCCGGACGTCCTACGACGCGGACGAGTCGCTCCGGGACCGCATCTTCTCCGAGGGCGACCGGCTTCCCGACAGGCACCCCGGCACCCGCTACCGCGGCGGAGCCCATCTCCCCGCGACCTCCACCACCCACCAGAAGGAACTGATCCCGTGAACACCTCCCTCCACCGACTTGCCGTCATCGGCGCCGGCGCCGCTCTCGCAGGCGGGCTGCTCACGGCGTGCGGCAGCAGCGGATCCGATGCCACCGGATCCGGTACGCCGGTCAAGGGAGGCACCATCGTGTACGCCCACGAGCAGGAGCCGCCGTGCATCTTCGGTGGCTGGATCCAGCAGGCCTACATCTCCCGGCAGGTCCTCGACGGACTGGTGACCGAGGACGACAACAACGCCGTCAAGCCCTGGCTCGCGACCTCGTGGAAGGTCTCGCCGGACGGCAGGACCTACACCTTCACCCTCAAGCCCGGCGTCAAGTTCACCGACGGCACCCCGCTCGACGCCGCTGCGGTCGCCTACAACTTCGACTACTGGGAGAACAAGGGCGGCAACAGCACCGCCAAGGTCTCGATGGATCCGTACTACAAGTCGGCGAAGGCGCTCGACCCGACGCACGTGCAGATCAACCTGACCTCGCGGTACACGCCGTTCCTGACCCTGATCACCCAGGGCTACTTCGGGATCCAGTCCCCGACCGCGCTGAAGAACCACTCCCAGCAGCAGAACTGCGAGAAGCCGGTCGGCTCGGGCGCGTTCACCGTCGCCGACTGGAAGCACGGCCAGGAGGTCATCCTCAAGCGCAACCCGAACTACACCTCCTGGCCCGCGACGGCCGAGCACCAGGGGCCGGCGATCGTCAACGAGGTCGACTGGAAGTTCGTCGCCGACGGCGTCACCCGCTACTCCTCCCTGACCACCGGACAGTCCAACGTCGTCTACGACGTGCCGACAACGGACTGGGCGCAGGCCAGGTCGAAGTTCGACACCACCCTGTACATCACGCCGGGCAAGCCGGTCTCGGCGTACCTGAACACCATCAAGGGCGTGTTCACCGACAAGCTGGTCCGCCAGGCCTTCTCCTACGGGGCCGACCGCAAGGCAGCGGTCGAGACCGGCTTCCACGGCGTCATCCCGTACGAGGGCAACGGCGCGGTCAGCCAGGCCACGCCGGACTACGACGCAGCAGCCGGTGCCGCGTACGCCTACGACCCGAAGAAGACCGGCGAGCTGCTCGACCAGGCCGGCTGGACGGGCCGGAACTCCGCGGGCTACCGGACCAAGGACGGCAAGGAGCTCGACGTCAAGTTCCCGTACCCGGCCGGCGCGGTGATCAACGCCGAGGGCTCCACCGTGCTGCAGGTGCTGCAGCAGCAGTGGAAGAAGGTCGGCTTCAACGTCAAGCTCATCCCGGCCACCCAGGCCGAGGTGTTCTCGGGCAAGTACTCCGGCCCGGACGCGTACGACGCAACGCCGTTCTACTGGACCAGCCCGAGCCCGTCGATCCTCTGGATCGTCTGGCGCCCGTCGACGACCGCCGACCCGAACGGCAACAACGAGTCGTTCTACAACAACGCCCAGCTGGGCCAGGTCATCAACGGGGCCAACACCGCCACCGACCCGGCCAAGGCTGCCGCGCTCTACAAGCAGGCGCAGCAGATCATCTCCGACAACGCCGCGACGCTGCCGCTCTACGACCAGAACAGCACCTACGCGACGTCGAAGTCGCTGAAGGACTTCTGGTTGGAGAAGAGCCAGGGCGAACCGGTCTTCTCCGACGCGTACTTCGTGAAGTGAGCTGACATGTCCGCCGTCACCCTCGACACCGGACCGACGGTCGCACGGCTGTCCGCACGCTCCGGCGTGCGGACAGCCCGCACGGTCGCCCTCAAGGTCGTGACCGCTGTGCTGGTGCTGATCGCCGCCGCCTCGGTCACCTTCTTCGCCCAGCTGCTCATCCCGGGCGACCGGGCCACCACGATCCTCAACCTCAAGACCGGTCGGGCCCAGACCTACTCCCCCTCCGAGCTGGCACCGGTGAAGGCGAAGTTCGGGTTCGACCACCCGGTCCTGGTGCAGTACCTGCACTACGTGGGCGGACTGTTCAAGGGCAACCTCGGTACGTCGTACACCCAGTACCGGCCGGTGACCCAGGTGATCGGGTCGGAGATCGTGCCGAGCCTGGTCCTCACCCTGCTGGCCCTGGTGGTCGCCTGGGTGCTCGCCCTGACCGTCACCCTGCTCACCGTGAAGCGCGGCCGGGTCGCCACCGCCCTCGGCTCGGGCTGGGAGTCGCTGACGGCGAGCCTGCCGCCGTACTGGATCGGGGTCGTGCTCCTGGTGGTGTTCTCCGTGGAGCTGCGGATCTTCCCGGTGATCGGCGGTGACGGCGTCTCCGGGACGGTGCTCCCGGTACTGACGCTGGCGATCCCGCTGGCCGGCTTCCTCGGCCAGGTCACCCGGGACGAGTTCGAGAAGGTCCTGGACCAGCCGTTCATCACCACCGCCCGCACCCGCGGGATGGGCGACACCGCGGTCCGGCTCCGGCACGCGCTGCGGCACTCGGTGATCCCGGCGATCACGCTGTCCGGTTGGGCGCTCGGCGCCCTGCTCTCCGGCGCCGTCATCGCGGAGAACATCTTCGGCCGTCCGGGTATCGGTCAGGTCCTGGTCACCGCCGTGAACACCCGGGACGTACCGACGGTGTCGGGCATCGTGCTGGTCGTCGCCGCCGTGTACGTCGTCGCCAACCTGCTCGTCGACCTGACCTACCGGCTGGTCGACCCGCGTCTGGGAGCCCGCTCATGACCGCCTTGTCGGTTCCCCCGACCCGGGCCTGGACCCTGGACCGCGTCAGCGGCCTCCGGGCCCGACCGGGCACCGTGGTCGCGCTGGCGGTGGTCGCCTTCATCGTGCTCGCCGCTCTCGTCCCGGGCCTGCTCACCTCGCACAGCCCGAACGCGATCGACCTGCAGCACAGCCTCGGCAAGCCGTCGCTGGCGCACCCGTTCGGGACGGACGCCGCTGGCCGCGACCTGTTCACCCGGGTCGTCTACGGCACCCGGCAGTCGCTCGGGATCGGTCTCGGTGCGACCGCGCTGGCGATGTTCATCGCGATCGTCCTCGGGTTCTCGGCCGGACTGGCCGGCGGCTGGGTCGACGTGGTGATCACCCGGGTGCTCGAGGTGGCCTTCGCCTTCCCGGTGCTGCTGCTGGCGCTGCTCCTCATCTCGATCCGGGGCCCGTCGATGGGTACCGAGCTGATCGCGGTCGGGATCGGCTCGGCACCGGGCTACGCCCGGATGGTCCGCGGCCAGGTCCTCAACGTGCGCGAGTCCGGGTACGTCGAGGCCGCCGGTGCGCTCGGCCACCCGCGCCGCACCGTGATCCGCCGGCACCTCTTCCCCAACGCGATGCGCCCGCTGGTCGCGGTGATGACCCTCGGTGTCGGCCAGTCGATCGTCTGGGCCTCGGGCCTGGCGTTCCTCGGCCTCGGTGTCGCCCCGCCCAGCCCCGAGTGGGGCGCCCTGCTCGACTCGGGCCGCGACTACATCACCACGCAGTGGTGGCTGGAGATCCTGCCCGGGCTGCTGATCGTCGTGGTGGCGCTCGCCGTCACCTCGCTCGGTCGCACCCTGCAGCACCGATTGGAAGGAGCGTCACGATGACCGTCCTCAACGCACGCACGACGGCGTCCACCCGGGCGAACACCCCGGCGACCACGGACACCGGGCACCAGGCCGGAGACGCGCTGCTGACCGTGGAGAACCTGCGCGTCTCCTTCGGTCCGGCCGAGGTCGTCAAGGGCATCTCGTTCACCGCCCACGCCGGACGCTGCCTGGCCATCGTCGGCGAGTCCGGTTCCGGCAAGAGCGTCACCGCGCGGACCCTGGTCGGCCTGACCGGACCGGGATCCCGCGTCCAGGCCGACCGGATCACCCTCGACCCGGGCAGCCCCGGCGAGGGCGACCTGACCGCTCTGGGCGAGCGCGCCTGGCGCGGGGTGCGGGGCAAGGAGATCGGCTTCGTGCTCCAGGACGCGCTGGTCTCCCTCGACCAGCTCCGCCGGGTCGGCGACGAGGTCGGCGAACCGCTGCGGCTGCACGGCTGGGGCGACCGGTCCGCACGCACCGAACGGGTCGTCGAGCTGCTCGAGTCCGTCGGGGTCCCGGAGCCGGAGATGCGTGCCCGGCAACGCCCCTACGAGCTCTCCGGGGGCCTGCGGCAGCGGGCACTGATCGCCTCGGCGATCGCCCTGGATCCGCGGCTGCTGATCGCCGACGAGCCGACCACGGCTCTCGACGTCACCGTGCAGGCCCAGGTCCTCGACCTGCTGGCCGCGTCCAAGGCGCGGGGCACCTCGATCATCCTGATCAGTCACGACCTGTCGGTGGTGGCGCGCCTCGCTGACGACGTCGCGGTGATGCGACACGGCGAGATCGTGGAGTACGGACCCACCCGCCAGGTGCTCCGCCGGCCCCAGCACGAGTACACCCAGGCGCTGCTCGACGCGGTCCCCTCCGAGCACACCCGCGGCACCCGTCTGGTCCGGGGCGACGCACCGGCGGCTCCGCGCAAGCGTCGACCGGTCGACCGTGGTCGTCCGCTGCTCGACGCCCGCAACCTCACGAAGGTGTACCGCGGGCCCGACGGGGTCGACCGGACCGTCGTCCAGGACGTGTCCTTCGAGCTCTTCGGCGGCGAGACCCTCGGGATCGTCGGCGAGTCCGGGTCCGGGAAGACCACCGCCGCCAAGATCGCGCTGGCGCTGCTGGCACCGGAGGGCGGTGAGGTCCTCCTCCGCGGCGCGGCCTGGAGCACGCTGACCCAGCGGCAACGACGTCCGCTGCGAAGCCGGGTCGGGGTGGTCTACCAGGACCCGCTGAGCTCGTTCGACCCCCGCTGGTCGGTCGGTCGGATCCTCGGCGACGCACTGTCCCGGGGACCGAAGCCACCCTCGAGCAAGGCCGAGACCCGCGACCGCGTCTTCCGGCTGCTCGAGCAGGTCGGGCTCGGCGCGGAGCACCTGGACGCCGGGCCGCTGCGGCTCTCCGGGGGACAGCGCCAACGGGTCGCGATCGCGCGCGCCCTGGCACCGGAGCCGGAGCTGATCGTCTGCGACGAGCCGGTCTCGGCGCTCGACGTCTCGGTCCAGGCCCAGGTGCTCGACCTGCTCACCGATCTCCAGGACGACCTCGGAGTGAGCTACCTGTTCATCTCCCACGACCTCGGCGTGATCCACCACATGAGCGACCGGGTGCTGGTGATGAAGGACGGCAAGGTCGTCGAACGCGGTACCGCCGACGAGATCTTCACCCGGCCGCAGCACGCGTACACCCAGCGGCTGCTGACCGCGCTCCCCCGGCTCGAGCAGGCATCGTGACCGACGACGAGCTCACCGAGCTGTTCGCCCCGGTGTTCGCCAAGATCGCCGAGGGCGCGGTGGACCGCGACGCCGACCGGCGGTTGCCGTTCGACGAGGTCGAGTGGCTCCGGGAGGCCGGGTTCGGCCGGATCCGGATCCCCCGCGAGTACGGCGGTCTCGGGGCGACCCTGCCGCAGTTCTTCCGCCAGCTCATCGAGCTCGGGAAAGCCGACTCGAACCTGCCGCAGCTGCTGCGCGGCCACTTCGGCTTCGTCGAGACCGTGCTGGTCCAGCCGGACCCGGCCGCGCGGGAGCGCTGGCTGCGCCGGCTCGGAGCCGGGATCATCGTCGGGAACGCCCAGAGCGAGCAGGGCAGCAGGTCGTTCTGGGAGAACGAGACCACGATCAGCGCGGCGGCGCCCGCAGGCACCGGCTGGCGGCTGTCGGGCAAGAAGTTCTACTCGACCGGAAGCCTGTTCGCCGACTGGATCCTGACCACGGTGACGCTGGACGCCGAGCACAGCGCCACGGTGCTGGTGCCGACCTCGGCGACCGGGGTCACCCGGATCGACGACTGGGACGGCTTCGGCCAGCGGTTGACCGGCAGCGGCACCACGGTCTTCGAGGACGTCGACATCCACCCGGACGACGTCGAGATCTACGCCAACGGCGAGATCCCCGGGACCCACCTGATCGCGTTCTTCCAGCTCATCCACCTCGCGACCCTGTCCGGGATCGGGCGACGGGCAGTCGCGGACGCGGTCACCTACGTACGCGGACGGACCCGCAACCTGGCCAACCCGGCCATCCCCAGCCCGAAGGACGACCCCCTCGTCCAGGAGGTCGTCGGCAGGCTGCAGTCCGCCTCGTTCGCAGCCTCGGCGGTGACCCTGGCTGCCGTCGATGCGGTCGACGTCGTCGTACGGGCCCAGGCCGCGGGCACCGCCACCCAGGACCTGTACGACGACGCGGACGCGGCCACCTTCAGCGCGCAGGGCCAGGTGATCGACCTGGTCCTGGGGCTCACCACCGAGCTGTTCGAGGTCGGTGGCAGCTCGGCGGTCACCGACCGGTTCCGGCTCGACCGGCACTGGCGCAACGCACGCACGCTGGCGTCGCACAACCCGGTGATGTACCGCGCCCGGATCGTCGGTGACCAGCTGCTCAACGGCACCGGCCCGAGTGCCGCGATCCAGCAGTCCTGGCAGGACGTGAAGCACCGGTGATCGGATTGTGTGATCGGTTCTGCCGATCACCTGATCACTGAATCCACTGCCGGCCGGCACCCGCGAAACCGACCCCACTCGCTATTGTAGATAGAACCAGTAGACAAACACTCTTCAATGCAAGCGCTCCCCAGGAAGGAGGCCCCGCACATGAGTGCACTCCAGCTCTCCGAACCAGACCTGCGGGTTCCGTTGCTCAGCGCGTCCGACGCGATCGCGGTGGCCGCCGACCTCGCCGACCGGTTCGCCCGGGGGGCAGCCGCCCGCGACCGCGACCGGCTCCTTCCGGTCGACGAGATCGACGCACTGGCGGCCAGCGGCCTGCTGGCGATCACCGTCCCGGCGGAGCACGGCGGCCCGGACCTGCCGGCCACGACGGTCGCCGAGGTCTTCCGGCTGATCGGCCGCGCTGACCCCAACATCGCGCAGATCCCGCACAGCCACTTCGTCTACGCCAACCAGGTCAGGCTGCAGGGCACGACCGCGCAGCAGGCCCGCATCTTCGGCGAGCTGCTCGACGGCAAGAAGATCGGCAACGCCCAGTCCGAGCGCGGCACCCAGCACGTCCGCGACTTCCGGACCACCCTCGTCCGCGACGGCGACGCCTGGCTGCTCAGCGGGACGAAGTTCTACTGCACCGGTTCGTTGTTCGCCGACTGGATCGCCGTCCTCGCGCACCTCGGTGCCGACGGCCCGCTGCACATCGCCTGGGTGCCCCGCACTGCTGCGGGCGTCGAGGTCGTCGACGACTGGGACGCGATCGGCCAGCGCACCACCGCGAGCGGGACCGTCCACCTCACGGACGTCCGGGTCACCGACGACCTGATCACCGACTTCGCAGTCACCTTCGACGGCCCCTCGACGTACGGCGCCTACGCCCAGCTCCTGCACGCAGCCATCGACGCCGGCATCGCCCGAGCGGCGCTCGAGGACGCCGCCGAGATCGTCACCACCAAGAGCAGGCCCCACCCCGATGCCGGCGTCGAACGCGCTGCCGACGACCCGCTGGTGGTGCACGCGTTCGGGGAGATGGAGCTCGCGGTGAGGGCAGCAGAAGCCCTCGTCGCCGAGGCCGCCCGTCGGGTCGACGCAGCCAACGCCGACCTCACCGACCGAACAGCAGCCGAAGCCAGCCTCGCCGTCGCCGCTGCTCGAGCGGCCACCACCAGTGCCAGCATCGATACCGCGAGCCGGCTCTTCGAGGTCGCCGGCACCCGTTCCGCGCTCACCAGCGAGGCGCTCGACCGGCACTGGCGCAACGCCCGCACCCACACCCTCCACGACCCGGCCGGCTGGAAGATCCAGCACCTCGGCCGCTGGGCCGTCGACGGCGTACTCCCTCCCCGCCACGGACAGATCTGAGAAGGACGACCTGATGAGTCTCACGTTCCACTGGTTCCTGCCCACCAACGGCGGCGACGGGCGTCACGTCGTCGGCGGCGGCCACGGCGTCGGTGCCGAGAGTGCCGGCCGACCGGCCTCGGTGCCGTACCTGGGCCAGGTCGCCCGCTCGGCCGAGCAGCTCGGCTTCGAGGCGGCGCTCACCCCGACCGGTGCCTGGTGCGAGGACGCCTGGGTGACCACGGCGGCCCTCAGCTCGCTCTCCGAGCGGCTCAAGTTCCTGATCGCGTTCCGGCCGGGCCTGACCGCGCCGTTCCTCGCTGCCCAGATGTCCGGCACGTTCCAGAACCTCACCGGTGGTCGGTTGCTGCTCAACGTCGTCATCGGTGGCGAGAGCCACGAGCAGCGGATGTACGGCGACTTCCTCGACAAGGACGACCGGTACGCCCGTTGCGACGAGTTCCTGCACATCGTCAAGGAGCTGTGGACCGGCAAGCCGCTGACCTTCCACGGCGAGCACCTCAGCGTCGAGGACGCGGTCCTCGCCCAGGTTCCCGAGCTGCAACCGGACATCTACTTCGGCGGCTCCTCAGCGGCCGGAATCGCCGTAGCGGCCAGGCATGCCGACGTGTACCTGACCTGGGGCGAGCCGCCTGAGGCCGTCGCCGAGAAGATCGCCCGGGTCCGCGCCGCAGCAACGGCCGAGGACCGCGAGCTCCGGTTCGGGATCCGGCTGCACACGATCGCGCGGGACACCTCCGCGGCAGCCTGGGCCGAGGCCGACCGCCTCCTCGAGCACATCTCCGAGGAGGACGTCGCCCGCATCCAGGGCGGCCTCAAGCGCAGCGAGTCGGAGGGCCAGAAGCGGATGCTCGACCTGAACCGCGGCTCCAAGGACAACCTCGAGGTGTACCCGAACCTGTGGGCCGGCGTCGGCCTGGTCCGCGGCGGTGCCGGTACCGCGATGGTCGGGTCGTTCACCGAGATCGCGGACCTGATCGAGGCCTACCAGGCCGTCGGGATCGAGGAGTTCGTGCTGTCGGGCTACCCGCACCTCGAGGAGGCGTACTGGTTCGGCGAGGGCGTCCTTCCCGAGCTCGAGCGGCGCGGGCTCTGGACCCATCCGCACCCGGTCCGGTCCAGCACCTCGGTCCCCTTCGGTGCCAGCGCCCGGGCAACGGCGGCGTCATGAGCACCGCAGTCGTCGTCGGCAACCCCAAGCCGGCCAGCCGTACCCTCGCCGCAGCCAGCTACCTCGCACGGGAGCTCAGCGGTGCCGAACCCGACGTCGTCGTCGATCTCGCCTCTCTCGGGGCAGACCTTCTCGACTGGTCGTCGTCCTCGGTGGCGGCGCTGGTCGAGCAGGTCGGCGCGGCAGAGCTGGTGGTCGTTGCCAGCCCGACGTACAAGGGCACCTACACCGGGCTGCTGAAGCTGTTCCTGGACCGGTTCGCCGGCGGTACCGGTCTGCGCGGGGTGGCGGTCCCGCTGATGCTCGGTGCCTCGCCGGCGCACGCACTGGCTCCGGAGCTCTCCCTGCGCCCGGTGCTGACCGAGCTCGGCGCCACCGTTCCTGGTCGTGGACTGTTCATCCTGGACTCCGGGCACGACGATCCGGCCGCCTACGCCCCCTGGCTCGCGGCAACCCGCCCCGCAGTCACAGCGCTACTGACCGGAAGACCGGTGTCGGCATGAGCAAGCTCGTCACGAACCAGGACCTCGACCCGGCCCAGCTGCGGCAGGCCTTCGGCATCTTCCCCACCGGGGTCGTCGCCGTGGCCGCCGAGGTCGACGGCGAGCTCGTGGGGCTCGCGGCGAGCTCCTTCACCAGCGTCAGCCTCGACCCGCCGCTGGTGTCGTTCTCGATCGCCCGCGAGTCCAAGACCTGGCCCGACCTGCGGCGATCCCCCCACGTCGGCGTGACGGTCCTCGCCGACCACCAGCACGCGGCCTGCCGCCAGCTGGCCGGGGTACCGGAGCACCGCTTCGACGGCGTGCCGGTCCGGGTCAGCGGTGACGGCGCGGTGACCCTCGACGAGGGTCTCGCCCGGTTCGACTGCACGATCCACTCCGAGGTCGAGGCCGGCGACCACGTGGTCGTGTTCCTCGAGCTGCACGCGGTCGACCAGACCGACACCAGCAGCCCGCTCGTCTTCCACCGGAGCGCGTTCGGCCGACTTGCCGTGTGAGGCTCAGTGCTTCGTGTAGTGGATCAGGATCTGCTCGCAGCCCTGTGACCGGAGCTTGTCCAGCTGAGGCTGGATCGCGTGCTGGCTGGCGATGAACGACAACCGGCGTTGCTCGATCGTCGCGTTCTTCGGCAGCGCCGGTGGCTGCTTCGCGGTGATCTGGCACTTGGCGGTGATCGGGGTCGCCTGCACCAGGTTCCAGGGCGCGTCCGGCGCGATCTGCAGCGTCGGGCCGCCCGTCGCGGACGTGGTGATGGTCTGGTCGCCCTGGTTGCTGGTGAAGGTGCGGACGAACGGCTTCTTCCCGAGCAGGATCCGCACCGTGATCTTGTCGTTCGGCGTTCCGGCCTGCGGTCGGACCAGCAGGCTGTAGCGGCCGTTGCGGACCACGCTGCTCGGCAGGTAGTACGCGAAGTGCCGGACCTTGGTATTTCCTGGCAGGACGTCCTGACCGGCACCGTAGGTGACCAGTCCGCTCTCGGTTCCCGTGCGCACGTCCAGCTTGTGCTGGGACGCGTCGACCAGCACCGAGCCGGGCGGGGCGTAGATCCGCAGGTAGCTGTCGTAGTCCGGGTTGATCTTCGACCTCGGTCCGAAGTCGGTCATCGACACGTCGACCTGAGCGACCAGGCGCCCGTTCTTCGCCCGGGAGACCGTGTACGTCGTGTGCTTGCGAACCCACCGCGTCGCCTTGTCCGACCCGAAATCGGCGTCGGCGAGGGTGAAGATGTCGCTGTGCCTCGGCGCGATCAGTGCGCCGCTCCAACCAGCACTGTTGAAGACGCTCTGCATCCTCGGGTCGTTCAGGTAGATCTGCAGGTGGCGCACGTTGAACGCGGTGTTGAACGCACCCAGTCCGGCACGCGCCTGCTTGCCGTGCACGGTGCCGAGCTTGTTGAAGAGCTCCTGGGTGAGCTCGATCAGGAACTTCTTCCGCGGCTTGTCGTGAGGCCGTTTGAGCTCGACGTTGTAGAGGATCCGCTGGCTCACGTTGGCGGGCGTGACGACATCGGGGAACCCGCGCACCTTCAACGACGTACCGGTCGCGCGCAGCAGGTCCTCGAGGAACTGCTGGGTGCTGCCGAGAACCCCGTCGACCTTCTGTCCACCGGCGAGGGTGAAGATCTTCTCGGCGGCTCGGGCCGAGGTCGGGAAGTCCGGCCACCAGCCGGCACCGGTCAACGCCCACGGGTGCTGCTCGTTCGAGCGCAGCGGCTCCGGTGGGTACACCGGCGTCCGCGGGAACGGGAACGCCTTCGCGTCGGCGTACTTGGCCATGTGGATCTTGCCGTTGCCGATCTCCAGGATCCCGTAGGACCCGATGAAACCACCCGAGGGCCGCAGCTCCCAGGTGTCCTGGGCCAGGAACAGCAATCGCAGCGGCCTGCCCGTCCGGGCGCCGCGATCGGCGAGCTCGGTCGCGCCCTGGGCGATCGCGAGCTGCTTGCCGACGCTCGCGAGCGTAGGAGCGAGCTTGTCCACGGCGCGGGCGAGCGGTCCCGCGAGCGACTCCCCCTGCAGCCGGGCAACGAGGGACTGGGCCGAGGTCACCGCAGTCGCGGTCGCCGTCAGGCGGGGCGTGATCAGCTTGAGCTGCACCGAG
Source organism: Marmoricola sp. (assembly GCA_025965315.1). GTDB lineage: Bacteria > Actinomycetota > Actinomycetes > Propionibacteriales > Nocardioidaceae > Marmoricola. The sequence continues at coordinate 42,334 of JAOPXD010000052.1, forward strand.
AGCGCCTTCAGGTTGCTGATTCCCGCGGACCCGGTGTCGTCACCGGCCAGCGGTGACGTCGCAGCCACCGCCAACAGCCCCGAACCGTCCTGGGTCAGCGTCGTCGCTACCGCGGAGAGCGCCTGCGCAGCCTTGACCTGGCGTCCGACCCACGGAACGGGCCGCAGCGCGTCGAACTCGAACCCGCCCAGCTTCCCGTGCGCCGACCGGGCTTCGGCCTCTGCCTCGCGCGCCTGCTCGGCGGCGGCGCCCAGATGTCCCTTGCTGGCCTCCGAGCGAGCCCTGGTCAGGTGCGAGGTGGCGTTGTTCAGCGACGAACGCGCGTGCAGACCCTGGACGCCGGTCCAGATCGCGAGAGCGAGGATCACCAGCGCGGGCACCGCGCCCCAACGGGCACAGGTGCGCGCACGGGTGCTGACCACTGCTGTCCCTTCGCCCACGACAACCAAGCTCTGTCGCGGCCCGGCCATCGCATGCTACGCGGAGC
>JAOPXD010000143.1 GCA_025965315.1 Marmoricola sp.
TGGTCGCAGACCACGCCCCGCCGCGAGTCGTCGAGAAACTGCGCGGTCGCACCATGGTCGCGATCGATGGTGGCACCCAGGCGCTTCGTCGCACCGTGAACGCAGTCGTCACCATCACCGGCGACAGGACGACAACGCTCAGTGTCCCCAACCCGTTCGGGGCACTCATCCTCAAGGCTGCGGCCTACGAGACCGACTCGCGCAACCCCGAGCGGCACCTCCAGGACGCAGCGGTCCTGCTGTGCTGCATCGAGGATCCTTACGCCGAGCGCGAGCGGTTCGCCGGCTCCGATCGGTCGCGACTCGAAGCTCTGCGGCGTGCCCTGCCCGACACCGCGCGGGAGTGGCGCGCCTTGTCGCCGGAGCAGCAGGTCAATGGGAAAGCGGCCCTCCGACTCCTGACAGCTCCGACTGACTGAAGCTGCTTCACTCGGCTCGATCGACCCTCGCCAGCAAGCACCCAACAGAAACCACAAAGACCCGGCATCCTCGCGAGAGGAGTGCCGGGGCCTGCGGACTATCCGCGGACTCTGAGGCGTAGGGAAACACAAACCCGCAGGTCAGCGGCCCTCTAGGGCCTAGATGTCGTAGTACAGCTCGAACTCGTGCGGGTGCGGCCGCAGCTGCACGGGCAGGATCTCCTGGGTGCGCTTGTAGTCGATCCAGGTCTCGATCAGGTCGGGCGTGAAGACGTTGCCGACGGTCAGGAACTCGTGGTCGGCCTCGAGGTTGTCGAGCACGGCGTTGAGCGAGGTTGGGACCTGGGCGATCTCGGCCATCTCTGCCGGCGGCAGCTCGTAGATGTCCTTGTCGACCGGAGCCGGCGGCTCGATCTTGTTCTTGATGCCGTCGATGCCGGCGAGCAGCAGCGCGGAGAACGCCAGGTACGGGTTCGCCGACGGATCGGGGCAGCGGAACTCGATCCGCTTGGCCTTCGGGTTGGTTCCGGTGATCGGGATCCGCACGCAGGCCGACCGGTTCCGCTGGCTGTAGACCAGCGAGATCGGTGCCTCGAAGCCCGGAACCAGCCGGTGGTAGGAGTTCACCGTCGGGTTGGTGAACGCCAGCAGCGACGGAGCGTGCTTGAGCAGGCCGCCGATGTAGTAGCGCGCGGTGTCGGACAGCCCGCCGTACCCGGTCTCGTCGTAGAAGAGCGGCTTGCCCTCGTTCCAGATGGACTGGTGCACGTGCATGCCCGAGCCGTTGTCGCCGAAGATCGGCTTCGGCATGAAGGTCGCGGTCTTGTTGTTGCGCCACGCCACGTTCTTGACGATGTACTTGAACTTCATCACGTCGTCGGCGGCCTTTAGCAGCTCGTCGAACTTGTAGTTGATCTCGGCCTGGCCGGCGGTGCCGACCTCGTGGTGCGCGCGTTCGACGTGCAGGCCGGCGCGCTCCATCTCGATGACCATCTCGTCGCGGAGCTCACCGAAGTGGTCGTACGGCGAGACCGGGAAGTACCCGCCCTTGTAGCGGACCTTGTACCCGCGGTTGTTGTCCTCGGAGCCGGTGTTCCAGGCGCCTGCCTCGGAATCGATGTGGTAAAAACTCTGGTTCACACCGGTCTCGAAACGCACCGAGTCGAAGACGTAGAACTCGGCCTCGGGGGCGAAGTAGGCGGTGTCGCCGATGCCGGCGCTGGCCAGGTACGCCATCGCCTTGCGGGCGATGTTGCGCGGGTCGCGCGAGTACGCCTCGCCGGTGATCGGGTCGTGGATGAAGAAGTTCACGACCAGCGTCTTCGCCGTACGGAACGGGTCGATGTAGGCCGTGGTCGGGTCCGGGAAGAGCTGCATGTCGGATTCGTGGATCGCCTGGAAGCCGCGGATCGAGGAGCCGTCGAAGCCGAGCCCGTCGTTGAAGACCGACTGGTCGAAGGAGGACACCGGGACCGTGAAGTGCTGCATCACGCCGGGCAGGTCGCAGAAACGGACGTCGACCATGTCGACCTTCTCGTCCTTGAGGTACTTCAGAAGCTCGTCGCTGTTCTGGAACATTCGTCCTCCTTGGCCGCACCGTGCGACCTGGGTCTGAAACGGGTGAGGTGGAGCGACGCGACGATATCGCACGCCTCCACACTCCGGGCGGCGGGGATTGCGTCAAATCGGGTCGATAGGCTCCGGTCGATGACCGAGCCCCGAACGTCCTCGCACCCGCTCGTCCCCGACACCGCGTCGTGGGCCTGGCGGGTCCTGGCACTCGTCCTCGACTGGGCTGCGTGCTACGGGGTGACCTTCTTCATCCTCCGCGACATCCAGAACTCCGCGTTCGGCGCGGTGACCCTCGTTCTCTTCCTGCTCGAGTCCGCGGTCGGGGTCGGGCTGACCGGGTCGTCGTTCGGTCAGAAGCTGTTCAAGGTCCGCGTCCACCACCTCGACGGACGCCCGTTGACCCTGTTCTCGGCGTTCGTGCGGCAGATCATGATCTGCCTGGTGATCCCGCCGCTGGTCTTCCGCGCCGACGGCCGCGGGCTCCACGACATCGTGACGCACTCCGCGGCGTACCGGGCCGCCTGAACCCTCCGGGTTCGTCCGGATCTGTGCAGCCACCGCCTAGGCTGTCACCGCTGTTCCAGTCCAGACCCGGAGGATCCATGCCCTTGTCCCGCCACCGCCGTCTCGTCGCGCTCGCCGCGGGCGTGCTGCTGCTGTCCCCGCTCACCGCGTGCGGCGGCTCGGGCAACGCCAAGGACGCTCAGGCCCCCGGCACGTCGACGAGCTCGCCGACCACGGGCTCGTCCGGGTCCTCGACCCCCGGCAGCACGCCCGGTACGGCCGTCTCGGGAACCGCGATCAACATCTCCGACTTCGTCGGCCAGGTCGTCGCGGCGATCAAGGCCAAGCGGTCAGCGCACATGGGGATCAAGCTCGGCAGCTCGATCAGTGCGGTCGCCGACATCAGCTACGTCGGCGGTACGGCGATGAAGATGGCGATGAGCACGGGCGCCCAGAAGCTTCGGGTCGTGCTCGTGAACGGCACCATGTACCTCCAGCAGTCTGCCGGCGGGAAGTACCTGCGGATCGACAAGAACGACCCGACCCTGGGTAGCCTGGTGGCCCAGCTGTCCAACATCGGTCCGGCAGCATCGCTGTCCGCGATGGAGCCAGGTATCAAGTCGATCGTCGACGCCGGCGGGACCACCCTCGACGGGCGCGCCGTCACCCACTACGTCATGACCGTCGACACCAAGCTGGCTGCGGCGGCCTTCGGAGCTGCGGCGAACGCGGTCAAGCCGAGCGATCCGGCGACGGTGACCTACAACCTGTACCTGGACAGCGACAAGCTGCTGGTGGAGATGACGGGCACGGTCTCGGACCAGAAGTTCACGATGACGGCGTCCGGCTGGGGCAAGCCCGTCAACGTGGCGGCACCGGCAGCCTCCGACATCACCAAGAAGTAGCCGCTACCGGCCGCGCATGTTCGAGCGGGCGCCCTTCATGGACGTCGGCATCGGACCCTTGGGGATCGGCGCGATCGAGCGGTTCGCGTCCAGGGCCTTCAGGCGCGCCAGCACATCGGTCATCGCCGCCGGCTTGAGCTCACGTCCGAGCTTGGTGACCGCCTTGACCAGCTTCTTCAGCGGGATCTCGCCGGGTCCGTTGCCGACGTACACCTCATGGATCGGGGTCTCGGAGACGACCCGCTCGTGCTTGCGGCGTTCGGCCGACATCAGCGGCTTGAGCCGGTTCGGGTTGCCCTCGCCGATCAGCACGATCCCCGGGGGGCCGACCAGGCGGTGCACGACGTCCTGCTGCTTGGTGAACGCGATGGCCGGATCGGTCTGCCAGCCGCGACGCAGCATCCCGAGCGCGGCGGCCGCGGCTCCCGGCTGGCCCTCGATGCCCTTGAGGGCGGCGGTCTGCGCCCGACGGCCGAAGACGATCAGGACTGCGAACGTCCCGAGCAGGAACCCGAAGACGCTCGGGAAGACCAGGTTGTTCGGGAAGACCAGGACCATCAGCGCGAAGCCCGCAGCCGCAGCCAGGACGAACGAGCCGAGCAGCCAGAGCCCGATCCGGGGATCGGACTTCTTGGTCATCGTGTAGCTCTCCAGGATCTGCTTGATCCGTGAGGGCTTGGCCGGGTCCTTCTTCGCCATGGGTGCTGCTTTCAGATCGTTCGGGTGAGCAGTGACTTCGGAGGTTCTGCGCGATGGTTCCGGTGGTCGAGCGTAGTCGAGACTCAGCTCGCGGTGCTGATTCCTGTCCGGGCCTCGATCGCCTGGCGGTACAGCCGCCCGGCCCGGTACGACGACCGGACCAGCGGGCCGGACAGGACGCCGGTGAAGCCGATCTCCTCGGCTTCGGTGGTGAGCTCGACGAACTCCTCGGGCTTGACCCAGCGCTCGACCGGGTGGTGGCGCAGCGAGGGCCGCAGGTACTGGGTGATGGTGATCAGCTCGCACCCGGCTGCGTGCAGGTCGACCAGCGCCTGGTGGACCTCTTCGCGGGTCTCGCCCATCCCGAGGATCAGGTTCGACTTCGTGACCAGACCGAACTCCCGCGCCGCGGTGATCACCCCGAGCGAGCGCTCGTAGGTGAACGCCGGCCGGATCCGCTTGAAGATCCGCGGGACGGTCTCGACGTTGTGGGCCAGCACCTCGGGGCGGGCCTCGAAGACCTCGGCGAGCAGGTCCGGGACACCGTTGAAGTCGGGGATCAGGTTCTCCACCCCGGTGTTCGGGTTCAGCTCGTGGATCGCGCGCACGGTCTCGGCGTACAGCCAGGCCCCACCGTCGGGCAGGTCGTCGCGGGCGACGCCGGTGATGGTCGCGTAGTGCAGGCCCATCGTCTGGACCGACTCGGCGACCCGACGCGGCTCGTCACGGTCCAGCGGCTGCGGCTTGCCGGTGTCGATCTGGCAGAAGTCGCAGCGCCGGGTGCACTGGTCACCGCCGATCAGGAAGGTCGCCTCGCGGTCTTCCCAGCACTCGAAGATGTTGGGGCAACCGGCTTCCTGGCAGACCGTGTGCAGCCCCTCGGATTTAACCAGCGACTGCAGCTCCCGGTACGCCGGCCCCATCGTCGCCTTGGTCTTGATCCAGGACGGCTTCCGCTCGATCGGCGTCTCGGCGTTGCGCACTTCCAGGCGCAGCAGCTTGCGGCCCTCGGGTGCGGTGGAGCCCTCCGGGGTCGTACGACGGTCGAGATCAGTCACGGCCCAAGCCTACGCGCCACCCGAGCGCCGAGGAGACGG
>JAOPXD010000020.1 GCA_025965315.1 Marmoricola sp.
CGGGCGGCTACCGGGGTGCCCCAAAAACATCACCAAGTGCCCCACCCGCGTCGCGTCAGAGCGCGGCTATACAGCAGGTGCCCCCAAAACCTCAAAGTGCCCCACGCGCGTCGCGTCAGAGCGCGGCTTACGGGGCGGATGCCCCAAGAAGTGCCGCCAGTTGTTTCAAGCGCCTCGCGTCGCGGCGCGCCCCTGCGTCGGCTGCCGACGGAATGTCAGTGTTTTCAGCACGTGGTGTGTCTAGTACCGGGTTTGATGGAGACCATCAAGCCAGGAGAATCAGCACATGGCAGCACCAAGGAAGCATCCGGACGAGTTGCGTGAACGCGCGACCCGGATGGCGGTTGAGGCTCGGAGGGACCCGGCGACTCGGGCGGGGGCACTGTCGAGGATCGGTAAGCAGTTGGGCATCAACCCGGAGACCCTTCGGAACTGGGTGAGCCAGGTCGAGATCGACGAGGGCCATCGGCCCGGGACGTCCACGACGGACGCGGAACGGATCGCTCAGCTGGAGCGGGACAACAAGGAGCTGCGGCGGGCGAACTCGATCCTTCGGTCGGCCTCAGCTTTTTTCGCGGCGGAGCTCGACCGCCCAGCGAAGTGATCGTGAAGTACATCGAGCAGCACAAGGACGAGTACGGGGTCGAGCCTATCTGCGCTGCTCTCACGAGCGCTGAGCTGTCAGTGGCTCCGAGCACGTACTACGCCGCCAGAAGTCGTCCGCCGTCCGCGCGTGCCGTTCGGGATGAGGACCTGAGGGTCGTCATCGCGAAGGTCCACGAGGACAACTACGGCGTCTACGGGATCCGCAAGATGCACGCGCAACTCGCCCGCGAGCCTGCCCTTGCTGATGCGAGGTCGGTGGCCAGGTGCACCACGCAGAGGTTGATGAAGGACCTGGGGTTGCGAGGGATCAGCCGTGCGAAGGGTCCTCGCACGACCATCCCCGGCAGCGGCCCCGACACCCGACCAGACCTGGTCGACAGGGACTTCACCGCAGATGCTCCCGACAGATTGTGGGTCGCCGACATCACTTACTGCCGGACCTTCGCCGGCTGGGTCTACGCGGCGTTCATCCTCGACGTCTGCAGCCGACGGGTCGTCGGGTGGCAGCTGTCGACATCGTTGCGGACCGACCTGGCCCTGGACGCCCTGAACATGGGGCTCTGGACCAGGGCGCACGACGGGCACGACACCAGTGCCCTCGTGCATCACTCGGACAGGGGCGTTTAGGGCGGACTCAACCGGTCGTCGCAACACCCCGAGGTGTCGGAGGTGCGCGATGGCAAGACGTCAGCAGCGATCAGATCGAGCTCTGCGCGAGGCCATGAGATCTCCTGGCCGGCCAGACCTGCCAAGACACTTCGAGCGGGCCTTCTGGCGTCGCATCGCAGAGGGCATGACGAGCGAGGCAGCCGCTCTCGCGGTGGGCGTGTCGGCGCCGGTGGGATCGCGATGGTTCCGACACGGTGGCGGCATGCCGCCTATGTCTCTCGCCGAGCCCACCGGCCGCTACCTGTCCGCTGATGAACGTGAAGACATCGCACTGTTCAAGGCCAAGGGTCTGGGAGTGCGAGCCATCGCACGTGAGCTCCACCGCGACCCCGGCACGATCTCGCGGGAGCTTCGGCGCAACGCCGCCACTCGTGGTCACAAGATCGAGTACCGCGCGTCCGTCGCGCAGTGGAAGGCCGAGCAGGCCGCGAAGCGCCCGAAGCCGTCGAAGCTCGTCACGAACCCGCGGCTGCATGACTACGTCCAGCAGCGCCTCGCTGGTGAGCTCGTGCGCCCGGACGGCACAGTTGCGCCTGGCCCTGAAACCGCCTGGAACGGCCGGAACAAGGCTCGTCGACAGGACCGGCCCTGGGCCACCGCCTGGAGCCCGGAGCAGATCTCCCAGCGCCTCGTCGTCGACTTCCCTGACGATGAGGACATGCGCATCAGCCACGAGGCGATCTACCAAGGTCTCTACATCGTGGGTCGAGGCGCGCTGAAGCGAGAGCTGGTGTCGTGTCTTCGCACGGGCCGAGCGCTGCGGGTCCCGCGAGAGCGGTCCAGGAACAAGGCACAGGGACACGTCACGGCCGACGTGGTCATCGGAGAGCGACCTGCCGAAGTCGAAGACCGGGAAGTTCCTGGGCACTGGGAAGGCGACCTCATCATTGGGCTCGACCGCTCTGCCATTGGCACCGTCGTCGAGCGCACGAGTCGCTACACGATGCTCGTCCACCTGCCGCGACTTGAGGGCTACGGGGAAACGCCACGGGTCAAGAACGGCCCAGCCTTGGCTGGCTACGGCGCGGTCGCGATGAAGGAGGCACTCGAGGCGACCATGACCTCCATGCCCGACGAACTGCTGCGGTCCCTGACCTGGGACCGCGGCAAGGAGCTCGCCCAGCATGCCCAGTTCAGAATCGACACTGGGATCGCGGTCTACTTCGCCGATCCTCATTCGCCCTGGCAGCGCGGCACGAACGAGAACACCAACGGGCTGCTACGTCAGTACTTCCCCAAGGGCACCGACCTCTCACGCTGGAGCCTTGAGGACCTCCTGGCCGTCCAGCACGCGCTCAACAGCAGACCCCGCAAGGTCCTCGGATGGAAAACGCCTGCCGAGGTCCTCGACGAGCAGTTACGGTTCATCCAACAGGCAGGTGTTGCAACCACCGGTTGAACCTGGTCAGTACACCTTGATCACGTTCACCGAGCACCTCGAGATCGAGGGCATCAAGCCTTCGATCGGGACGGTCGGCGACGCCTACGACAACGCCCTCATGGAGAGCGTCATTGGCCTGTTCAAGACCGAGTGCATCCGCACGACCGTCTTCCACCACGGCCCCTACCGCGGCCTCGCGGACGTCGAGTGGGCCACCTCAGGGTGGGTCGACTG